>CAZAXA010000185.1:0-11004 GCA_964488965.1 uncultured Phaeodactylibacter sp. | reverse complement strand
GGCCTGCAGGGCGCAGATGGGGTCGATTTCGGTGACGATGACGCGGCAGCCGGCGCCCCGCAGGGAAGCGGCGGTGCCTTTGCCCACGTCGCCATAGCCGGCCACGACGGCCACCTTGCCGGCCATCATGATGTCGGTAGCGCGGCGGATGGCATCCACTGCCGATTCCTTACAGCCGTATTTGTTGTCGAATTTGGACTTGGTCACGGAGTCGTTCACGTTGATGGCCGGCATGGGCAGGGTTCCCTTCTTCATGCGCTCGTAGAGGCGGTGTACGCCAGTGGTGGTTTCCTCGCTCAGGCCTTTGACGCCGGCGGCCAGTTCCGGATGTTGGTCCAGCACAAGGTTGGTCAGGTCGCCGCCGTCGTCGAGGATCATGTTGAGCGGCTGGCCGTCTTCGAAGGCGAAGAGGGTCTGTTCGATGCACCACCAGAACTCTTCTTCGGTCTGCCCTTTCCAGGCATAGACCGGGATGCCGGCGGCGGCAACGGCTGCGGCGGCATGGTCCTGCGTGGAGAAGATATTGCAGGACGACCAGCTCACCTCCGCTCCCAGTTCAATCAGCGTTTCAATGAGAACGGCCGTCTGAATGGTCATGTGGAGGCAGCCGGCGATGCGCGCGCCCCGCAGGGGCTTGTCCTTGCCATACTTTTCGCGCAGGGCCATCAGGCCGGGCATCTCGGCCTCGGCCAGTTCGATCTCCTTGCGGCCCCAGTCCGCCAGGTGGATATCTTTGACTTTGTACTTGAGTTTTTGATCTACGGATTGCATTGATTTCCGGTTTGTTGTGTGAATGATTTTTTTTCTTTGACAAATTGCGTGGGCTAAGGCCTGCCTGCGCAATTTGTCAAAGAACCCGAAAGGTTTCTCTGTTTAACCGCTCAGCGGCTCAAAGGATCATTTTTGCGGGTGCAAAATTACGATTTTTTGATCTTTTATGCCAATGGGGAACTCCAATACTTCAGCTGAAACACCCAAACACGAAATTCGTTGGCCGTCTCTGCGGGCCGGCTAAAATTCGGGATTCGAATACATGCTCCCCCTACAACTTAATCCACTTCCCCTCCTTCGGCGGGGCCTCGTAATGTTCCAGCTTATCCAGCAGGGCGGGGATGGAGTCGGCGATCAGCAGCAGTTCGCGGTGGGCGGGTTTGAGGAAGCCCTCGGCCGCCATGTGGTTCAGTTGGCTGATGAGGTTGTCGTAGAAGCCATTGATGTTGAGGATGCCTACCGGGTGCCGCCCCTGCCCGAGCTGCGCCAGGGTCAGCATTTCGAATACCTCGTCGAGGGTGCCGTAGCCGCCGGGCAGGACGATGACGGCCTCGGAGAGTTGCGCCATCTTGATCTTGCGTTCGTGCATGCTGTCCACAACATAGAGTTTGGCGAGCCCTTCGTGGCAGACTTCCTTTTTGCGCAGGAAGAAGGGGATGACGCCAACCACCTCGCCGCCTGCCTGCAGGGCTGCCTCTGCCATGACGCCCATCAGGCCGACCTTGCCGGCGCCGTAAACGATCTGTATGCGGCGTTGGGCCAGGGTGCGCCCCAGCTCGGCGGCGGTGTGGGCGTAGAGGGGGTTGGCGCCGGTATTGGCCCCACAGAAAACGACTACGGATTGCATGATGGATTTATTGATGATCGCTTATTCCATTTCAGACGCCAAAGGTAAGTAAAAATTCTATCCATCGCCTCTTCATTCAAACCCCACCGCTTCTCCTACTGCAGGCAGCCGCAGTTTTTCCAGTAAGCCGGCTTCCCGGAAGTGGCGCTGAATTTCGTAGTAGGGCTCGCTCGCCGGCTCGTCGGAGAGGTCGTAGGCGCCGTAGTGCATGGGGATGAGTGTTCGGGCGCCCAGTTGCTGAAAGGCCTGCAGGGCTTCCCCCGGGCTGGTATGGATTTCCTGCATCATATAGGCCGGCTTATAGGCGCCGATGCCGATCAGGGCATGGCCGATACCGGGAAAGAGCCGGCCGATCTCCTCGAAGTGAGGCCCCATGCCGCTGTCGGCGCCATAATATACCTGCCTGTCGCCGCTTCGGACCAGGAAGCTGCCCCACAGCACCCGGTTGAAATCCAACAGTCCGCGGCGGCTCCAGTGGCGGGTGGGCAGGAAGGTGACTTCCACGCCTTCGGCGCGGTAGGTTTGGTACCAGGCGGCCTCCTCGATGGGCGTGCTGCCTACCCAGGAAGCGATGACGGCGGACAGCTTCAGCGGCGCCAGGATTTTCCGGGGGCGGTTGTATTTCAGCAGGCCCTGAAGGCTGCGTTTATCACAATGGTCGCGGTGGTCGTGCGAGAGCAGGATATAGTCGATGTCCCGGACTTGTTCCAGCGGGAAGGGCAGTTCCACCCGCCGTTTCAGGAAGGGCAGGCCGTTGAAGATGGGGTCGGTGATGAGGCGGATGCCGTTGAGCTGTATGAGAAAGGTGGCGTGGCCCAGCCAGGCGATGCAGTCCTGTCTTTTGTCCAGCAGATAGCTGAAATCGCTGGCCCGGGCCGGCGCCCATCCGTCGGCCTTTTTCTCCGCCCGTTGCGGGTTGGGGCTGAGCTGCCACTTCAGCAGCTTGCGGAAGGAGGGGTAGAACGGCTCGTGGACATAATGGAAGCGCCGGCCATCGTGCGGATTGCCGGGCCAGTCGGGGCGGATAGTGGGAAGCCGGTCGTTCTTTAAGTACTGCATAAGCAATAAACTCTTTATCTGCGGAATTCTTAAGAAAATCTAAAAAAGGTTTTAAAAAACAAGGATGCAGGAGAAAAGCATTAATTTAGCCGCGAATTTTGCCAATTCTAAAACCAAATCCAACTAATGATGAAAAAAGTGTTACTGAATCTTAGCGCATTGCTGATGATTTTATCCTTTGCTGCGCTGGATCTCAACGGCCAGATCAAGACGCCGGCCGCCAGCCCCTCCAGTGAACTTAAGCAAACAGTTGGCCTGACCGATGTGACTATCGCCTACTCCCGCCCCAACGTGAAAGGCCGTACGGTCTTCGCTGAAGACGGCCTGGTGCCCTACGGGAAACCCTGGCGCCTGGGCGCCAACGCGGCCACCAAGTTTTCCTTCTCCGAAGATGTGATGATCGCCGGCTCCAAACTGAAGGCAGGCGACTATGCCGTACTGGCTACGCCCACCGCTGTGGAGTGGAAGTTCATGTTCTATCCCTACGAAAGCGGCAACTGGGGCAGCTACCTGGAAAAAGAAGCTGCCGCCGTGGTATCGGTCAAAGCGCAAACCTGGGATACGAAAGTGGAAACGATGACTCTCCACATCGGCAATATCGAATCGAATTCGGCCGACATCAGCCTTTTCTGGGATAAGACTGTGGTCACCCTGCCGCTGGAAGTCAATACCGAAGAACAGGTCATGGCCTCTATCGAAAGCGTCATGAACGGCCCCAGCCAGAATGACTACTATGCCGCCGCCAGCTACTACCACGATGCCGGCAAAGACCTGAACCAGGCGCTGGCCTGGATCGAAAAGGCCACTGCAGGCGATAGCCCGCGCTTCTGGCAGGTACGCCGCAAGGCCCTCATCCTGGCCGACCTGGGCAAGAAGGAAGAGGCCATCAAGGCCGCCAAGATGTCCATGGAACTGGCTGAAAAGGCCGGCAACGAAGAGTATGTGAAAATGAACAAGAAGTCCATCGAAGAGTGGATGGCCAAGAAGTAGGTTTTTTGCCCGCGCCTTCGGTGAACGTGCGGGTATTACCGCGCTGACGAAGCCGTCCCGGAACATTTTCCGGGACGGCTTCGTGGTTTTCAGCCCCCTCCGGCACAGGTTTGAGTACCTTCCTTCCGCCCCCCGTAGATAGGTTCTTAAACCTGGCCTCGATCTCTATTAAACCTGAGATGCCTTTTTCCGTCTAACCGAAAAAATCATCTATGCGGTCAATCCTTATCCTTACCCTTGTCTTCTGGCTCAACCTCTCTTTATCTCAGAGCCTCTACTTCCCACCCCTCGCCGGCGCCGAATGGGCCCGCATAGAGCCGGAGGAGCTCAGTTGGTGCGCCGACAAGGTGGATAGCCTCCTGCAATTTGTCGGAGAAAAGAACACCAAAGCATTTATCATCCTCAAAGACGGGAAGATCGTTGTGGAGGAATATTTCGGAACTTTCACTCAGGATTCCGCCTGGTACTGGGCCTCTGCCGGCAAGAGCCTGATGGGGGTGATGGTAGGCCTGGCGCAGGAGGACGGCTATCTCAGCATCGAAGACCCTATCCGGGACTACCTGGGCGAAGGCTGGACGTCCTGCCTCCCCGATGAAGAAGCGCTCATTACTATCCGCCATCACATCTCCATGGCCTCCGGCCTGGATGACAGCCTGGAGCCTCCCGGCTCTGTTGAGAATTGCTTCGAACCGGAATGTTTCCAATGCCTGGCCGCGCCCGGCGCGCGCTGGGCCTACCACAATTCCGCCTACCGCATCGTGCAGGATGCCATGGAGGAAGCCACAGGCATCAACAAAAATATCTATACCCGCCTTCGCCTGGGCAACCGCATCGGCATGGATGGTTTCTGGTTCAACTACATCTACTACAGCCGCGCCCGCGATATGGCCCGCTTCGGCCTCTTCATCCTGGCGAGGGGCGCCTGGGACGGAGACGTCATCATGGCCGACACCGCCTATTTTGAGGCGATGACAAATAGTTCCCAGCCGATGAACCCCTCTTATGGCTACCTCTGGTGGCTCAACGGCAAGGCCTCCTATCAACTGCCCGGCCTGCAGTTTTCCTTCCCCGGCAGCCTCATCCCCGAAGCGCCGGCCGGCCTCATCGCCGCTTTGGGTAAGGACGACCAAAAAATCTACGTCGTGCCCAGCCTCGGGCTGGTGGTGGTAAGGCAGGGGGAGAGCGCCGGAGGCGTCAGCCCCGCCTATTCTTCCTTTGACAACCAACTTTGGGAGCGCATTATGGGGTTGGAATGCGTGACGGCGGTGGAGGAGGCGGGCAGCGCCCACCCTGCGATGGAGGTATTCCCCAACCCGGCCGGTGAAATACTGAATATCGTTTCTTGCCGGCCCCTGCGGAAAGTGCAGTTGTTGGATGCCTGTGGGCAGCTCGTAAAAGAGCTTGCCGGCTCCGGCATGAACAGGCAGGAAATACATGTTGAAGGCCTGGCGGAAGGCGTATATTTCCTGCAGGCGGTGACAGATGGAGGAGTAGAATCAAAACAGGTGGCGGTTGGCTTTTAGATTTTCCTAAGGCGCACCATCAGGCAGTCATGCCCTGGAATGACGGCTTTCAGGTTGCTTTCCGTCGTTCCGATATCCCGTTTTTTGAACAGGTCGCGAATCAGGTAGGCGCGCCGGTGTACCTCCAGGCTGCGGTTGGCAGTATTATCGCCGATGTGCTCGCGGCGCCAGTCGAAATCGAGTTCGGCGGCTTCTTCCCTTTTATTGACGAAGCACATGGCCCATTCGTCCCTGGCGAGGGGTTTCAGCCAGATGTCGATGCCGCCTTCGTCCATAAAGCGGAAGCCCTGAATGCCGAGCGAATCCTGGTTGACGGCGATGACTTCTTTATTCGTCAGGATGTCGAGCGTTGCCTTCGAGGCGCTCCTCAGGTCGTTGCCCATGATAAGGGGGGAGGCCAGCATGGCCCACATACCGAAATGTACGCGGTCTTCGCCTTCCGTCATGCCGTTACCCACTTCCATCATATCGAAATCGTTCCAATGCCCCGGGCCGGTTGCTGAACGGATGCCTTTCCGCATGTTAATAATGCGCCATACGCCCCAGGACGACCAGTTGCCGTGCCCCAGCTCGCAGTCCCAGCAAGGGGTGATATCGCCGGTGACCCGCCAGAGGTGGCCGACATCGGCGGCCCACTTCCAGGGCTCGTTGTCGCCCCATTCGCAGATGCTGAACACCACGGGGCGCCCTGCGGCGTAGAGGGCGTCGCGCATGGTGATATAGGCTTCCCCGGCATGGAGCTTGCCGGTATTGCACCAGTCGTATTTCAGATAATCGACGCCCCAGCCGGCGTACAGGCGGGCATCCTGGTACTCATGGCCGCGGCTGCCGGGGTAGCCGGCGCAGGTCTTCGTTCCGGCGCAGTTGTACAGGCCGAACTTCAGGCCTTTGGAGTGGACGTAATCGGCCAGGGCCTTCATCCCGCCGGGGAATTTCTGCGGATCGGCGACGAGGTTGCCCTCTGCGTCCCGCTCGCGGGCCATCCAGCCGTCGTCCAGCACGATGTATTCATAGCCGGCATCTTTGAGGCCCAGGGCGACAAAGGCGTCGGCGATATCGCGCACCAGTTGCTCGTTGATATCGGTGGCGAAGGTGTTCCAACTGTTCCAGCCCATAGGGGGCGTCAGGGCCAGGCCTTCGAATTTCTGGCCGTAGGCCGGGAGGAGGAACAGGGAGAGGAGAAAGGGGAGGAGGTTTTTTGTCATGTCGTTGTTTCTTTTGATTGTGGGAATGCGAAACCTCAAAGATTTGCAACCACTTACTTCACTTCATTACGAGCACCTTCGCCGGGATTTCCCCGATCGGCCGGATGCGGATATTCCGGTAGTACACCTCCGCCCCTTCCGATTGGATCTGGACCTTCCCCCTCGTCAGCGGCTGCATTCCACCGCCCGCCGGATGCCGGGAGTTGAAAAGCGCCATCACCACCTTGTCGTTCACCACATGCACTGCCGTGCCGCCGTAGCAATACAGGTCGAGCGTATTCCACTCGCCAGAAGGCTTTTCCGCGTCCGGCGATTTGATGCAGCGGCGGCCAGCTTCCGTTCCTTCGGCGAAGGCCGTCGGCTGCCCCTCGGGGTCATACACCCAGTCTTTTTCCCCCTGCCGCCTGGCCGGGATGTCCGTCACCGCGCCGGCCACGCCCCAGTAATCGCCGCAGTCACCCTCCTGCACCTGGAATTCCTGCGATTGCATCCAGAAGCCCCAGTCGGCGCCGTGCTGGCCGTTGGCGTGGTAGAGGACGCCGCTGTCCCTCTTCGCGTTCTGGCGGGGATGCCATTTCTCTTTACCCCATTTGAACTGGAGCTGGAGATGGTAGTTTTCATATTCCTTCACTGTGGAGATGCCCCCGAAGTGCTCGCCGGAGATGCGGAGGGCGGGCTTTCCGTCCTCGTGCACTATCGTAAATACTTGTTTCGGGTCCTTATTCAACCCGATCGGTTCGGCGCCCGTACGATCCTCGCTGCCGGGGGGGAATTGCGGGCCCAGGTAAGTATCCCAGCCGCTCAAATCCTTACCGTTCAGCAGATAATCCCACAGGATAGGCGGTTCGTTCAGTTCGATGACGTAGCCGTCGGGGTCGGAAATGTAAATCTGCCAGGCGCCGTCGAAGCGTTGCTGGCGGTGGTAGGCCAGCCCTTTTTTGATGAGAAATGCCTCCACCTCATCGGCATCGGAGATGGTGAGGGAATAGTGGGAGGAATTGCGGCCGTTGTCAGATACAACTTCCGTACGCCCGGCGAGCAGGTGCAGGTCCTGCCCGCCGCCGAAGCGGAACCAGGAGCGGATGGCCTTCAGGTCATCGGGTACTTCGATAGGCTCCAGGCCGAGGATGTCGCGGTAGAAGGCCGTGCTGGCCTCGATGTCTTTCACCCACAGGGCAAGGTGGTTGAAGCCGGTGACGGTTATCTGGGCGGTAAGAATAAGTGGAAATAGGCCAAGTAGGAAGAAAGGCGTTTTTTTCAGCATGATCAGGAGTTTTATAAAGACCTGTTGTTATTTGAGAATAGGCTGCATATCCTGTCCGGATACAGGTTGGGGGCTGGCTTCAAAGCTGGCGTTGGTTACACTCGTTTGCTTTTCGGTGGTAGTACAGGCGCACAGCAGGGCAGTTGTTACAATAAAAAAATGGTTAAGTGTTTTCATGTGAAACCTGAATTGATATGGCAAAAGCCAAAACATGTCGACAAACAGAACTATCAGAAACGCCACACAAGCGGCCGCGCCCAGGACAACAATATAACAATACAGCAATTTAACCAGGCCTCCGGCCAGGATGGCCGGGCCGCTACTCCACCACCGTATTGCTCACAAAGGCGATCTGCTTCCCGTCGGGCGACCAGCTTGGCACGTTGATGGAGCCCTGCCCGCCGTAGAGGTAGGCGATCACCCTTGGCCGTCCGCCATTGGCAGGCATCTTCCGCAGGTAAACCTGCTTGTAGAAGGGATGATCCGCCGCCGGCACCTCTGGCAGGTAGGAGATGAAAACCAGCCACTTGCCATCGGGGGAGAAGTGGGGGAACCAATTCTGGAAATCGTCGTCGGTGAGTTGCTCCTGGCCGCTGCCGTCGGGTTTCATTCGCCACAGTTCCATAGAGCCGGTCCGGGCGGAGTTGAAGTAGATGTACTTCCCGTCGGGGCTGTACTCAGGGCCGTCGTCGAGAGTGGGCTCATCCGTGAGCTTTACTTCCGGGCCGCTGCCGTCGGAGGGTATTTTGTAAATGTTATATATGCCATTGCGGCCGCCGGTATATACCAGCCATCTGCCGTCGGGCGACCAGCCGTGCAGGTAGCTCGGGCCGACAGGCGTAATGCGCTTCGGCACGCCCCCCTCCACGGGAACGGTATAGATCAGCGAGCCGTATTCCTGCTCGCCGCTCGAACTGCTGATACCGAGCATTTTACCGTCGAAAGACAGCACATGGTCGTTGTTGTTCTCATTGACAAAATCCGTGTTCAGGACTTCCGTTTTGCCGGTGGCCAGTTCCAGGCGGTAGATCAGCCCCTCGCTGTTGTATAACAAGTGTTTATCATCTGGCGTCCAGTTGGGCGCCTGCAGGGAGTTGGGGGCGGTATGGATCACCTTTCGCCGGCCGCTTTCCATGTCCATCAGTTCGATGTGGCTGCCGATGTAGTCCCGGTAGGGCACCAGGCCGGGCGGGGCGGGCAAAACGACACGCACATTGTCGAATTCGGCGGCTTCCACCACATCCGGGTTGTGGGAGCAGACGTACAGGCCGGCAAACAGCTCTTCCGGGAATTCAAAGAAAGGCGCCTCCACCGTCCAGAAGGGGTCGCCGAAACGGGCGACGCTGAGCAGGAAGCTCTGCCCGCGCCGTTCGAGCTGAATGACATCGGCCATCTTCACGGGAGAGATGACCTGTTCGACATTCGCTCCGGCCTTCCTGCGGAACTGAATGGCCGTCAGCCCGTCGCCATGCACGGCGGCGCAAACCATGGCGGCGCTGGTGTCCATACCCGTACGCACCATCCAGCCGAACTTGCGGTGCGGGTCGACGCCCTCGCCGAGCAGCCTGCCGCGGGCCTGCAGGATGAAATCGCCGTCCAGCTTTTTGTAGGCGTAGTGGAATTCATCTTTGGCATACCAGATATTGGCGCCCGAACCGGCAAGCCGGTAAGCCTGCGTTTCGGGGTCGTAGCCGGCGCTGCCGGCATGGCGCACGGGGCCCACATCGGCGGTGTGCTCAAAGATGCCGGCCGGGTTTTGTGAGATGGAAGAATAAGCCATCAGGCAAGTGGTGAAAATGGTTAAAGCGGCCTTTCGTTTCATATTTTAAATTTTTGGCGATCTCAACAAACAACAAACAACAAACAACAAACAACAAGATCATTTATAACAACCCCTGTCGCGCCACAGGATTGCCCTCAACCATACTGTGCGGCCTCCGATCTGGAAGACCGGGCCACTACTCCATACTGTCCGGCCTCCGATCTGGAAGACCGGGCCACTACTCCATACTGTCCGGCCTCCGATCTGGAAGATCGGGCCACTACTCTAATCGCCCGCGTCGTACCAGCCGCCGGGCGAGGAGATGGCCGTTCCTGCCGGCCGCTCGTCCGAAGCCGCCGAAGGGTGGATGAGGACGTTGGTGTCCGGGTGGCTGAACGGGCGGCGCCACTTGCCGGCATATCGCTCCGGCAGTTCGGTGGACATACGCTGGTAGTAAAAGGCCTTCAGGGCCGCCACGGCCACCTCCTTGTGAACGGCCGGTTTGACTTCAAACGGGTAGGAAGGCTCCAGGCCGGGTACCAGCAGTACATAGCCCCCCGTTTTCTGAAATTCTGAAAAATCGGCGATCCAGGTTTTTTTCCCCGAAATGGAGGATGTCTGTGGGCCGGTAATTTTGCCCGTGAACACTTTTTCCTTCAGATCGGGCGTGAAAAGGGAAAACTCCCCCTCTGTTTCCGCCGCGATGACGGCGATCTTCGGGGCCTCCGGGTAGAAGCCGGCCTGGTTGAGTCGGATGGGGTTGGCGGGGGGTTGGGCGGCGCAGGCGGGGATGGCCATGGCGGCAAGGAAGAGTTGAAAAAGGAATGTTTTGGGCATTGTTCAAAGTTTCGTGTATTAATAAACCCGCATGAAATTTTGCCTTTGCCTTTCCCCACAGCGTAAAACAGGTGATAGTTGGCTGCTCCATGTTTGTTGGTTTTGTTCTCTACAAAAATGGGCAGGTTCACCACCTTTTTTTTCATTTGGAGGGGGCAAATCACAACTGCGCCCTTATGCGCCCGTCTTCAAATTTCAGTTGAATTTTTCTCTTTGATACTTTGAAACCAGATTTGGAATAATATCTTCCGATTTCTTCGCAAACCGAATCAAAAATTAATTTGCACTCTGTCTCTTGATTTACATCTTTCAGAGGAGAATCTGATTCCCAACCATAGCTTTCGATTTCCACTTCAATATTTTCGATTAGTTCATTCATTTTTTCTTAATCCTGTATAACGGCCTGTACATGCGGCGTGCCGCCGATTAGACGGCATGTGCAGGTAGCTTTTGTTATGGCAAGGCTAATCCTTTTGACTTAATTTGATATACTCTTCAGCACTCATAATTGGCACCTTGGAATCCACAAAGTCTTTCGGGTTCCTTGTAATGATAATGCCTGCCGAATTATTGAGAGCCGTATAGTATTGAAAGGAATCTTCAAAATCCTTCATGTCAGAAACCATGCAACCACCTCCCATAGCACATATCTTATCAATCTCCGGGTTACCTGTTTCAAAAGACACCGTACCTGTATAATCTATTATATCTAAAATCAAACTGTATAGATCAGTCTCTTCTATGAG
>CAZAXA010000184.1:8845-11016 GCA_964488965.1 uncultured Phaeodactylibacter sp. | reverse complement strand
CTCACCGGTGCTACCGGCTACATTGGGAAACGACTGCTACCTGTTCTGCTCGAACAAGGCCACGAGGCCATCTGTTGCGTGCGAAACGCCGCCAACTTCAAGCTCAAAAGGGGCTGGCATGGCCGCGTTTCTGTTTTTGAAGTAGATTTTCTGAAAGAAGTAAATCTGGCCGCTGCCCCCCTGGATTTTGATGTGGCCTATTACCTCATCCATTCCATGTCGGCGGCCATCAACGACTTCAAATCGCTGGAGGAAAGGTCCGCCCGCAACTTCCGGCGCTTTGTGGAGCAGTCCTCCTGCCGACAGGTGGTTTATCTCACCGGCATTGTCAATAATGACGAACTGTCCACCCACCTGGAGTCCCGCCTCCAGGTAGAGCAGATTCTCGGCGAAAGCAGCGTGCCGCTCACCGCTCTGCGCGCCGGCATCATCATCGGTTCCGGCAGCGCTTCCTTCGAGATCATCCGCGATCTGGTGGAGAAGCTGCCGGTGATGGTGGCCCCGAAGTGGCTCAAAACGCGCTGCCAGCCCATCGCCATCCGGGATGTGATCCGGTTTTTGACCGGGGTCATGCTGCGCGAAGATTGCTACCATCAGGATTTCGATATCGGATGTAAAGACGTGCTGACCTATCAGGAAATGCTGCTGGGCTACGCCGAAGCCAGGGGCCTGAAACGTTACATCTTGACTGTGCCGGTCATGACGCCGCGCCTGTCTTCCTACTGGCTGTATTTCGTCACTTCTACTACCTACGAGCTGGCGGTAAACCTGGTCAACAGCATGAAGGTGGATGTAGTATGCCGCGATCAGCGGCTGGCGGAGATATTGGGTATAGAGCCCATCCCTTACCGGGATGCCGTGCAGCTGGCCTTCGACAAGATACAGCAGAATATGGTCGTTTCCAGTTGGAAAGACTCCCTGGTCTCCAGTTCGGAAAAAGACTCCCTGAGCCAGTATATGGAAATTCCGGAGCATGGCTGTTTTGAAGACAGAAAGCAGGTAGTGATCGAAAACAACCCGGTAGGGCAGGTGTGGCGCAACGTGCTGGCCATCGGCGGCGAGCGCGGCTGGTACTACGGCAATTTTCTGTGGAAGGCCCGCGGCCTGCTCGACAAGATGGTGGGCGGCATCGGCCTGCGGCGGGGCCGCACCCACCCGGAAAGCATCTCTGCCGGCGATGCGCTGGACTTCTGGCGGGTGCTGGTGGCCAGCGAGGAGGAAAAGCGCTTGTTGCTGTACGCCGAGATGAAACTGCCGGGGGAAGCCTGGCTGGAATTCCACATTGCCGAAGAGGAAGGGAGGAGCGTACTCGAACAAAGGGCCACTTTTCGCCCTTTCGGGGTTTGGGGGCGCCTCTACTGGTGCCTGGTATTGCCGTTCCACTTTCTTATCTTTAACCGGATGATCCGGAATATTGAGCGGTTCCGGCCGGAGGAGGGTGTCAAAGAGGAGGCGGGGTTTAGCAGGGGCGGTGGAAATGGGTAGGGATTTTGGGAGATACCTGGAAATACGGTCCATCCTGTGGATTTTAACTTAAAACTAAAGTATCTGTTTAGGTATGACGGTATTGCGGTGTTACGGTAGTGCGGTTGCCTGATGCATTCCCATTGTTAAGCCTGAGGCTGCCTCCAGAAGGGCCTGGCCGCTTTCAACTTCTTCACCGGCGGCTTGATGGGTAAGGAACAGAAAAAGTGAGTCCATTATTCCATAGCCACCGCTTATAAAACTTTTTCAGTTTATTGATAAAACCTTATCTTTGCTAACGAACATTCATTCGCAATTCAAAGGCCAATGCAGGATAAAACCAAATTAGGTTCGGTGAGTACGGAGGTAAAGGGAGGCATAGCCGCCATTACATTTGAACACCCCGCGCACAATTCCCTTCCCGGCGGCCTTCTTGCTCAACTGGCGGGCGCTCTCACAGAGGCCGGGCAGGACGATGCTGTTAAAGTCATCGTCTTACAAAGCACCGGCGAGCGTACCTTCTGCGCCGGGGCCAGCTTTGACGAACTGATCTCCATCAAGGACTTTGAAACGGGGAAGCGTTTCTTCATGGGTTTCGCCAACGTCATCAACGCCATGCGGCGGTGCCCGAAGTTCATCATCGGGCGCGTACAGGGCAAGGCCGTCGGCGGGGCCCTCCGTCGACTGCGCGAAGCCCTCGGGCCACA
>CAZAXA010000184.1:0-8835 GCA_964488965.1 uncultured Phaeodactylibacter sp. | reverse complement strand
AGGCCTGTGTGCCGCTACGGATTACTGCATTGCCACCAAATGGGCTTCGGTCAAGCTCAGCGAGCTGGCCATAGGCATCGGGCCCTTCGTGGTGGGCCCGGCAGTAGAGCGTAAAATGGGCAAGGCCGCCATGACCCATCTGGCGGTCAATGCCACGGAATGGCAGACGGCCCAGTGGGCACAGCAGAGGGGGTTGTTCAATGAAGTTTTCGATACGGCAAAACAGATGGATGCCTACATTGCCCACCTGGCGGAAAAGCTGGCGGCTTCCAACCCGGAAGCCATGCGCCTGCTTAAGAAAGTTTTCTGGGAAGGCACGGAAAACTGGGATACTTTGCTGGAAGAAAGGGCTGCCATGAGCGGCCGGCTGGTCCTCTCTGATTTCACGGTGAAGGCCATTGAACAATTTAAGCAGAAAGCCTGATGCAACCGAATGAGATTCTCAAACAGCAGTTCCTGCAGATCGTCAGCAACCAGTTGAGGTTGAAAAAACCGCCGGAGGTAGCCCAGACGTTCGAACGGCTGAAACAGGAGGGTTATCCCGATGCAGATGCCCGCGCCCTGATCGCCCAGTGCGTGGCCGTTGAGATATTCCGCACCATGAAGTACAACGAGGCTTTCAACAACGAGCGTTACGTGCAGAATTTGTACAGGCTGCCGGATTTCCCTTCGGAGGAATAACAAAAAGGAATAACAGGATAGGCAGAGTGGATGAGGTGGACAGGATTTACAGGACTTGAAGGGAGAAGAGGGCGGTGTATTTCCTTGTGGAAATTTTCCGGATTACAGTCATGTGAATCAACCGGCGGACGTACAAACCCCGTTCCTTTTCCCGTTGTTCTCTTTACAGAAGCAATGATCATTCAATTCCTTAAAGGAATAAAATATACCTAACCATGCTCAAAGCCAAAACCAGGATCACAAAAGAGGCGCTCATGAAAGGCTTCCGCCTGATGGCCACGGCCAAAACCATGGCGGAGATTTACGAAGAAAATTTCAAGCTGGTTTCCAAGTACGTGCACGCTACCTCCCGCGGCCATGAGGCCATCCAACTGGCGGTGGCCCTGCAGATGCTTCCGGTGGATTATCTTTTCCCCTATTATCGCGATGACGCCATGCTGTTGGGTATCGGCATGCGCCCCTACGAGCTCATGCTGCAGCTCATGGCCAAACGGGACGACCCCTTCTCCGGCGGGCGCACTTACTATTCCCACCCCAGTCTTAGAAACCCGGACAAGCCTAAAATCCCGCACCAGTCTTCTGCTACCGGTATGCAGGTTATCCCCGCCACCGGAGTGGCAATGGGGATGCAGTACAAGGAAAAGATGGCCCTGGCCCAAAACGGGACGGACAAGAAGCCGGTGGTTGTCTGTTCTCTTGGCGACGCTGCCGTCACGGAAGGCGAAGTGGCTGAAGCATTCCAGATGGCGGCCCTTAAACAGCTTCCCATCATCTATCTCGTCCAGGATAACGGATGGGATATCTCCGCCAATTCGGAGGAAACCCGCGCCCAGGACGCCGATGAATATGCCCGGGGATTTCACGGCCTGGAGGTGCGTAGCATTGACGGCAGCGATTTCCTTGAATCCTACCTCACCGTGCAGGAGGTGATCCACAAGGTGAGAAAGGAGCGCCGGCCTTTCCTGATCCATGCCAAAGTGCCGCTGCTCAACCATCATACCTCCGGCGTGCGTAAGGAATGGTACCGCGACGACCTGGAAGAACACCAGCAGCGCGACCCTTACCCCCTGCTGAGGGCACAACTGCTGGAAGAAGAGATCGCCACAGAGGAAGAGTTGCTGGAGGCCGAGGATGCCGTGCGCCGGTTGGTGGAGGAAGATTTCAATGCTGCCCGCCAGGCTGAAGACCCCCGGCCCGAAGACCTTTTCCGGCACGATTTCGCTCCTACGCCTATCACCGAAGAGCAGGGGCAGCGTGAGCCTGAAGGCGGCGAACCCCATGTGATGGTGGACAGCGCCTTGTCTGCCGTCGAGGAACTGATGCGCAAACATAAAGAGTGCCTGCTGTATGGGCAGGACGTCGGCGGCCGCCTCGGCGGCGTTTTCCGGGAAGCGGCCACGCTGGCCGGGAAGTTTGGCGACGAACGCGTTTTCAATACTCCTATACAGGAAGCCTTTATCATCGGCAGCACCGTCGGCATGTCGGCCGTAGGGCTCAAGCCTATCGTCGAAGTACAGTTTGCCGATTATATCTGGCCGGGGCTCAACCAGCTGTTCACCGAAGTGAGCCGCTCTTGTTACCTTTCCAACGGCAAATGGCCGGTGAGCTGCATCATCCGCGTGCCGATCGGCGCCTATGGCAGCGGCGGCCCTTACCACTCCACCAGCGTGGAATCGGTGGTGGCCAATATCCGGGGCATCAAGATTGCCTACCCGAGCACCGGCGCCGACCTGAAGGGCCTGATGAAGGCCGCCTACTACGACCCCAACCCGGTGGTCATATTCGAACATAAGGGCCTTTACTGGTCCAAGGTCAAAGGCACGGAAGCTGCCCGCACTATCCTTCCGGATGAAGATTACGCCATTCCCTTCGGCAAGGCCCGGATAGCCCTGGAAGCCAGCCCGGAAGCAACAGAAAGAGGAGAGTCTATGGTGGTGGCCACTTACGGCATGGGCGTACACTGGGCCCTCAATGCCGCCAGGGAATACCCGGGCAGGGTAGAGATAATCGACCTCAGGACCCTTTACCCGCTGGATGAAAATACCATATACGAGGCCGTCCGGCGCCACGGCCGGGCGCTGGTCATTACTGAGGAACCTGTCAATAACACCTTCGCACAGAGTGTCGCCGCCCGCATCCAGGAGAACTGCTTCGAATGCCTGGACGCCCCGGTGCGTACTATCGGTTCCGAAAACATGCCGGCTATCCCATTGAATGAAGTGCTGGAGAAAACGATGATCCTCTCCATTGAAAAAGTGGCCCGGGCAATGGGGGAGGTGCTGGCGTATTAAGAATGGAATGATTGATGAAGTGAATAAGAAACAGGGAGAAGCAGGAGGCTTCTCCTTTCTTTTTACAGGAACCGGAATACCCATATTTAGGTAGCTGTTCACGAGGTTTAGGTATTTTTTTTGATCCGGTGATTTTTATCACTGGCTTTTCTTTAGAAGGCGGGTATTTTGGTGCTAAATTTGAGCAGATATTTAGATTAAATCAAAATAAGCGTGGTAGCTACAGTAACATCCAAGAAGCATCTTTCCGAAGTACAACCGGGAATTGAAGGAGTAGTTTCTCACTATACCAACGACAGCATTGGCGGTAAACTGATGGCCATGGGGCTTCTTCCCGGCAGCCGGGTGGCCCTGGTCCGGCGCGCTCCCTTCGGAGGGGGATGGTATGTGAAGGTGGACAATCTTTTCATCGCGTTGCGAAAGGAGGAAGCTTCAAGCGTCGTATTGATGTAATGGAGCATGATATCTCACAGATCACACAACCTTTTACTGTAGCCCTGCTGGGGAATCCTAACTGCGGCAAATCTTCTGTATTCAATCAACTCACAGGCCTGCGCCAGAAAGTAGGTAATTTTCCCGGCGTAACAGTAGACAAAAAACTGGGCCTGATCCGCCTGCCTGGCGACCTGCTCGTCCAACTCATCGATTTTCCGGGAGCATACAGTTTCTATCCTACCTCCATGGACGAGCGCATCGTGGTGCAGTCCCTGGCCAACCCTGCCGATGATAATTATCCGGATGCTGCTGTTTATGTTGCTGATGTTACCAGGCTGGAAAAACACTTGTTGCTGCTGACTCAATTGCGCGACCTGGGCATACCTGTCATCCTGGGCCTGAATATGGCCGACCTGGCTGAAAAGGAAGGTATGGAAGTGGATGAGTATGCGCTTGCCCGGCAACTGGGGATACCGGTGGTCAAGCTCAGCGGGCGTACGGGCTTTGGGCTGGAAGCCCTGAAGTATGAGTTGCAGCGGTTGAGCGAGGAGCGCGGCGGCTATATTCCACAGCCTTTGTTCTATGAGCTTCCCTCCGGGGAAAGGCGGTTGGCGGAATCCATACAGGAGATCGTTCCCGGAGCAAATCTGTATCAGGCCCTGCTGGCGGCCCATCACTACGAATGGCTGCCCTTCCTGTCGTCCTCCCAACGCAAACTAATTGCCGGGCTTGTAAGCAGCCACGGATTCGAATCGCTGCGCGCTCAGGTTGATGAGACCATGTGGCGCTACGACAAATTCACCCCCATGGTACGGGAGGCGGTGCGCAAGGTGCGCAATGGCGCCCCTACCACTACTGAAAGGCTCGATGTCTTTTTGACGCACCCCATCGCCGGGCCCATCATATTCTTTTTTCTGATGTTGCTGGTCTTTCAGGCCATTTTCTCCTGGGCATCCCTGCCGATGGACCTCATCGAGGCTTTTTTCGCAGCATCCGGAGAGTGGGTGCGCAACAACCTGCAGGCCGGCTGGTTTACGGACCTGCTGACGGACGGGGTCCTTGCCGGGCTGGGAGGCATACTGGTATTCATCCCGCAGATCGCCATACTGTTCTTTCTCATTTCTCTGCTGGAAGAAGTGGGCTATATGGCCCGGGCAGCCTACCTGTTCGACCGCCTGATGCAGGCCTTCGGGCTGAACGGGCGCAGCATCGTGGCCCTGATCTCCGGCGGCGCCTGCGCCATTCCCGCCATCATGAGCACACGCACCATCAGCAACTGGAAAGAGCGGCTGATCACCATTCTGGTCACGCCCCTGATCAGCTGCTCGGCCCGCATACCGGTCTATACCGTCCTCATCGGTTTTGTAGTGCCTTCCCATCTGGTTGGCGGTTTTTTCAGCCTGCAGGGCCTGGCTTTCATGGCCCTTTACTTGTTGGGAATAGGGGCTGCGCTTCTTTCCGCACTGGTGTTCAAACTGATCCTGAAGACCAGGGAACGCAGCTTCCTGATGCTGGAATTGCCGGAATACCGCCCCCCGGTGATGCGCAATGTGCTCCTGACCGTATGGGAAAAGGTGCGTACCTTCGTCTGGGAGGCCGGCCGCATCATTATGGCCATTTCGGTGGCGCTATGGTTCCTGGCCAGCTACGGCCCGCCGGCCAGGATGGAAGCGGCCAGGCAGGAGGCCCTGGCCCTGGCACGGGAGCGCCGGTTAGGAGAAACCGAGGCCGCCAACCTGGCTGCCGCCCGTCAGATCGAAGCCTCTTTTGCCGGCCACCTGGGTAAGGTGCTCGAGCCGGTTATCCGCCCCCTGGGCTTCGACTGGAAGATAGGCATCGCCCTCATTACATCCTTTGCGGCGAGAGAGGTCTTCGTCGGCACTATGTCTACCATCTATAGCATCGGCAGCGTCGAGGATGAATATAGGTTGCGGGATAAAATGGCGCAGGAGCGCAACCCCATCACCGGCGAGCGCGTCTATGGCCTGGCGACATCCCTTTCTCTGCTCATTTTTTACGTTTTCGCCATGCAGTGTATGAGTACGCTGGCAGTAGTGAAACGGGAGACAAAAAGCTGGAAATGGCCTATGGTACAGCTTCTTTATATGAGCGGCCTGGCTTATTTCGGCAGCCTGCTGGCTTATCAGCTGTTATCCTGACCGGGTTTTTTAGCATAACTTTAAAACAAAAGCCTCCCGTAAGCCCTTGCGCTCCAGGGCGGCAATGCTTAATTTGCCGGTATATCGGGTGGAATCATTTTGAAAAGAAGCAGAAACACGGAAACATTTCCACCTCCCTGTAAAGCCGTTGAAATCCAATTCAGATTTATTATGAAATACCAACTCTCCCTGCTATTCCTCGTTGTAAGCTTGTTTTCCTATGCTCAGGACGAACCCGTGCCCGTGCCCGCGCCGCGGCCGGAAGTCAAGATATTTTCCACCTCCGGCGGCGAGGTCATCCTGTCTTTTGCCAATGTGGAGGACGGCGGCGGAAACATCAGCGCCATTCCCCGTTTTACCGGCTTTTTCCATCTTGGCGAATACTGGCATTTCGAGTTTACCAACAGTTTCGGGATGATCACCGGCGCCGGCCTGCGCAACATCGGCATGATCACGGAAAATGACGGCATCCTCATCAGGGAACATGCCGGCCTGTTCGGCGAGGACGATGAAGTGAAGATCAAGCGCCGTTCTTATTCCCTGGGCGTGCCCCTGGCCTTCAAATTCGGCAACTTCAGCCGCCGTACTTTCGTCTTCGCCGGCGCCGAGGCGGAACTGATGTTTCACTATAAGGAAAAGCTGTTCGTCAACGGAGAAAAAGAGGATAAATTCAATGAGTGGTTCAGCGGCCGAACCAACCTCCTGAACCCTTCCTTCTTTGGCGGCGTACAATTCCCGGGCGGCATCAACCTGAAATTCAAGTACTACCTGCTGGATTTCCTGGACCCCGATTACAGCGAGCGCATCAACGGCAGCGTGGCGCGCCCGTACCAGAACCTGGCCTCCAACATTTTCTATATTTCCCTCTCTGTCAACCTGCGCAATAAATTTGAACGCGGGGACCGCGGATGGCATGACAGCGATCGGGATTAGGACAGGGCAGGATTATTGGTTCCTGGTTATTATTACCTGGCTATGGCTTCTTCCTGCGTAAGGGATTCCACTCCTTTTTGCAGAATCTCCAGGCATAGTTCGATCTCCCGAAGGTGAGTCCGGAAACTCAGTACCGCCAGCCGGATCCAGTATTCCCCGTTTATGGTTGTGGAAGAGAGAAATATGCGCCCGTCTTTGCGGACGTATTCCACCAGGCGTTCGTTGAAACCCGTACTGTCTGGCCTTTTGTAACGGAAGATCGTGATGGACAAGTCCGGCTCCGGCCCTGCTTCAAAGCCCAGTTCCTGTATTTTCCGGTAAAAATAGCGGCACAGCAACACCTTCTCCTCCAGTGCCGCCCGGAAGGGTTTCAGGCCGAAGAGTTGCAAAGGCAGCCACATGCGCAGGCCACGGAAATGCTTGGTCAGCTCGGGCGACAGGTCGGCCGGGGAAGCCTCTTCCCAGTCCTGCTGAGCGTCCTGCATGTAATTGGCCTTGTAGGAATGGGACTGGCACTGGGCTTCGGCATTTTTAATGAGCACAGCCCCCAGGCCGTAAGGCAGGAAAAGCCCCTTGTGGGGGTCGATGGCCACCGAGTCGGAGCGTTCAATGCCTCTGAATTTACTTTTCAACTCCTCTACCAGCAGAAAGAAGCCGCCATAAGCGGCGTCGACGTGGAACCACAGGCCGAACTGCTCCGCCAGGCTGGCAATCTCGTCCAGGGGGTCCATCGCCCCGGTATCGGTCGTGCCGGCAGACCCCACCACCATAAAAGGTTTCAGCCCCTGAAAGATATCCTTTTCCAGTTGTTCATGCAGGCGTTTGGCGTCCAATCGAAAATATTCATCGGTAGCAATATATCGGATAAGGGCCTCCCCCAGGCCGGCTATGCGCAGGGCTTTTTGTACGCAGTGGTGTGCCTGTGGGCTTAGGTAAATTACTGCCTTTTTTACCTTTGCCGCCCTGACGCCCATGAAATCCCTGGCAGTCGTGATGGCGATCAGGCTGGCGATGGAGCCGCCGGAGGACAGGTTGCCCAGCGACCCCGGAGGGTAGCCCACCATCTCGCACATCCACCGGATGAGTTCATTCTCTATGCGCACCGCCCCCGGGTTGGCGAAGAACAGGCCGGAGTACCGGTTGGTAACGGCAGCCAGATAGTCGCCCAGAGCAGCGGGGAAGATGCCTCCGCCCGGCACGTAACCCATGTGCCCGCCGGATGCCGGGTTGATGCCGGCGCGGTCTACCTTGTCGCGCAACTCGGCCAGCAGGAGCGCCATGTTTTTGCCTTCTTCTTCGATGAGCGGGCCCAATCGGCCATCTTCGGGCGGCTCGTCATAGGCATTCAGCGTTTCGATCTGGTTGATGAAACTGTCGGCGTAGGCCCGTGCCAGGGCATTCCATTCATCGCGCTGCTCCCTGGAGGGCTCGAGCCGCCGCGCCAGTTGCTCCAGTTGTTGGATTTTATCGGTCATGAGGTATTTTCCTTTTGCAGGCGGGTAAGCTAGGGAAAAAGAGGAAAGTTTACAAAAAAGCCTGTCCGGGCTGTTCTAAAAACTTTTTTTTGAGGGGGCGGAGCCCATTATTCAAATGCTATTGTATCCTGATGGAAAAGGGGGGTAATAAAATTTAATAACAAAAGAAAGGTTACCAATGGGCATAGAAGAAACGATTCTGGAAGAACTAAAAAGAGAAGGAAGAGAAGGGGAATTTGATCCTAAGGTTATAGAAGAATTTGTAGATGCCTGTTTTGAAGCCAGAGAGCAGGAGCGGGAAATTGTCTGGGATCTCAGCTGGAGCGAATCGATTTTTGAACTTTGGAATAAAGCGGAAGAACTGGGCATGAAAGCTGGCATGGACAAGGGCCACAAAGAAGGATTTAAGGAGGGCCGTGAAGAGGGCCGTGAAGAGGGCTTTAAAAAAGGGCTCAGAATGGCTGCTGAGTCCATGCTGGCCAAAGGCTTCAGCCCTGATCAGGTGGCTGGCATTCTCCTTTTATCGCTGGAGGAAGATAAGAATGAGGACTTGGATGAAAAACAGGAATAGCAATTACGCTACCCCCCTCACTCCAGCTCCACCACCAGATCATCCTGTTCCACCAGCGTTTTTTCCTTCAGGTGCACCTTCTTCACCCTGCCCGCCAGGGGTGAAGTGATGGTGCTCTCCATCTTCATCGCCTCGATGATGAAGAGAGGCGTATTGGCCGCCACCTCATCGCCTTCGTGGACCAGTATTTTGGAAATGCTGCCCTGCAGGGGTGCGCCGACCTCCTTCTCCGTTTCCGCTTTGCGGTGAGCGACAACCTCCAGTTTGAGCTTTCGGTCGTGGACAGGGAT
>CAZAXA010000183.1:0-11059 GCA_964488965.1 uncultured Phaeodactylibacter sp. | reverse complement strand
AGTAATGGCGCCGGGTAACGGCGTGAATTATCTGAACATAGCCCAGGTAACGGCCTCTAACCAGTTCGACCCGGATTCGGCGCCGGACAACGACGACGGCGACCAATCTGAAGATGACGAAGACAACGCCACGGTTAACCCGATCTCGCTTATTGACCTTGAACTGAACAAGAGTGTCAATAACCCGCAACCGAACGTCGGCGATATGATTACCTTTACCCTCCAGCTGATCAACAGAGGGCCAAGCGCGGCCACCGGTGTGGTGGTACAGGATCAACTGCCTGATGGCTTCCTGTATGCGAGCCACAGCGGAGGAGCATACAACCCGGCCACCGGATTGTGGAATGTCGGTACGCTCGCTGCCGGTCAGACGGTAAATCTGACGATCTCCGTTATGGTTCGGCCAAACGCCAATTATGTGAACCTGGCCGAGGTTATCCAGGCGAACGAAGATGACGTTGACTCAACACCCGGTAACGGAGTGGATACCGATGGAGATGGCAACGTGGCGGATGACCCGGGTGATGAAGACGACGGCGACGGCGTTATCATTGACATCAACTGCGTGATCAGCGCGCAGGTGAGCAATATCCAATGCAGCGACAATGGTACGCCTTCCAACCCGAATGACGATACCTATACCTTTAGCCTGCTGGTCACGGGTAACGGTACCAGCCCGGGTGGTTGGGTGGACAATGCGAACGGCATTTCCGGCGCCTATGGGCTCTCCGTTACCTATGGGCCATTCTCCATCGTCGGCAATCCTACCCTGTTCATAACAGTTCGGGATGCCGCAGATCCCGCTTGTGTGGCCACAGCCCAGGCACAGGCGCCACAGGCTTGCTCCAATGCCTGCAGGATCAATGCCACGCTGGTGTCCACACCGGTTTGCAATGACAATGGCACGCCGGCTGATCCAAGTGACGATACCTACACCTTCCAGTTGCAGGTGACCGGCAACAACGCTTCGGCTTCCGGCTGGCAGTCCAACGTCGGGCAGACAGGAGCTTACAATGATATCGTCACCTTTGGGCCATACCCGGTTGTTGGCACGCCCAGCCTGATCGTGATCACGGACAGGGATAACCCGAATTGCAATACTTTCATAGTGGTAGAGCCGCCGGGCGCCTGTTCCAACCAGTGCCGCATTACGGCGCAGGTCGTCGGCAGGCCCTGTGATGACAATGGCACGCCGTTTGATCCTGCCGATGATCTCTACTATGTGGTAGTCTATGTAGAAGGTGTCAATACCAGCGGCTCCTGGCTCTCCAATGCCGGTGTTCAGGGGGCATATAACAACTACGTTGCCTTTGGCCCCTATCCGATCACTACCGACGTAGTGAGCTTTACTTTCACGGATAGTGATAATCCCTCTTGCAGTGCTTCCGTGATCGCCGCCGCCCCGCCGCCTTGTTCCTTCGAGTGTGACCTGGAAGTGGATGTGATCAGTGTGGATTGCGGCAACAATGGCACTCCCGCTAACCCGGATGACGATACCTATACCTTCACCGTGGTAGTGACGGGCATCAATACCAACAGTGGCTGGAGGCAGGTGTTCCCCAACGGCAGCGTAGGCCCGGTTCGCCCCTATGGCGTACCGGTAACCCTCGGGCCGTATCCGATCAGCGGCGGGGACATCAGCGTGCGGGTCCGCGATATTTACGATCCCGGATGCCGCGAGGACTTCACGATTCCTGCGCCGGAAACTTGCTCCAATGCCTGTGTTATTGCTGCAACGGCCAGCGCGGCCACATGCAATGACAACGGCACGCCAAGTGATCCGAATGACGACACCTACAGCTTCCAGCTCACCGTAACGGGTATGAATACCAGTGGCGGCTGGACGGCCACGGTGAACGGCCAAACCATCAGCGGCAGCTACAACGTGCCGGTACTGGTCAGTGGCCTGCTCATCAGCGGTGGAGATATGACGATCGATGACATTACAGATAACCTGAATTCCAACTGTATAGCGCCTGCAGTAACAGCGGCCGCTCCGGCTCCGTGTTCCGATGTATGCATCCTGACGGCTACAGCTACGGCTGCCGTTTGTGATGACAACGGCACGCCAAGTGATCCGAATGACGACACCTACAGCTTCCAACTCACCGTAACGGGTATGAATACCGGCAGCGGCTGGACAGCAACGGTGAATGGCCAGCCCATCAGCGGCAGCTACAACGCGCCGGTACTGGTCAGTGGCCTGCTCATCGCCAATGGCAACGTAACCATCAGCGACATTACCGACAACCAGAACGGCAGTTGCATGGCTGTGCCGCTTACCATCGTGGCCCCGCCAGCCTGCTCTGATGTACTACCCTGTGCCATTACGGCAGAATTTATCGAATACTTCTGCGATGACGGCGGTACGCCGGGCGATAATGATGACGACACCTTCACCTTTACGGCGATCGTCACCAATACCGGTACAGGCAGCAGTTGGACTGCTGACGACGGCACTGCCGGCGCCTACGGCCAAACGGTTCTCTTCGGCCCGTATCCGGCCATTGCCGGCACGATATTCGACTTTGTCATCACCGATGACGATAATCCGGCTTGCCAAACCATATTGGAAGTGACGGCGCCGAACTGCAGTAACGATTGCGACCTGACGCCGGTCATTGTAAGCGAGAGCTGCGACGACCAGGGCACCGCTGACCCGTCAGACGATACGTTTACCTGCGTGATCATCATCAATGGCAACTACGTAGGCGACACCTGGACGGCAACCACCGGCGAGATGGGGGTATTTGGCGAACCCTATACCTTCGGGCCCTATCCGATCTCGGAAGGCAACGTCATCTTCAACGTTTATCCGGATGCCAATGACAATTGCGTACTGGCCGTATTCCTGGCTGCGCCGCAGCCTTGTTCGGAACAGCCTTGTGGTATTACGGCCGACATCTCGGATGTGGCCTGCTTTGACAACAATACGCCGCTGAATCCGTCCGACGACTTCTTCACCTTCACCGCAACGGTGAACGGAGATGATGTCGGTTCCAACTGGCTGGCATACGACAGCGACGGCATGCTGATCAACTTCGGCAGCTTCGGCGTTCCGAAACTGATCGACGTTCCGTTCCTCATCAGCGAGGGCGACGCCGTGATCCGCTTCGTGGATGCTTCCAACCCGAACTGTGAGATCACGGTAACAATACCCGCTCCGCCGGTTTGCTCTGCGGAATGCCAGATCGCAGCCGCCTTTGACAACGTCCTCTGCGATGACAACGACACGCCGCTGGATCAGTCTGACGACACCTACACCTTCAGCCTCCTCGTCACCAACGGCAGCTTTGCCGGCCAGTGGGAAGCCGAGATAGGCGGTATGACGGTTACAGGCGCTTATGGCGCGCCGGTGACGGCAGGGCCGTTCGCTATCAGCGCCGGCGATGTGATGGTGGCAAACGTCCGTGACGCCAGCTACCCGGGCTGTGCAGTAAACGCCGCCCTGACGGTCCCGGCGCCGGATGCCTGCTCTGCGGAATGCCAGATCGCGGCCGCCTTCGACGATGTGCTTTGCGATGATAACGGCACGCCGCTCGACCCGTCCGACGACACCTACACTTTCAGCTTGCTGGTTACCAACGGCAGCTTCGCCGGCCAGTGGAAGGCTGAGATAGGTGGTGTGACGATAACGGGCGCCTATGGCGCGCCGGTAACGGCAGGGCCGTTTGCTATCAGCGCCGGCGATGTGACAATAGTGGATGTCAGCGACGCCAATTCCCCGGCCTGTGCCCTGAACGCGAATCTGGTAGTCCCGGCGCCCGATGCCTGCTCTACGCAATGCCAGATCGCGGCCAGCTTCAGCAATGTGCTCTGCGACCCGAATGGCACGCCGGACGATCCGTCCGACGATACCTACACCTTCAGGTTGCTGGTTGCCAACGGCGGCGCTATCGGCCAGTGGGAGGCCATGATAGGCGGCGTAACGATCACAGGCGCTTATGGCACGGCGGTAACGGCAGGGCCGTTCGCTATCGCTGCCGGCGATGTGACGGTGGTGAACATCCGCGACGCCAGCTTCCCGGCCTGCGCCCTGAGCGCCAACCTGATGGTCCCGGCCCCGGCGCCCTGTTCCGCAGGCCTGATCGTGGACTGCCCGCTGTCGACCCACTTCTGTCCGATACTGAATGAGAATATCATGCTCTTCCTGGCCGGCCCGTATGACTGCAGTGCGGATGTAGAAGCCCCGCTGCCGGATGTTATCACCTCCTGCCAGGGCGGAGGGTATGAAGTCATAACGGAACTGGTGCAGTACGTCAATGGCGTGCCGGCCGTCATCGAAACGATCCTGCCTGGCGAGCCGCGCCTGATACCGGGCGTAGGTATCGGCGACTATGTGTTCCGCTACACGGTTACGGATGATTGCGGCAATACAGTGGTAAAAGAATGCCCGCTGCGCGTTGCCGACCTGTCCGAACCGGTGGCCATCTGCGATAATGGAATGAACGTTTCCGTCGGCGGCTTTGGCCTGGCCCGGATTTACGCTCATCAGATCGACGAGGACAGCTATGACAACTGCGGTATAGATAGTATTCTGGTGCGCCGCATTTACCGCCGCGACCCGATGACCTGCGATACTCTGCTGCAGCCCTACTACTCGGCCTGGGGCCCGTATGTGGAATTCAACTGCTGCGATGCAGGCACTTATGTGACGGTTGAGATGCGGGTAGTCGACATTCACGGCAACGTGAACATGTGCTGGACAAACGTTCTGGTCGAAGACAAGACGCTGCCGTACTGTTACAACCTGGAAGACGTGGAAGTGAGCTGCGATTCCCTGCCGCTTGGCTTCGATCCTTACGATACCGCTCAGTTGCAGGCTTTGTTTGGCGAACCGGAAGTCTTTGATAACTGTGCTGCCGAGGCCATTGAGTACAGCCCGATAGTGGAATGGGCCGGCTGCGGCAACGGCGCCATCATCCGGCGTTTCCGGGCCATCGACCGCGTGGGCAACCTCTCGATCGATACCTTCTACCAGAATATCTGGGTAGGCAGCCTGGCTGGTTACGATATCCGCTTCCCGCAGGATGTCACCCTGGCCGCCTGTGACGAACCCAACCCGGATACGGTGCAGGTATTCTTCAACGGCTGTGATTCGCTCACGGTAAGCCATGTGGATAGCCTGGCGCCTTCGCTCGACGGCGAGTGCATGAGGATCCTCCGTACCTACACCGTCGTCAACTGGTGTCAGTGGGATGGCATAACCGATCCGCTCGTCATCAGCCGCGATGAAGATTGCGATGGCGCGGAAGGCGATGAGGATGTTTGGGTACTGTACCGCATCGACTCCACCTTTATCGATGCCGACAGTTCGGCCTACAACCTCTGGCCGCTGGCCGGCGCCAAGGATACCCTGTGCGACGGCGCCACCAATCCGGAAGGATACTGGCGCCTCAGCCCGCCAGTTGTTGGCGCCTGGCAGTACACACAGATCCTGTACGTCTACGATACCCTGCCGCCTGTGGTAGAATTCCAGCAACCGGCGCCGGCATGCACTACCGGCGAAGCCTGTGAGGCGGAACTTATCTACCGGTTCACGGTGACGGAATACTGCTCTGCAGACAACTTGTCCTTCACCGTATTTCTGGATACCGGCGCGGATGGCCTGCTGGAACGGGAGATCACTTCCAGCGTACAGATCACTGGCCGTTATCCGGAGTTCGCAGTCACCGGAACTTATCCGGTCGGCACTCATGCTTTGCAGTTGCATGTGACGGATGGATGCGGTAATACTTCGATCGACAGCCTGCCGTTCGAGATTGTGGATTGTTTCGTGGAATCGCCGGCCTGCTTCGATGGGCTGATCGTTGAACTGATGCCTTTGCCGGCAGGCACTGACATCGACGGCGATGGCGATGAAGACGCGGCCGCCATGCTGGTCTACGTTGACTATACGCTGGAAAACACCATTGCAGCGGATTGCAACATGCCGGTACGGTACTCTATCAACCGGGCAGGGGAGCCGGTCAATATCCTTCAGGATAGTATCTACGTGACCTGTGATGACCCGGATCAACTGCCGGTCGAGGTTTATGCATGGGATAATGCCGACAACCCATACTCCGTTCAACCGGATGGTTCTGTGGGAGGGCCTAACTACAGCGCCTGCGAGACGATGGTTACCCTGCAGAATAAGAACAGTACCTGCGGGCCCAACCAGCAGCGGGTTCCGGGGCCGGTAGCCGGAGCGGCAGAGGGCGAAACCCCCATACTCTACCAGAATCAGCCCAATCCGTTCCTCAAGGGAACCACGATCCGCTTCTGGCTGCCGGAAGCAGGCAGAGTCGAGATCGCAGTGGCAGATATTACCGGAAAGACAGTGAAACGATACAGTGGATTCTATGATGCAGGTTATCACGAAATAGAAGTGAAGGCAGAGGAACTCCGTGGTTACGGCATGTACTTCTACAGCCTGCGGACAACTGGCCACATCGACACCAGGCAGATGATCTACCTGGAGTAGAATGCGTGCATAATTTGTTTTCTTTGGAAGGGGCAGAGCCATTGGCTTTGCCCTCTCTCTGGAAAATCCTCTTCAAATGTGGGCCATCCTGGATTTTTGGCGCGTTCCAATTCAAAATCCGGGATGGCTCATGTTTTTTATTTGCGGCAAATTGTAGCTTATAGCTTGCCAAACGACCCCATAATATCCCGAATTCAGCCGGTACAAGGAAAAAATTAATAAATTGCAACCTTAAAAAAGGCTGAACATGCAATTTAGAACCATCTGCTTATTTTTCGCTTTTGTTTTCTTCTCCTATCTGCTATCAGCCCAATCCGGGCACGCTGTTCTGCATCTTTCACCGAAAAAGGCCCTGGGCTGGCAATCCGCCCCCATGGCCATTCCGTTTCAACAGCCGGAGCCGTTCATTGCCGTATCGCTGGCCTGGGAAGGTGAAAGCCGCAGCTTCGACATCCGTTTTTCCTCTGACGGGCAACATTGGAAAGAATGGATAAGCCTGCATCTCGACCCCCATGGCGAGCAGGGGCCCGATCGTTACTTCAGCGAGCTGTACTTTGCCGATGCCGGCAGCCGCTATGTGCAATTCAGGGCAACCGGCCCGGCAGAACGGCTGCATGCCCATTTCTACAACCCTGGTAAAACGGAAGCCAGGGGCGGGAAAAAAGATGATGAGCAAGCCGTTGCCCTGCGCGGCCCGGAATACTGCCCCTGCCCGCAGCCGGCCTACGAAAGCCGCGCGGACTGGTGCCCCGACGGCTCCTGCCCGCCCAACCCTTCGCCCGATTTTACTACGGCCACCCACCTGATCGTCCACCACTCCGCCGGCGCCAATGCCGCCACAGACTGGGCGGCCATAGTGCGCTCCATCTGGGATTTTCACGTCAATACCCGGGGCTGGTCAGACATCGGCTACAACTGGCTGGTTGACCCCAACGGCGTCCTCTACGAAGGGCGGGGCGACGACATTCTGGGCGCCCATTTCTGCGGTACCAACGGCGGCACTATGGGCGTTTGTGTGATGGGAGATTTTACGCTCATAACGCCTGCTGCTGAGGCGCTGAACATGCTCAGGGAACTGCTGGCCTGGAAGGCCTGCGATGTAAATATCGACCCGATGGGGGAAGCCTTTCACCCTTCTTCCAACCGTACCCTGAACCGCATTTCCGGGCATCGCGACGGCTGCGCCACCGCCTGCCCCGGCGATTCTTTTTACCCCCTGCTGCCTGTTGTCCGCCAATCAGTAGCCGGCTACATTGCTTCTTCCTGTTCCCCTATCGCTCCTCCTCAGCAACTGGTTGCCACCGCTGTCAGCGAAACGGAGGCCCGCCTGGAATGGCTGGACCTTTCGGACAACGAAACGGCCTTCCTCATTGAGCGATCCCGTACCTTCAACGGAGGATATGAACAGGTGGCGGAAGTTGGAGAAAATACTACCGCTTACAACGATGCAGGGCTGGAGCCCCAAACCGGCTACTACTACCGCATCCGCTCGGCGAATGAACAGGACACTTCCGATTACAGCAATAAGGCCTTCGTATTTACTGCGGTCGTCGGCCTGGACGGGCCCCTCGGCGCCGGGCATGTACGGCTGTTTCCCAATCCCGTCAGTGAACAACTGACGGTGGCCCTGGACGGCGAACTGAGCGGCCCGGCCCGGCTGCGCCTGCTCGATGCCACCGGGCGGCAGTCCTGGTCTGCTGAAATACAGGGAGGGCAATGGCCTGTTGAGATTCCGATGGCGCACCTGCCCGCAGGCTTATACCTGCTGCAACTGCGTCACGGAGAAGCCATGGCAGCTTATAGGGTAGTTCGCCGGTGAGCCAGGCAGAAAAATTTGAGGCCGCGCTAAAATTTTTGGCTTTTGGAGAACGTTTAGCTTTCGGCATCGAAGAAAAGGGCTCTCTGTACGCAGCCAAAGTATTAGTTTTCATAGCTTTATAATTAATGGCAGCCCTCTCTTCGCGATAGGGCTCCTTTATTTGGAGCACAAGCCATCGGAAAATACCGGGCGAGCCTTCATTCCGTATGATTTTAAAAAAACTGAACACGGCAGGAAAAAATTATTGCAGTTATGACCGCGTTTTAAGCTTCCTGCTCGTTACCTATTGCGGCGCCTGGCGTCTAAAACAACGTTGTAAAAGCAAAAAACCATAACAACAATTTACCTAACAAAATCCAATTCCTTATGACAAAGTTTTTTCTGAAATTTTCGGGCATAGCTTTTGTATTTGCCCTGCTGATCGCTACGGGCTGTAACGAAGATAACCCCATCATTGAAAATCCGCTCGGCCCGGAGATCGTGCTCAATGCTGAAACCGGGTTCGTATCCGGCGATGTGGAACTGCTCGAAGGCGAAGCTTTCAGCGTGAAGATTACTGTTTCCCCCGGCGATAACCCACTGAGTTCTCTGCGCTTACTGGTTGGAGGTTCTTCCGTTCCCGCAGCCAGCATATCGGACTACGTTACCAAAGTGACTTCCAACAGTGAAGACATTACCCCGCAGAACCCCCAGGCCATTGACGCCACCCGGGAAAATGGCGCTACTTACATTTACGAGATGGTTCCTTTCGGCCAACTGGAAGACGAAACGGTTACCTATACATTTGAAGTGACGGACAAAGTCCAGGAAAAAGCTTCTGTATCCTTTGATATTACCATCGTTCCCCCTCCGGGCACCCCGATCGAGGAAGAGATTTCCGGCGCTCTGCTGAACCAGGCCGGCCCTGCCGGCACCGGCGGCCTTGACCTCGACACCGGCACGGGCACCGGCAGCAGCAATGCTGAAGCCGAAATCCAGGATGAAGGCATCGACCTGAACCTCTCTGTGGCCAATAACTGGCGCCAGCAGATCGCCGGCGTCAACGGCACGACCCTGCGCGCCCCGGACCTGACCAAACTGCCGGAGAATTTCAGCTTCGAGAATGTCACTATCAAAGAGCAGATCAAGGAAGCTTACGACACCGGCCTGGCCCTGACAGGCAGCGACGCTCCCTGCAATTGCACCGACGCCACTTCCGGCGAAACCGTCAGTGAAAAAGTAGAGGTGGGCGATATGTTCATCGTGAAGAAAGGCGATGTTTACTACATGATCATTGCCCGCGCCGTTAATGTCACATCGAACGACAACGACGACAGCTACTCTTTTGATATCAAGTACTAATGGCCAGCGCCACTGGCGCCGGAGAGCATAGCCCGATCCCGGGCTATGCTCTTTTTTTTGCAATTTTGCACCTTCCCCTGCGTTTTATGGGAGGCGCCGGATTGTCGGCAAAGCTTTTTTATCTTTGCGGTTCAAGCTATACTACTATGAAGCGAAAATTACTGTTGCCTCTGCTGTTGTGCGCCCTGCCCCTGCTGCTGCCCGCCCAGTGCAAGTTCGCGCTCGATGAGGTGGATCCCTTCGACAGCACCCGCCTCGTTATGTCCCGCCCCCTGTCGATAGGGAATCTTATTCCCAGCCGTTTCGAAACCGTCGACGGGCCTAAGATCATCGACGAGGCCAAACTGGCCTTCAGCCATTCGGAAAGCGACCAGGACAGCATCAATTCCTTTTTCCTGACCATCGTGGCGCCGGAATATGAATTTCAACCCATCGAAGCCGGAAAGAACGTATTGCTGGCCTTTGCCGATTCGACCGTTATCGCCCTGCAGAACTTTCCCGACCGGGGCACATTTAACACGGATACCAATATGCGCATGTATCAGCATACCTGTATCGTGCCGCTCGATGTGTTCTACCGCCTTTCCTTTTCCGAAGTGATCATGATCCGCATCCGGTACGATCACCGAAAGCGCACCATTCCTCTTTCCAAAGCTCAGCAGAAAGCGCTGAAAGAAGCCGTCATATGTGTTGGAGAGGCGGTTGGCTTCGTGCCGAGCAAGCCTTAGTGCTGATGTAAATGCCCGATAATATGCCTAACTTGCGGCATCAAACACAGAAACTTCGATGCTGCTGCTGAAACAACTTTCTGTTCGCCGTATCGGCCTGGGGCTTGGCCCGCTATTGTTCATACTAACCCTTGCCTTCTTTCATCCCGAGGGGCTCTCTGCCCAGGCCAATGCCGTTTTGGCCGCTACGCTCTGGGTTGCCGCCTGGTGGATCACCGAGGCCATTCCCATTGCGGCGACGGCCCTGCTGCCGATCGTCCTTTTCCCGCTGGCCGGCGGGCTGGGGCTGGACAGCACCACCGGCGCCTTCGGGAACCGCATGATCTTCCTTTACCTCGGCGGCTTCATCATCGCCATCGCTATCGAGAAGTGGAACCTGCATAAGCGGATCGCCCTGAGCATCATTTCCCGCATAGGCTCCAATATGAGTTACATCATCCTGGGTTTTATGATCGCCTCGGCCTTTTTGTCGATGTGGATTTCCAATACGGCTACGGCAGTGATGATGCTGCCGATCGGCATGGCCATCGTTTCACAACTTAAGGAAGACCCCGGCACTACGCCGGAAAAGGCGGCCTATTTCAGCAAGGCGCTCATGCTGGCCATCGCCTACAGCGCTTCGATCGGCGGCATAGCGACCCTCATCGGCACGCCGCCCAACCTGGTGCTGGCCGCCGTCGTCCGGGAGATGTACGGCGTCGAGAT
>CAZAXA010000182.1:0-11063 GCA_964488965.1 uncultured Phaeodactylibacter sp. | reverse complement strand
CAAAGGCAGGGGGTTGTCCAGCCGGCTGAAAGAAGCGACTACCCTTCGGGCTACCGAAGGGCTCATCGGCGCTCCTCCGGCCCTGACTTCCCGGATGGCGCTCAGCAGAAAGGAAGGAAAAAAGGTCTTGGAGATATAACCCAATGCGCCCGCCTTAAAGGCGGCAAAGATGTGGTCTTCCCGCAGAGAGTTGGTAAACATAATGATGTGCAGGCCGGAACGTTCCTCCAGCAGGAGGCGCACACAATCGGCGCCGGCCATGTCGGGCAGTTCGGTTTCGATAAGGAGGACGTTCGGAGGATGCTCCGTTATGCCTTCCAGAGCGGAATGCCCGTCGGCATACGAACCAAGGCTGCAGAAGCCGTCACTGGCCTCCAGTATGCCCTGGACGCTCTCTCGCACGTCCCGTTTGGCATCTACAATTGCTACGGTGATCATTTTAAAGTCGGGTGTATTCTAACAATCAAAGACAATAACTAAGCGCTGGGGTTGCCTCTCGTTTTGTTTTGGTATTAAAGTTGCGGCCTTATTCTCTGCCGTTCAAGCCCGAAACGGCCCCATTGTACGAAATGGCCTGTTTTTCGGGCCGGCGCTGCCGTTCATTACGCCAATGTAAGGGGATATGGAGGGCCATACTACTACCCATACGGATAGTTCCGGGCATTTGTGTGGGGGATGACATAAGGGGGTGTTCGTATATGCGCGAGGGCGCTCTCAAATACGCAAACACATACATACACAAACACACATCTTACCCCCCCGCCAGCAAAGCCGCCCCGAACACCCCCGCGCTGTCTCCCAGCTTCGGTTTCAGGAATTTGGTGTGGAGGCTGTTGTTGAAGACAAAAGGCTTCGCCGCTTCCACCCCCATGGTATAGAGCATGTTGATATTGCCCAGCCCGCCGCCCAGGATGATCACGTCGGGATCCAGGATGTTGATGACGGCGGCGATGCCTTTGCCGAAGAAGTGGAGGAGGCGCTCTACCGTGGCGGTGGCTGCCGGGTCGACGGCCTTCTCGTGGCGGGCGATGATCTCCGGCAGAGGGCGGGGCCGGCCGGACAGGCCTGTGTAGTACTGTTGCAGGGCGGGCCCGGAGAGTATCGTTTCCACGCAGCCGGCCCGGCCGCAGTAGCAGGGGCCGCCCGATGCATCCAGGAAATTGTGCCCCCACTCGCCGGCGATGCCGTGCCGGCCCTCCAGCAGGCGCCCGTCGATGACTATCCCGCTGCCCACGCCCGTGCCCATGATCAGGCCGAGGATCGTCCGGGCCTCCGGGTATTCTTCCTTTGCTACTCCGAAACGGGCTTCGGCCATGGCAAAGCAGTTGGCATCATTGGCCAGCGCCACCGGGATGCCCAGGGCATCCTCCAGGTCTTTTTTCAAAGGCTGCCCGTTGAGGGAAGTCGTATTACAGTTTTTCATGGTTTGGGTATCGGGGTCCAGGATGCCGGGCCCGCCAACGCCCAGCCTTTCAGGCAGCAGGCCCGAATCTTCTTTCAGCATTTTCACTACGCGCCCCACCTGCCGGACAATATGGCCGTAACCCTTGCCGGATTCAGTAGAAATGCGCAAACGCGAAAGGACAGCGGGCGAAGAAGGCCCTGCCAGAATGGCCCCTTCGATCTTCGTCCCGCCCAGGTCGATACCCCAAAGTGGTTTCATAGCCTTAAAATAACTTTTGGTGCTCATTATTTCTTAATTTTGTGGACTTTTGAAGAAAAGAAAGCAACAGATTTTACAGCTTGCGCAATCGACGCGCTACAGGAAAACGGAAATGGCCGGGCAGCAACCTTCAGCACAACATACCGCCAAGGGCAAGGAAAGCCTCTCATTACACCTGACTACCACAGCGGACAGTAGCGGGCCGGTTTTTATTGCCGGCAATTTCAATGACTGGATGGCAGGGGAGGAAATGTTCCGCATGAAACAGGAAGGGCCGGGTTTTTTTACCTATACTTTTGCCGACAAACGGCTGCTGCCCGGCCAACTGGAATACAAATATCACCGGGGCGACTGGCAGTCGGTAGAACTCGATGAGTTCGGCAATACCGCGCCCAACCGCGTCCTGGAAACCCGGCCAACAACCGAGGCCCGCGATTCCGTCCCCCGCTGGATGAAGAAAGGGCTGGCCTACGACCCGGCCTACCTGCCGGAGATACAGGTCATCTCCGAGCAGTTCGAAATCCCTCAATTGATCAAAACCCGGCGCATCGCCGCCCTGCTTCCCCACGATTACCGCGATAGCCGGAAGCACTATCCCGTGCTCTACCTGCAGGATGGCCAAAACCTGTTCGACGATTACGCGCCTTTCGGCAACTGGGCAGTGGATAAGAAACTCGCCGTCCTGGCCGAACGGGGCATGGGCGATATCATCATCATCTCCATCGACCACGCCGAGGAGAAACGGATCGAAGAGTTTACCCCTTCCCACCGTACCCGGCTGGGTTCAGGCGAAGGTAAGAAGTACGTCCGTTTCCTCGCCGATACCTTGAAGGCCTACGTCGACAAACACTACCGGGCCCTGCCGGGACGGGAACATACCGGCATCGGCGGAAGCTCTATGGGCGGCCTGATCAGCATCTACGCAGGGCTGATGTACCCGGAAGTCTACGGCAAACTCATGATCTTTTCGCCTTCCCTCTGGGTGATGCCCAATATCCACTTTCATTTCCTGAACTTTCACGACCCCCACGATATGGACATCTACCTATACGCCGGCGAAGAGGAAAGCGCCAATATGGTCCCCAACATCCGCCGCTTTACTCAGGCCTTCGAGGACAGCGGCAACGCCCACGTCAAGTTCAGGCTCTCTATCGACCCTCAGGGCAAGCACAACGAGGCCCGCTGGGGCGAAGAATTCCCACGGGCAGTGGAGTGGTTGTTTTACAATAAAAAATAAAGCTAGACATGGTCCTGAAAATTACCCCTACCCTGAAAAGCTTACCCGCAGCAGTCATCGTGCCGGTGGCGGCCGGCGACGCCCTCAAACGAACGGCCGCTGCCATAGCATCCTCCACCGGCGCCAGCGCCGCCCTGATCGAAGAGGATTTCAAGGCCGAACAAGGCGAGATCCATACGCTGTATCAGGGCGCTGTACGCTTCTTTCTTCTGGGCCTGGGCAATGCCCCCGGCTTCCAGGAAATACTGAAAACCTTCCGCTCCTTCTCCCATAAGTTCCGGCAAAAGCTCCCTCCCAGGATCGCGGTCAGCCTTCTGCACGACAACCTCTCCGGCGACGCCGCCACCTGGACGGAAGCCGCTGTCAACGGACTGGCCCTGGGCGCCTACCAGATCGGCCATTACAAAACGACAACTGCCAATAACGGCCATGTACTGGCCCGCCCGGATGCCGGCCTGGCCATCCTGGTGGAAGAAAAACTGGCGGCAGGCTGCCGGAAAGCCGCCCGCCAGGGGCTGGCAGTGGCCGAAACCCAAATGAGGATCTTTCAGCTCGTCAACGCTCCCAGCAATAAGAAAACCCCGCAAAGCCTGGCACAGTGGGCAATGGAATCCGGCAAACAATATGGTTATTCGGTGAAAGTGCTGGACAAAGAGCAAATCCTTGCCGAAGGCCTGCACGCCCTCCTGGCCGTCAACCGGGGCAGCGAGCACCCTCCCGCCTTTATCATCATGGAGTACCGGCCGGCAAAAATGCCGAAGAGAAAACTGAAAACCATCGGCCTGGTCGGCAAAGGCGTCACTTTCGATACCGGAGGGCTGTCAATCAAACCCTCCGCCAATATGCACTACATGAAAAGCGATATGGGCGGGGCGGCCGCCGTCTTCGGCATGATGGAGGTAGCGGCTAAACTGCAGTTGCCCGTCCACCTGGCCGGTATCGTCCCCTCCACTGACAACAGCGTGGACGCCAAGGCCATCAAACCCAGCGACGTGATCGGATCTTACAGCGGCAAGACGATCGAAGTGATCGATACAGATGCCGAGGGGCGCCTCATCCTGGCCGATGGCCTGTGCTATATGGCCAGAAATTACCGCCCCTCGACGATGATCAACCTGGCCACCCTGACCGGCAGTACGGTCCGCACCTTCGGCTACCATGCCGCAGCCCTTTTTTCCAATAATGACGAACTGGCCGCCCTGCTCTGCGCCGCCGGCGAACGTACCGGCGAAAGGCTCTGGCGCCTCCCTTTATGGGATGTGTATAAAGACGATATAAGATCAGATGTGGCCGACCTGCGCAACTTCAGCGGCAAACCCGTAGCCGGCGCGATCGGCGCCGCCAAATTCCTGGAGGCCTTCATCGAAGGCCATCCGGCCTGGGCCCACCTCGATATTGCCGGCGTGGCCTTCAACGACTCGGAATTTTCATCCCAGAAGAGCGCCACCGCCTACGGCGTACGGCTCCTGCTGGACTATATCAGCCATCTTTAACCTATGCAACCACTCACTTTTTTATGCATCTCCTGCTACTTCAAAGGGCAGGATTTTCTGCGCGCCTGCAAGGCGGCCGGCAACACCGTCTATCTGCTCACCCGCAAATCCCTGGAACACCAGGCCTGGCCGCGGGAGTCGGTCGATGAATTCTTCTATATCGAATCGGAGGCCAACACCCCCGAGAACCTCAGCAATATCGCCCGGGGGCTGGCCTGGCTGATGCGCAATAAAAAAGTGGACCGCATTGTGGCGCTCGACGATTTCGATGTCGAAAAGGCCGCTTTCCTGCGCGAAGAGTTCCGCATTCCCGGCATGGGCCAAACGACCGCCCGCTACTTCCGCGACAAGCTGGCCATGCGCATCCGCGCCTCGGAGGCCGGCATCGACGTGCCGCCCTTCAGCCCGCTCTTCCACGATGCCGACATCAACTATTACGCCCTGCGCACCGCTCCTCCCTGGGTGGTCAAGCCGCGCTCGGAAGCTTCTGCCACCGGTATCCGCAAAGTGCACAGCCGCGAAGAACTGTGGCAGGCCATCCACGCCCTGGGCGATGAGCGCCACCACTTCCTGGTGGAGCAGTTCAAACCGGGCGACGTATACCACGCCGATGCCATTACTGCCGGCGGCAAAGCACAGTTTTGCCGGACGTCCAGATACCTCAGCACCCCACTGGAGGTGGCGCACGGAGGCGGCATCTTCCGTTCGCACACCATAGAGTTCGGAAGCGAAGAAGATAAAGCGCTCCAGGAGTTGAATACCCGGGTGATGAAAGCCTTCGGTATGCAGTTCAGCGCTTCCCATACTGAATTCATCCGGTCGAAAGAAGACGGTAAATTCTACTTCCTGGAAACGTCCTCCCGGGTAGGAGGCGCTCACCTGGCCGAGATGGTGGAATTCTCTTCCGGGATCAACCTGTGGGGAGAGTGGGCGCGCCTGGAAAACGCCATAGCGAGAGGGGAAAACTACCAGGCGCCGGCGCCTGAGAAGCTGTACGCCGGCATCATCGTCTCCCTCTCCCGCTTCCAGCATCCCGACAATTCCGGCTTCAACGACCCGGAGATCGCCTGGCGCCTGCAAAAGGATTACCACATCGGCCTCATCGTCCGCTCTGAGCGGCGCGAGCGCGTCCTGGAATTGCGGGATGATTATGCAAGGCGGATACAGAGGGATTTTCACGCCAGCGCCCCGGCGCCCAGGAAGCCGGTGGATTAGTTGATTGGTTCATTAACGTGAGGTGTGAGCATATCAAGTTGATTGCGGCGCGGGCAACTCAATCACCTCCCCTTCCCGCTTCCAATGCTGCCAGGCGGATTTTGTAGCTATAGCGGGGGGTGGCCTGATACAATTCCTGGTACAGCTCCAGCGCCCGCCGGCGATAAGCTTCCTCTTCGGGAATCAACTCATACAACTCGAAGTTGATGGCGGCTTGCTGGCTTGGGATAAGTTGCTGCCCGTAAATAGCCTGAAGTATCCGGATGGCCTGTTCCGTATTTCCTTTTTTATTTTCGTATTTGGCCGCCAGTATCTTCGCGTCGAAGATGAGTTCCGGGTTGCCGAGGCCTTCAGCGGTCTGCAGGGCTTCGCGAATGATGTCTTCCAGGCCCTCTACCCGCCCCATTTCCATCAGTACGATACCCTTTTCCACCAGGGTGTTGCCCAGTACCAACCGGTTGTTGATCTTGCGGGTCACATCTATGGCGCGGTTATAAAAATGCAGGGAGCGGTCGTACTGCTTCGTATAATAGAACACATCGCCCAGAGTATTCACTGCCTTGGCAATGCCCTTCTGGTAGCCCAGCTCTTCGCAAAGCATCAGGTTTTTCTGGAGGTATTCGATGGCGCCGTGGAAATCCCCTTCGATGCTCAGCAGTTCGCCGATCAGGCCCAGGGCGATGGCGACGCCCTGTTTGTCGCCCAGTTCTTCACAGATGGCCAGGTCGCGCTGAAAGTTTTCCATGGCGCGGTGGTAATCCCCCTTGCGTTCATAAACGCTGCCGATGCAACCGATGGCGATAGAGGTCAGCAACTTGTTCCCCAGTTCCTCAGAAAGGGCCAGCCCTTTCTGATAGGCCTCCAGGGCGGCGTCATAATCTCCCTTTTCGAAGTAAACGATGCCCATATTGGTGTAAAGGGTGGCCATGCCCTGTTTATCGTTATGCTGTTCGCTGGCCTCCAGCTGAGCGCGCTGGCAACGGATGCCTTCATCGTAATTGCCCTGGTTCATATGGGTCAGGCCCAGGTTGGCGGCCACCTGGGCGTTGGAAGTAGGCTCGATGGCGCTGTACCCGATGTCGAGGCTTTGTTCGAAGTAGGCCTTTGCCTCGTCGTATTCGCCCTGCCGGAAGTAGAGGTTGCCGAGGTTGCCGTAGGCTTTGGCTATGCCGGCCTTGTCGTCGATAGATTCGAACAGGCCGACGGCCGTTTGCAGGTAGGACATGGCCTGGCGGTATTCGCCCTTCAGCATCAGCAGGCTGCCCAGGCTGTTGTTGGCCTGGCCCAGCAGCAGCACGTCGCGCGACTGTTTGGCCAGTTTCAGGGCCCGGTTGTAGGCTTCCTCGCATTCATCCCACTGGCCGATGAGTTCCAGCACCTTTCCCTTTTTCAGGTGGGTCTGTATCTGGTCGGCCACATCCTTCTGCCTGCCCAGTTTTTTGAGCAGCCGCTCATAATAGTCCAGCGCCTGCTGGTTCTGATAATTGCTGCGGGCATGGTCGGCCGCCTTGCGGAGGTATTCACAGGTCTTTTCGAAGACGCCGGCCTGTTCGTAGTGGAAGGCCAGGTCGACATAGCGTTCATCGAGGTTCTCGGCATACAAGCGCTCGATGGCCTCGCCGATGAGGCGGTGGAGTTGCTGGAGGCGCGCCCGCAACTGCATGCTGTAGACCGCCTCGCGCAAAAGAGAATGGCGGAAAATATAGCGCAGCTCGTTCATGGCGTGCCAGATCTGCCCCCGCTCCGCCCGTTTGATCTGTTCCTTGAGCAGAGCGGTGGCATTGCCGTTGCGGCGGGCGAACTCCTCCTGTTTTTTCATCACCTCCGACAGGATGGGCACTTCGAACTCCCGGCCGATGACCGCCGCGGCCTTTACCGTTTCCTTCACCAGTGTTGACAAGCGGTCGATGCGGGCAGTCAGAATGGCATTGATCGAACTCGACAGCTTGACGTTCTTGTCCCGGATGGCCCACTTGCCGCCTTCCTCCTCCAGCAGGCCGCTTTCGGAGAAGTATTCCAGGATTTGTTCCAGATAGAAGGGATTGCTGTTGGAAGTCCGCAACAGCAATTCAAAGAACTCTTCATTGATGGCGCCTCCCAGATGCAGCTCGGCAAAGGCGCGGACGGCCTCCGGCTGAAGGGTGTTCAGGTCGATCTCCAGCAGAGGCAGGCCCAGTTCCTGTAACAATGGCTCCGGAATGATGGCCGGACGGGTGCCGTCGTCTTTATATCGGGAAGTAATGATCAGTTGGATGGGGAAACGCCCGGCCTGCCGGACCAGTTCCTGGAGCAGTTCCCGGGAGTTATCGTCCAGCCAGTGGCCGTCCTCCAGTTCTATGGCGACGGGATAGATCAGAGACTCCGCCACCAGCAGGTTGATGATAGCCGAGAGCGTATTCTGATAACGCCCTTTGGCGTCGAGCTGATCCCAGATCGAGTTCTGAAAATTCAGGCCGATGAGCGCGGCCAGTACCGTCCGGGTACGGGCCAGTTCCCGCCGTATGGCGCGCGCCTCCGGATGCTGGGCCCCGGAAAGCTCATCCAGCAACTGGCTGAAACGCCCTTCGAAGTTCTGGACATTGGACAGGGAGGTGCTCTCCGGATATTGCTCGAAATAATTCTTGAGGAAATAAATGAAAGGGTTAAACGGTTTTCTGAGGATTTGGTCAGACTGGCAGGTGAACCAATGCACCAGTTGCTGGCCGTAGAGCACGTTTTTCAGTTCGTGAACGAGGCGGCTCTTGCCGATGCCCGCTTCGCCGTAGATATAGGCTATGCCTGCGGGCCGGCTTTCGAGCAGAGGCTGGGAAAAGCTGAGCAGTTGCTGCAGTTCCGGCTCCCGCCCCACCATGTCGCCCGCATAGGAAGTATGCGTTTCGTAATTGCGGCCAACCAGGCGGAAGGTCGGCACCAGGCCTTTGATCCCCTTGTATTCGATATCGCCCCGGTTCAGGAAGTGGAAGTGGTGGTTTTTCTGCATCTCCTCATCGACGAGCACCTCGTCCCAGGCGGCATAGGTCATCAGGCGGGCCGCCAGGTTTACCCGGTTGCCCACCGCCGCGTACTGGCAGCGCTCAACGCCTCCCACAATACCGGTATAGGCCGTGCCTATAGTAGCGCCGATGCGGTAGCGCAGGCTGCTTCTGGACTGAAGTTCCCGCAGCTCTTCGCGGATAGATGAAATGAATTCCAGCGCCCGGTCGCTATTATTTTCGAAGGAAACCGGCGCGCCAAAAAAACCGACCATCACGCCGCCCTTGTCACCGTAGTCGATCTCTTTGAAGTATCCGGAGAAGTTGTTGATCTGCTCCAGGACGATGGAGGCAAAGTCATTAAGCAAAGCGGGTGAATCCACGCCATCGAAGGAGATAAAAACAGAGATGACGGCCCGGAATTCTCCCTCCTGGTTATAGCGGGCCACCGCCTCCGGCAGGAATTGCATGGCCACGCCTCGTTCGATCGGCGGCAGCTCAACGGAAACAATGCTGCCTTCCAGGGAAGGTATTCCTCCTTTGATCTTAAAGAAGCCGCCCTCCAGTTCCATCAATGCGAACTGCCCTTTGGGCAGGTGCTGGCGCAGGGCCTCGTCGATGACGATGTCCTTGTCCACGGCCTTCATCTGGCAGGCGGCGCAGCCGTCGATCGGCTGGCCGCGGAAGTAGTAGGCTTTCGCACTGAGGCCCACGATGCCCCACTCTACCGTCCCGTAAGACAGGCCGAACTTGATCCCGATGGTAAAATTGCGAAAGCGGAACTGGCGTTGGCTGAACAGGTTGCGGGCCAGCATGGCCCCCTGTATGATATCTGCGGCCCCCAGCGGCTGCTTATCGGCAGGGAAGATGGCCGTAAAAGCATCGCCGGCGAAATAGGGGATGAAACCTCCCTTGGCATAGACCATGCGAACCAGCGGCTCGAAGACCTCATTGAGGACGTTGGACAGCTCTTCGGCGCCTCTGGCCCCCTGCCCCATCATGGCTTCGGTCAGCGGCGTAAAACCGGACAGGTCCACAAAAAGGGTGAAGGCCTCGATCTGGCCATGGGTGTTGCCATCAAGATATTGCTCCTGAATGAAGTGTGGAATTAGGTTCTTCACGGATCTCTATAAGTCTCTTCTGGTCATGAAAGGGCAAATTACGAATTTATACTGACGGCTGATAATGCTTTACCCCTCCTGGCATGTGTTTTTCTCCCAAGTGTTAACGAAATGGGCCGGGAGAAATTATGCGCCCTCCTTCTTATAGATCAGAACCTTGAAAGTTCTCTGAAAAATTCAGTACGCCCTGGCGAAGAGTACGCGCCGCCTCGAGGGTTTGCCCGTCAGGATGCATTGCCCTTCTTCTTCCTCCGCATCCAGCGGGATGCAGCGTATAGTGGCCTTGGTCAGTTCTTTGATCTTGAGCTCCGTCTCCGTAGTGCCGTCCCAATGGGCAGAGATAAAACCGCCGCCCCAGGATTCGGAGAACTCCGGCCGGGGCGTATCCACAATGGCCTTAAAGTCATCAAAATGGTCTACCCTGCTGGTATGGGCATCGCGGAATTGCCGGGCTCTGTTGAAGAGGTTCTGCTGAATATCATCGAGCAGCCGGGCGACGTAACCGGCTACGCCATCCAGGGGGGCGAAGTTCTTCTCCCCGGTATCGCGGCGGGCCACTTCCACCTGGCTCTTTTCGAGGTCGCGCATACCGATACCCAGGCGCACGGGAATACCCCTCATCTCATGCTCGGCGAACTTAAAGCCCGGGCGCTTCTGGTCGTCCTTATCGTACTTGACGGTGATGCCCCTGGCGCGCAGTTCCTTCATGATCTTTTCCGCCGCTTCCCCGATCTCGGGCGATGGTTTCGGTATGGGCACGATGGCTACCTGGGTCGGCGCCAGTTTCGGCGGCAGCACCAGGCCGCTGTCATCGGAATGGGCCATGATCAGGCCGCCCACCAGGCGGGTGGAAACGCCCCAGGAGGTAGCCCAGACGTACTCTTCCTCGTTTTTATCATTGACGAATTTCACATCAAAGGCCCTGGCAAAGTTCTGCCCCAGGAAGTGGGAGGTGCCGGCCTGCAGGGCCTTGCCGTCCTGCATAAGGGCTTCAATGCAGAAGGTCTCGTCGGCCCCGGCAAAACGCTCGTTCTCCGTCTTGATGCCTTTGATGACCGGCACGGCCATGTATTCTTCGGCGAATCTGGCGTAGATGTCCAGAATGCGCAGGGTCTCCTCCATGGCCTCCTGGCGGGTGGCATGGGCCGTATGGCCCTCCTGCCAGAGAAATTCGGCAGTGCGGAGGAACATGCGCACGCGCATCTCCCAGCGCACCACATTGGCCCATTGGTTGATCAGCAGCGGCAGGTCGCGGTAGGACTGTATCCAGCCCCGGTAGGCATCCCAGATGATGGTCTCGGAAGTGGGACGGACGATCAGCTCTTCCTGCAGTTTAGCCTCCGGATCGACGACGACGCCTCC
>CAZAXA010000181.1:0-11076 GCA_964488965.1 uncultured Phaeodactylibacter sp. | reverse complement strand
GGCGCACATGTAGGCGTCGCCGATGGTTTTGATCTTTTCGATATCGTCGTACTGAGATACGATGAAGTCGAAGGCCTTGAAGCATTTATCCAGTTCTTCCACCAGTTCTTCCGGAGAAAGTTGTTCGGAGATATTGGTGAAGTTCTTGAAGTCGCTGAAGAGTACCGTAACCTGGTCGTATTTGCGGGCTTTGGCCTTGCCATACTCTTTGAGTTCTTCGGCGATGGGTTTGGGCAGGATATTCAGCAGCAGTTCATCGGAGCGTTGCCGTTCGGTTTCGATGATCTTGTTTTTTTCCTTAAGGTGGCTGCGGGACCGGCGGGCGTTAAGGAAGAGCACCAGCAGCAGCACGGCCAACAGGGTGCCGAAGGTGGCGAGGATGAGCAATTGCATCTGGCGGTTGTGAGCGCGTTCTGTGGCGAGGTTGGCCCTGGCCAGCTCTGCCTCTGTGGCCTGCAGGACGGCTTCCCGCTCCAGCTTTTCCCGGGAAAGCTGCTTGACTTCCTGGGCTTTGGACTGGGCTACCTGTTCGGCCTGTTCCTTGGCTTCCGAGATGTTGGCCAGTTGCTCCTCTTTTTCGGTTATCTTTTCTTCCACCTTTTGTTTTTCCTGGACGAGTTGTTGCTGCCTTTCCTGCAGGCGGTCGCGGTCCGTGCTCAGCTCGTCGCGTTCGGAGGTGAGATTTGCGATCTCGGACGAGAGCTGTTCCCGTTCTTCTTCCAGCCTGCGCTTTTCCCTTTCGAGCTGAGTACGCTGGCGTTCGTATTTTTCTTCCAGGTCGCTGATGCTGGTTCCTTTCTGGCTAAAGTAGGTAAAAGCTTCCTCGACGATCTGGTAGGCCTCGCGGTAATCCCGTGCCTGGGTTTCCATCCGGCTGCGTTTCTCCACGCTTTTGATGATCAGGTCGGAGTCCCCTGCCTGTTTGGCGGCGGCGAGGGAAGTTTTATACCATACTTTTGCGTTGCGGTCATTGCGGCCTCGTTCGTAGGCCTGGCCGACCAGAAAAGCGGAGCGGGCGGCCATGCCGTCGTTCTTGAGTTCGGAGGCCAGTTGGTAAGCGCGCTTGCCGTATTCTACCGACTTGTCCGTATTGGTGCGAAGGTAAGCGTCGCCCAGCTGATAGCTCAGGAACAATTTGTCCTTATTGCTGCTGGCCTGGCTCAGTTCTTTTTCCAGCTCTTCAATGGACTGGGCCTGCGCGATGGCGATACAACCCAGGCAGAACAGGAGCAGGGTGAATAGTCGTTTCATATAATAAGGTTTGCTTTTGGGCCTCCCGATATCCAGAACGGCGCAAGGGCCTGTTTTGTTACGCGGCAGGCTGGCCTGCTGCATCTATAGCAAAAAAAAGGGACAGCCCGGCAAAAATACAAACTGAAATAAGTTAAAACGGCAAAATGGCGGATGTAAATAAAAACCTTGTTTGGAGAAGGCTGCCCATTGCCTGCCCTCCGCTATCGGTTGTGATGAAAATCATTAGGCTTCGTTGATATTCATCAGTTACCGGGCATGCCCTTTTGTTGATATTGTCTTTGCAATCCGTATTCTCAAACCAGTAAAATTAAAAGAATGAACGTCCTGGCTCCTGTCAAAACGCTGATGACCACAAACCTGATCACTGTCAATCCGGCGGATAAACTGATCAAGATCAAAGAGATTTTTGACAATAACAAAATCCATCACATTCCCGTGGTGAATTACCAGCAGATAGTCGGCCTGGTCAGCAAGACGGATTTCGTTTATTTCATGCGGGGTTTCAGCCGCAACGAAGAGGACCGTTTTGTCAACGAAGCCCGGCTGCGCGCCTATAAGGCCGAAGATATCATGACCAAAGGCCTGGCTAAACTAACGCCGAACCAGCGCATCAACGTAGCTCTGGAGATTTTTCTGGAGAACCGTTTCCACGCCATTCCCGTAGTAGAAGAGAAGAGTGGCGAACTGGTGGGGATCGTTACTACTTTCGACATCATCAAGGCGCTGGCGAGTGAGGAAGTGACTGCCCGGCAGATACTGGACAGTAATAAACCCTGAAAATATTCATGCCGTTGCATTTGAAAATATTAGGCATTGGGTGCCGGAAGAGCAGGGCCCTGAAAGCCAATGTAAAACAAGCTCTGGCCCGCCTTCCCGATCTGGAAGTGGAGCTGGAGGAAGTTACCAGTGTGCATGATATTCTGGAATACCAGATTGCAGCGGCCCCTGCTCTTCTCATCAACGGTTCGCCTGTTTTTGAAGATGAAGTGCCCGGAGTAGAAGAATTGATCCGAGTTTTAAAACCATACCTGCAAAAGCCCAGGCCTATGAAAAAGATACTCGTTCCTACTGATTTTTCTGACGTTGCCGCCAACGCTTACCGTTTTGCGCAGACGCTGGCCGGCGAGGAGCCTATAGAGGTGAAGGTAGTGCATGCCTATCATCCTTCCTTTGATTATTCCAATCCTTATCTCGATATGCCTGCGGCGGAGTTTGAAGCTATCAAGCGGGAATTGTTAAAGAATTTCATCGCCGAGCATACCCTGGCAGTTGCCGGCGCCGGTTCGGTAGCTACGGTAGTGGAGCCTGTTACGGAACTATGCATAGGTTTCGCCGGCGAGGAAATCGTCCGGCTGTCAAAAGAAGCGGGCCTCGTCGTGATGGGCACTACCGGCCAGGGCAACCTGATGGAAAAGGTGTTCGGCAGCGTTTCTACCCATGTTGCCCGCAACGCACACTGCCCGGTATTGCTGGTGCCGGGCGATTGCCGGTGCAAAGGGTTCAAAGAGATCGTATTTGCCAGCAATTACAATGCGGCCGATGAGGCCATGCTCCAGCAACTGTTAGAAATGGCGGGAGTAGGCACGGCCAATATTCACTTCGTCCACGTTGAAGCAGAGGCCGGAAAGCCCTACTCGGTGGCAAAGGTGGAATTTGAACAGGCCGTACGGGAGAATATGCCGGAGATCGGTTTCAATGCTGTACGAATCGCGTGTTCGGATGTGGAAGAAGGTATCGTACAATACGCCGAGGATATCGGTGCAGACCTTATCGCCATGGGCACCGTACACAGGAGCTTTCTGGAAAACCTCTTCCACCGGAGCGTCACCAAGCGCATGGCCTTCCATACGACGGTTCCGCTGCTGGTGATGCATTATGATGAATGAGTGGAGTATGATGGCATTCTTCCGACACTTGGGGCTGTTCCGATAATTCGATATTTTTATGGCTCAAAAAAAATACTATGCCATCAGCGGACCAGGCCTATCAGAATGTCGTCAGGCTTATTGAAGAAAACCGGCTGGAGGAAGCCGTTGCAGCTTTATTATCTTTTGCAGAACAGTATAGTTCGGATAAAGTGACGGCGGTGCGCATGTGCCGTTCGGAGTGGAAAGCCCTGGAGGAAGAAGCCCTGATGATGGGAGATACCAGCAGCATCAGAGAGCGGCGCAGCGGCCTGAAACTTCAGCTTTTCCGGATGGCCGACGCCATCCGCAAAGAAGTACAGGCGCCCTCCCCGTCGGACTCAGTGGCCGGAAACAGCGGCGCCGGGGAGGCGGCGCTTCTTTATTCCTCTGTGCGGGGTGAAGGCCCGGTACATGTTTTTCTGGCCTACGCCCCTGATGAAAATGACCGGGCAGGGGGAGAGGAACTTACCAAAAGCATGGCTCTCTTGTCCCACCTCAAACGAATTGAGATTTTTGACCAGCAAAAGAGCCCCGCCGGAAACCGCGAAGCTGCGCTCAGCCAGGCCCTGAAAGAATCCGAGGCCATTTTACTGCTGCTGAGCAACAACTTCCTCTCCAACCTGGAATGCCTGAGCCTTCAGCAGGAAGCCTACGGCCTTTATCAGCAAAACCGGGCGGCCGTTATACCCATACTTTATAATCCCTGTGAATGGAAGGAACTCGAGATCGGCAGGCTGCAGGCACTGCCGCGCAATGGCCAGTTCATAACCCAATGGGCCAATGATGACGAGGCTTACGCTAAAATAAGCCGCGAGATCGGCGAGTTGGTAAAGAACATCAGAGCGCGGCTGGACTACGGGCCGGCCCCGGCGCCCGCTGCAATTCCCGGTTCGCAGAATGAAAGCTCTGCTTCCTCGCCCCGCGACAGCAAAAAACCGCATCGCGCCTATAACACCACAGAGTTAAGAGAGGTCTTCCGCAAAGGCGATATCAAAGGCCTGATCGGACAACTCGTCACCCTGGTCCGGGAAGATGGCGGCCTGTACGACCAGGTTCTGCTCCTGGAGCAACGCTGGAAGGAAGTTTATGAGGATGAAAAACACAATACCGCCAGCCTGGAGAGCATAACTGTCCGCAGGAACAAGCTAAACCAGGATTTGCTGAAGCTGCTTCGGGAGATGGAGCGCTGAGAAAGAATATTATAAGCTATAAAATGAAAAACCAATGAATACTCATCTCAAAAACCTGCTGGCGGCGGCTATCTGCGCCCTCATCTCATTCTCCTGCCTTGGCCAAACGAATTATACCTATCAGATCGACATGGGTAAACTGGAAAATGGCCAACTCACGGTAAGGCTCACTCCTCCTGCTATTGACAGGCCCGAGGTGCATTTTACCTTGCCGTCGAGGGTTCCGGGCTATTATGACAAGGGGCTGCCATTCGGCCCCATGGTGGCCGAACTCATAGCCTATGACAAGTGGGGAACGCCCCTGGAAGCAGAGCGGGTGAAACCCAATCAGTGGTATATCAGGGACGCTCAATCCCTGCAACGCATCGAATATAAGGTTCGGGATATCTGGAAATACCGCCTGAATAATTCCAAATGGCTGCCGGCGGAGAACATTTTCCTCAGCGACAGGGCCTTCCTGATCAATCCCGGAGGATTGTTCGGGTACTTTGAGGGGATGGAAAACCAGCCTTTCCACATTTATATTACACGCCCGCCGGGCCTGTTTGCCTGCAGCGCGATAAAAGGGATGCCGACGGAGGCTGACAGGGAGGCTTTCTCCTTTCCTTCCTACCGGGAACTGGCCGACCATCCCATCCTGTATTCCGACCAACGGCCGGTAAGCTTTCAGGTGGCGAATACTACAGTGGAGATCGGGCTGTTTTCAGAGAACAAGGCGGTGTCGCCGGAACGTATACAGAAGGTGCTCGAACCCGTTTTATCCAAACTGGCCGATTATATGGGCGGCGAGTTGCCTGTTGAAGAATATGCTTTCCTGCTGTTTTTCTACGGTGGCGATACCGCTGTCCCGGAAACATTAGAACACGGCAATTCCTTTGTCTGGGTGGGGCCTGAACAATGGGACGCCAGGCTTCTCAAGGCGCCCGGCCCGGAAGAATTCCTGAAACGCCTGGCCCTGCACAAGTTCCTGCACATCTATGCCCCCATGAGCATACATTCCGAGGAGTGGCTGAAGTTCGATTTCGAAGAGCCCCGGATGTCCAGCCACTTGTGGTTTTATGAGGGGGCGCCGACTTACCTTTCCTATCATGCCCAGGTAAACCAGGGCCTCATTCCGGAAAAAACCTTCTTCTGGTTTATCAATGATTTCCTGGCCGCCATGAAAGACTACCGGGCTGATGTGTCTCTTGCTGAGGTGAGCCGGCGTGCCTATGGAGACCTTGCCGGGCAGTACGAGATTGTGGAATTGAAAGGGGCGATGGTGTGCCTGCTGCTGGATATCGAGCTTCGCAGCCGGTCCGGGGGCGCTTATGGGCTGAAACACCTGCTCAAAGGCCTGGCGGCCCGGTACGGGCGTTACAAAGCCTTTAAGGATAAGGAACTGTTTGGGGTTATTGCTGAGATGGCCTACCCGGAGATCGGGGAGTTCCTCAAAACCCATGTCGAAGGTACAAAACCCCTGCCATTCCATGAGGCATTCGGCAAGGTAGGCATGGAGTACGATGCAGGGGATAATAAAATATATCCCAAACCCCAAGCTTCGGAAGAGGAATTAGCTTTGAGAAAAGCCTGGTTATTTGGAGAGTAAACGTCTACTTTAATTCGTCTTCCGGTAATTCATCACCGCCAGGGCATTTACCGCCAGGGCTGCCGTGAGCATCACGACGACATGGTTCCGGATATCCATCAGGCTGCTGCCCTTCAACAGTACCATGCGCATCACGTCCACGAAGTAGGCCACGGGGTTGAAGCGCGTAATGGCCTGCGCCCACGAGGGCATGCTCTCAATAGGAGTGAACAGGCCGCTCATCAGGATAAAGATGATGAGAAAAAACCAGGAGACGAACATGGCCTGTTGTTGGGTCTCGGTGATGGTGGACACCAGCAGGCCCGCTCCCAGCACTACCAGCAGATAAAGGGCGGCGAAGCCGAAGATCAGCCACAGGCTGCCCACAAAGGGAATGTCGAAGATCAGCCAGCCAACGACAAGGCCGATCGACAATTCCACCAGGGCGATGATCCAGAACGGCAACAATTTGCCGATGATGAACTGGTGCTTCCGGATCGGCGTCACGTTGATCTGCTCGATGGTGCCGATCTCCTTTTCCTTCACGATATTCATGCCCGAAAGGAACATGCCGATCAGGGTGACCAGCAGCACCAGGATGCCGGGCACCATAAAGGTCTGGTAGTTCAGTTCGGGATTGAACCAGTTCGAGTAGGTTACACTCAGCCCACCGAGGGCTGGCGCTCCCGATGATGTTGCCCATTCGGTGCGAAACTGCCTGCTGAAATCCTGGATGATGGCGTTGGCGTAGGCATTGGCCAGGCCGGCCTGGACGCCGTTGATGGCGTTGACGGAAAGCTGCAGGCCGGCCTTGTTGTTCCGAACCAGATCGCGCTGAAAGTGTGGAGGCATCTCCAGGAACAGGTCGGCCTCGCCCCGTTGTATCTCGTCAAAGGCCTGGCGGCTGGAGAAAGAGTACCCCACAATATTGAAATTTCGCGAAGCCTGGAATTTGCCGATCAGTTGCCGGGAAGCCTGGCTCATATCATGATCCACGATAAAGAGGTTAATGTTCTTCACCTCAAAATCCGCAGCATGGGCCAGTATCACCAGCTGAATGACCGGCATCAGGAAGATCAGCGGCAACATGACCTTGTGCCGGAAAATCTGTAAGAATTCTTTGCGGACGATGAAAAGGATAGTTCTCATGGAGGCTGTATTATATGAAAATGCCGTTGTCCTGTAAATCCTGCCTGTTATTCCAACCGGACCTTGAAGTTGCGTATGCTGGCGCCAATGAAAAACAAGGCCATACCCAATAGGATGAGGCTTTCTTTCCATACGAACTCTACTCCCGTACCCTTCAGCATGATGTTCTTCAGGATGATGATGAACCACTTGGCAGGAATGATATTGCTCAGCACCTGCAGTACTTTGGGCATGGATTCTATCGGGAAGATGAAGCCCGACAACAGGATGGTCGGCAGCATCAGCACCATCAGGGAGATCAGCATGGCGACCTGCTGGCTTTCGGTGCGGGTAGAGATCAGTATGCCCAGGGCCAAAGCGGTGATCACGAACAACAAACATTCGGCGCCCAGCAGGAAAAAGCTGCCCCGCACCGGCATGCCGAAGACCAGCGTGCCCAGCATCAGTATCACCACCGTATTGGCCAGTGCCAGCAGAATATAGGGGATTACTTTGCCGATGATGATCATCGGCGGCCTCAGGGGCGACACCAGCAGCACCTCCATAGTGCCCAGTTCTTTCTCACGGGTGATGGCAATGGAGGTCATCATGGCCGACACCAGCATCAGGATGACGGTCATCACTCCCGGGACGAACAGGAAGACGCTCTTCAGCCGGGGGTTGTACAGCATTTTCACCTCAGTGCTGATCTGCATGGGCGCCGCCTGCCCTCTGGCCTGCTCCTGAACGTAACGCCCGATGATGGCCGAAGCGTAATTGATCAGGGTGGCGGCGGTATTGGGGTCGGTAGCGTCGGCAATGAGCTGAATCTGCGTGGGCAGGTTGCGGCGCAGGTTTTCCTGTAATTCCGGGGGAAAGACAATGGCCATCTTGGTTTTTCCCGCCTGAAAATGACGCTCGATCTGGGGTACTTCCCGCAGGTTCTCGTCGATCAGGAAATAACCGGAAGCCAGCAGGCGCTGGGTGATCTCCCGGCTCATTTCCCCTTTGGAATGGTCGAGGACGGCGATGCGGGCGTTGTTGATCTCGTTGGTAATGGCAAAACCAAAGAGCAGCACCAGCACCATCGGCATGCCCAGGAGGATGAGCAGGGTGCGCCGGTCCCGGAAGATGTGGAAAAGTTCCTTTTTTATGAAATTGCCAAACTGCTTCATTGTTTTTGCTGGTTGGGGCGGGTGAGCTGAAGAAAAACGTCATTCATCGAGGCGGCGCCGAATTGCTCTTTAAGGCCCCGGGGGGTATCGAGCGCCGCTATCTGCCCATCAACCATGATGGAGACGCGGTTGCAGTATTCGGCTTCGTCCATGTAGTGGGTCGTTACGAAAACGGTCATTCCCTCCGACGCAGCTTTGTAGATCATTTCCCAGAACTGCCGCCGGGTGATGGGGTCAACGCCGCCGGTAGGTTCATCGAGGAAAACGATCTCGGGCCGGTGCATGATGGCAATGGAAAAGGACAACTTTTGCTTCCAGCCGAGCGGAATGGCCCTTACCAGGGTATTGGCGTAAGTTTCCATGCCCAGCCCCTGGATCAGCGCCTTCACCTGATGGCGGATTTCTCTTAACGACAGGCCGTAAATGCCCCCATAGAACTGTATGTTCTCTTTCACCGTAAGGTCTTCGTAGAGGGAGAACTTCTGGCTCATGTAGCCGATATGCTGTTTGATCTTCTCCGTTTGCCGGTAGACGTCAAAGCCGGCCACGGCCGCCCGCCCGTCAGTAGGCCGGGAAAGGCCGTTGAGCATCCGGATAGCGGTGGTCTTTCCGGCGCCGTTGGCGCCCAGGAAGCCGAAAATTTCGCCCTTTTTGACCTCAAAGGTGATCCGGTTGACAGCGGTGAAATCGCCAAAGCGTTTGGTCAGTTTATCGGCGGTGATGGCTGGTACCATTGGTCGGTTGATTGGTTGATTGAGTTGATTGGTTGATTGAGTTGATTGGTTGGCAAGCAGGGGCTGTTTGGAGGCAGAACCTCCTGATCAACTCAATCAACCGAATCAACCAGTGACTCCTGGTTCATCAATTCCATGAAAGCGTCTTCGATGGTAGCTTGTGCGGGTTTGATCTCTATGCCGGTATGTCCCTTTCCTGCGAGGAAAGCATGCACAGCCTCCGGCCAGATGGGATTGCGCAGCGCCAGGTGCACGTATTCTCCGAAGAGAAAAGCACTGTGAGCAGATTCGAATGCCCTGAGGTCTCGTATCAGCCGGTACATATCGTTGGCGCGTATGGCGAGCAGGGGCCGGCCAAAAGCGCTGACGATCTTTTCCGGCTTGTCGATGCTCATGATGCGCCCCTTTTGAATGAGCGCCACCCGTTCGCACAGGCTGGCCTCGTCCATATAAGGCGTAGAAACAAGTATGGCAATATCTTTTTCTTTCAGCCGTTGCAGCATCTCCCAGAATTCCTGCCGGGAGACGGCGTCCACGCCGGTGGTCGGCTCGTCCAGCAGCAGCACTACCGGTTTGTGGATGAGGGCGCAGCACAAGGCCAGTTTCTGCTTCATGCCGCCGGAAAGTTTGCCGGCCTTCCGTTTTCGGAAAGGTTCCAACTGTATGTAGATATCGCGGATCAGATCGTAATTTTCCTTTATAGTGGTACCGAAAATAGTGGCGAAGAAATGCAGGTTCTCCTCCACCGACAGGTCCTGATACAGGGAAAAGCGCCCGGGCATATAACCGATGTGCCTTCGTATTTTCCGGTAATCTTTTCGCACCTCCCAGCCGTTGACCGAGGCCTGGCCTTTATCGGCCAGCAGCAGGGTGGCCAGGATGCGGATCAGGGTCGTCTTGCCTGCCCCGTCGGGGCCGATCAGGCCGAAAAGCTCCCCCCGGCCCACTTCAAAAGATACCTGGCTCAGTGCCTGGACATCCCTGCCGTAGCGCTTGCCCAGTGATTCGACTTGTATGGCATGTGTGGCCATGGTTCAATAGTATGAGGTTAAGCAATGTTTGGAGACAGTACTCAAGTCAAAAATTTACCCGGCTCACCGAGACGGGCCCAAATCAGAAATCATTTAACCGCCGTCCCTTCCTCTTTTTTCCCCAGTACCACTTCTCCCGGCATGCCGATCTTCAGCGAGCCGTCGTTTTTGACCTTCACCTTGAAGGCATAGACGAGGTTGACCCGTTCTTCTTTGGTCTGTATGGTCTTGGGAGTAAATTCGGCCTTATCCGAAATCCAGTTTATGGTACCGGGCAGGCTGCGGTTATTTTCCTCATCCACATCAATCAGCACTTCTACTTCCTGTCCCAGCTTTATATCAGGCAGTTGGGCGCCGCTGATGTAGGCGCGCAGATCCAACTCGTCCATATTGGCGATGGTGTAGAGGGGTTTGCCCACCGCTGCCATTTCGTAGGGTTCCGCCAGCTTGAGCAGCACAGTGCCGTCAATGGGGTTGATGATATAGCAGCGCCTGATCTGGTCTTCCACTACGCTGATCTGCGCCTGCAGCGGGCTAATCTCAGCGAGTATGCCGCGGTTGAGGTTTTTATTCTGGGACAGAGTGGCGGCGATCTGTTTGTCCACTACTTCGATCTGCCCCTGTACATCGTCCAGTTGTTTGGGTGTAGCGGCATTATCGGCTACTAATGCCTGAAGGCGCTTTTCTTCGCGCAGCAGGTTCTGTTTTTGTTCCAGCAATACATTGATCTGCGGCTGCACCTCCTGGGTCTTACCAGTGACGGCCTGTATGCTGGCCTGTAGTTGCAGCCGTTTGAGGTGCAGTTGGGTGGTATCGATCAGCCCGGCCAACTGGCCGGCCTGCAGTTGCTGGCCTTCCTCCGGCGCGAAGTGTAATAACTGGCCGTTGCCTTCGGCGGAGACGATCACTTCCTGGGCTTCGAAATTGCCATAGGCGTCGGCAGTATCGCCGTTCTCGCGGCAGGCGGTGAGCGAAACGGCGAGCAGAAGGAAAAACAGGGAAGATGATTTCATGGTATAGAATTTTTTAGAGCTGTCCTTTAAGGGTGAGGTATTCCACTTTGGCCTGTTGCTGCTGCAGCTCGTGAAGC
>CAZAXA010000180.1:0-11122 GCA_964488965.1 uncultured Phaeodactylibacter sp. | reverse complement strand
CCGGCATTTTTCATTTATAGCCTTGGAAAAAATAAATAAAAAATGCATATTTGCTGAGTATTTATATTTAATCGAACAAACATATTATTCAAAACAACGTCTATGAGAAAAGCTAAGGTAAGTATCAACAATGAGAAGCTACAAGCTTCCTCAGAGCTTCTCCGTGCTGTGGCACATCCTCTCCGCATGAAAATCCTGGAATTTATCGATCAGAATGAGGAGATCAACGTCAACAAGATTTACAACACGCTTGGCCTGGAGCAGTCTATCACTTCCCAGCATTTGCGCATCCTGCGGGTAGCGGGGTTGGTCAACACGCAACGTGACGGGAAATATATCCATTACAGTATAGACTACAAGATGCTGGGGAATGCGGTAAGCGCTATACACCAGTTCCTTGCGGAATCCAGGAACTGAGCATAGTTCTCTGTTCAAATGATGAAACGGGGATAATTGCTGAGCAAAGCAATTATCCCCGTTCACATTTTCAGGAGGGCGCCCTCATTCATTTCTCTTTGGCTGGGGGGAGGGGCCCTTCCTCCCTTGTTTCCCGTAAGTTTTCCGGCTTTTCCATATTATCTGCCAGCCCGCTTTCTTCGGGGCCATTTGCCGGGCCGGCGGCGGCAGGGTTTTCTTCTTCCCTCTGCCCGGGAAGCCCGGTTTCAGTGGCCGGTTCTTCTTCCTCTGCATGCGAGCTGAAAAAGCTGCGCTGAAAAAGCAGAATGTTGATCACTCCCAGGGTAATGGAGAGGTCCGCTATATTGAACACGGGCTTGAAGAACATAAAATGTTCGCCTCCCCAGTAGGGCACCCATTCAGGCAGATAGGTATCGATGAGCGGGAAGTACAGCATATCCACAACCTTGCCATGCAGGAAACTGGAATAACCGCCGCCTTCCGGGAAGAGTTCCGCCAGCCCGCCATGGAAGGGAGATTCGGAGAATATCATGCCATAGAATGCGCTGTCCAGGATATTGCCTAAAGCGCCGGCAAGGATCAGGGCGAAACTTACCAGCAGGCCGGTATTCACATTGGAACGCACCAGCAGGCGGAGGTAGTAAACGAGGAAACCGACGGCAATGATCCGGAAGAGGCTCAGGGCGAGTTTGCCGTACATGCCCCCCAACGATATGCCAAAGGCCATGCCATTATTTTCCACAAAATGAATAAGCGCCCATTCCTGCCCCAGGAGGGGGATTTCATCTCCGTAGTTCATGCTGGTCTTTACCCATATCTTCAGAGATTGGTCTATAAGCAGAACCAGAAATATAACGGCAAGGACGATCTTTGACTTCTTCAAACCTCTGTTTCGTTTTTAGCCAGGCTTACCTTTTCAGTTGTTGTTTGGCCGGTTTTGCTTGGCCTCGATGCTCAGGGTAGCATGCGGAACCGCCCGCAGGCGCTCCTTGGAGATAAGCTTGCCGGTAACCCGGCATATTCCATAAGCTTTATTTTGGATGCGGATGAGCGCATTTTCCAGATGCTGTATGTGCTTGCGCTGGCGGGCCGCCATTTGGGTGAGCCTTTCGCTCTCCAGGGTTCCGATGCCGTCGTCGAGCCCCTTGATCTTGGCATCAGGATTGTCAGCTAATTCAGACATTTGTTCGAGATAAAACTCCAACTGTTCCTGCGCCCTGTCCAGCTTTTTACTGATAAGCAACCTGAATTCCTCCAGCTCTTCATCGCTGTATCGGGTCTTTTCCACTTTCTGGTTCATACAGAAGGTTTTGTTAGCAAGTTGGGATGTGTATGTGATCCACAGGAATGCGCCATTAAGGTACGGTACAAATGGGCTCTTCCCGGTAAAAAGATGAATGCAAAAATAGCAATAATAAAGGTCAGATGGAAATTTTGCTATAATATTTGCTGAGCCGGCCAGTTAGCCAAACTATTTTCTCATAAAAAAAACTGCTTGGATTCCGGATGGGAAATGCTGCAATGCAGCGGTAAACGCCAATCACTGCCTCACCCCTTCACTCCCGCCAGGCAGTCAATAACGGATTTCAGGCAGACGAACATAGCTTCACGGCTCTCCTTGGTGGCCAGAGGGCCTTCTTCCTCTTCGGCGAGCGCATCTTCCACGAAGGCCAGCAGGTCTTCCTGAGGGTAATTTTCGAAAAAGGGGTTCAGCCGTTCGTGGAAGCTTTTACCACGGGCTTCCTGCATCTTTTCCCAGTTGGCCTCTTCGGCCAGGCCGAGCTGCTCTTCCGTTACAGAAGGTATCTCCCGGCCGCTCAGGCCGATGGCCTTCCAGATGACGAGCGTGAGGTAAAACAGGTACTCCCTTTCTTCCTGTGTGAAAGGCTGGAAAGTGTCGGAGAAAAAGTAGGCAAGCAGGACGGGCTGTTTTGCCCGCATCTCCAGGATAATGTTCTCCTGTTCTTCTTCCGGGGTGTGGAGCATTTCCGCTGCCTGTTCGATCAGCTTTTCGGTAATAAACTTCATAGAAACCGGGTTAATGGGTATTGGCAAGTATCCGCATTTCCACCCGCTGGTTCAGGCGCTGCCCTTCCGGGGTATTGTTATCGGCAATGGGGAAGGACTTGCCATATCCCTTATGGATCAGCCTGTTTGGATCGATGCCATGGGTAACGAGGTAGCTGGCAACTGCCTTGGCGCGCTGAGTGGTCAGGCTCAGGGCCTTGGTGTGGCTCAACTGCCCTGCGGCATGAACGCCGATTTCCACCAAAAAGTGTTCGTTTTGGCGGAGAAATTCCACGGCCTGTGACAGCTCTGCATAAGAAACGGGCTTCAGCACGGGCATGTCGGGTTCAAAAACCACCGTATGGAACGGAATAACCTGGCCCGGTTCTGCCCTGGCCAGAAGCAGGTCTTTTTGAATCTCCCGATATTCGGGCTTCGGGCCGGAGGGAGGGGCCAGCGGCGCAACGCTTTCGGCATAAGTGGCAGCGGCAGCGGCCCTGCGCTTTTCCTGCTCGATCTGCAGCTGAAGCTTTTCATTCAGTTCTGCCTGTAGCTCGGCCTGTGTTTCTTTCTTTGCCCAGTAGGAAATGTCATTGCGAAGGGCTGCCCGTATATCGTCTTTGAGTTCCTGGCGCAGGCTTTCCCTTACGGCGGGCGCCATAGCCGTTTTGAGGCCTTCTTTCAACTGGCGTTCCCATTCCGTTTCGGCGGCAGGGCCTTTGGCCGTCCAGTTTTCCGGCCTGCCGGCGGGTGAGGCAAAACTCTGGCTTATTTCCTGACGGAGCAGTTCCTCTTTGAGTTCAAGCTGCCGGCGTTCCTTTTCGCCCAGGCTGGGTTCGAGTTCGCGTTTCACCTCTTCCAGCAGGAGGGCGCTGAGTTCCTGGCCAACTTCGGGCGCCAGTTCCTGCTCCAGGTTCTGCCGTACTTCCTGTTCTATACTTTCAAAACTTTTGGCACTGTCCCGAAGATAGATTTCGTAGGAAGCGGGTATGATCGTATCCTGCGCCTGATATTGGTAGTAGCGGTGTTTCAGGGCATCCAGCCCGGGGCCGGAAGGAGCTTTCCATTCGGGGCCTTCCAGCCGGTGAGCAGTTATGGCCTGCCGCAGCGCCTTTCGTTGTTCGTTGATGGCGATCATTTCTTCATCGAGCGCTCTGAGGTGGAGTTGGAGGTTGATGATATCAGCGTTGCGCTGAGTATAGGCCGGATCGCGGTTGAGCGAAGCAAGGAGCAGGGAGTTGTCCTGATCCAGTTCTTCTGCCATCTGGCCTGATAATTCCAGGCGTTCGCTGGCCGGATAGTAGCCATTCAGGATTGCCGTCAGCATGAAGTCCTGGTTATGAGGCAGGATGAGCTGAAACCTGCCTTCGCCGGGCCAGGCGCTGTTATCGCCGGGAGCGACACGCCCGTTCAATGTTTGCAGGCGGGGTATGGCTTCAGGCAGCACCTTGCCGGTGGCGGCATCTTTTATCGTTCCGGCCAGCAGGACTACCGCTTCAGGAAGCAGGCTGTCGGGAAGGCTGGTTTCGTAGATATCCAGGGATCCATCCTCTTCCCGGCGCAGGAGATAAACGGGATGGCCCGAAGCCGGCATGCTGAGGAAGAGGTCGTCTTCCCCGGTATTGATATCCGGCCCGAGATTGGCCGGCGGGCTCCAGTTGGACCAGCTGTCATCGAGGCGGCGGGTAAGATAGAGGTCCTGCCCGCCTCGTCCTCCCGGGCGCCCGGAGGAAAAGTAGAGGGTTTTGCCATCGGCTGCCAGAAAAAGGCCGGTTTCATCGGCCGGGGAGTTGGGCGCCGGCCCCAGATGGCGTAGTGGGGCGTAGCGGCTGTTGTTGCCGGCAAAAGAAAAGTAAATATCTCTCCCCCCGAGGCTGCCTTTGTGTTCAACCGAGGCCAGCATAACGCTGCCGTCAGGCATAAAAGAGAAGCTGGCAGCTTTGTCCTCAGGGCTAAAACTGTCAATGGCGATGGGCAGGGGCGGCTGCCATGTTCTTCCTTCGCAGTTGCTGTAGCTGAGGCTTTGGTTGTCCGGGTTGTAGAGATACAGCTTTCTCCCGGAAGCATGAACACCGGCCACCTGTTCGGCCTGCCGGCTGTTCAGGGGGACTCCGGCATTGACTGCCCTGGGCCATTGGCCGCCGGCGCGCCGGTAGGTTATCCATATATCGGCCGCATCGGCCTCGCCCATATTCTGTGGGTGCCCGAGGCGGGAAAAGTACAGGGTGCTGCCGTCCGGCGAAGCTACCGGCGCCCATTCATCATAGCCGGAGTTGACTTCTGCCGTAAGCCGTTTCGGAGGGTTTTCCTGAGCGTTCAGGAAAGTGGAAGCAGCCAGGAAAAGCAAGCCGGATACCAGCTTTTTCATAATCACCAATATCGATTTTTCACAACCCCAAGGATCAATTTTTATAATTAGATGCCTGAGAGCTTGTCTGGAGGTCGATCTTTGAGCTACAAACAAGCTCTGAGCGGGTAAAAAGTCATTTGTATAACAATTTCAACTCGGGAATGGATCGGAGCCGGTTTCCCGGGATGCCTGTTCCGTGCCCTGCAACGGGATCACCCGGCCATCACGGGTAGCAGACAGCGGGTGGAGCGACTTCCCGTCCCATTCTCCGAAGACCGGCAGGGGCCGCCCGCGGCTTATGGATAGCAGTTTCCAGGGCGCGATGCCTTCCGGCGATAAAGGGATTTTCTTCCCGGCGGTATCTGCCAGCCAGAAACGGCCAGACTCCTGTACGGGGAATACCGCTGCCAACTGGCAGGGGAAGGCCTGTATCCAGGGGTTGGCGGCCAGGGCACGGGCATATACCTGGGCAAAGGCGTTGATATCGGCATGGCCGGAGTTGCCTTCGAAAGGCCGGCCGGAAGGCTGATGCCGGCGGAATAAGGCCCGCAGGGGGTACGCGCCGGGGTAAAAAGACAGTTCTCCCTCTACGGTGCTCCCGGGAACCCATAGGGTATCGTAGTTCTTTTGCCCCCAGGAGAAATCCAGCAGCAGGGCCAGGCGCCCGGTTTTTTCTCCCAGAAACCAGGTGCGGCGGAAACGGAGCTTGTCCTCATCATTTTCCCCTTCGGCCTGCCCTATGGCCAGCCAGTAGTCCAGGATGCCGGGTTGTTGCAGCACTTCTTCCTTTTTCCGGTTGATGCCCGCTACGTTCAGCACTTCCTCCTGCAGGGCTTCGGGCAGGCTCTCCAGTTGATGAAAGGCCTGAACCAGCAGGTAAAGGCCGGCCATTTCTTCCAGCAGGAGTTCGATGCCGTTTTCTTTACCGGCCAGGCTTTTGAAGTTGCGGATTCGGCGGGCGACGCCCCCCAGTTTGGCATCGACCATCCGGGCGGCGAAGCCGTCCCAGAAGCCTGCCGGTTGCTCCCCGATGGCATGCAGCCCGTGGCGGGCCAGGTCGAGCAGCCATTCTTCGAGGTCTCGCACCCCTTGTTCCATCAGTTCCAGGCGCTGGCCGAAGCGGCGGGCGCGTTCGGCCTCCCGGCGGGCCTTTTCCTCTGCTGTCGGCAACTTGACGGCAGGCTCTTTGAGCAATTGCTGTGCCCAGCCCGGGGGCGCCCCGGCTGCCTGGAAGCTCGTGCTGTTCCGGATAAAACACATCAGCAGGGCAAGGATGTGGCGACAGGGGTGATAGCGGCTGTTGCAGTCGCAGCGGAAAGATCCATCGCCAAAGTGTACAACAGTATGGTAGGCGCGTTCGCCACTGCTTTTGCAGGCCCCCCAGAGCAGGTTGCCGTCGCTGCCCATCGCTGCCCAGCGGCGGGGAGAAGCGAGGCCTCGGGCTTTATCCAGCTCCAGGCTGTTGGGCGCCAGGGAGGTTATCTTTTGATAAGTCCAGTTCAAGGGGCGGGAGGTTGGGGGGTTATGTGGTCATATGGTTGGGGGCATTGCCGGCGAACGATCCGACAATTTACCGACGGCTCTCCGTTCGGGCTTTGATCAATCCTCCTCTTCATCTTCAGGATCGAGTATGCCCAGGGCGACCATGGCCTTTTCGGAGGCGGTCTGTTCGGCGCTCTTTTTGTTAAAATCGTCGGCGGTGGCCAGTTTTTTGCCATTGACCATTACCGCGACTTTGAAACGGTCGCGTTTTTCGAATTTATAGCGGGCCAGCAATTTGTAGCTGACCGTCTGGCCGTTTTTCTGGCACCATTCCAGGAGCTGGCTCTTGTAGTTGTCGTCGTAGCTTTCCAGTTCGTGCACATCGACGTAGCTGCGCAGGATTTTGTTGACCACGAAGTTTTTGGTTCCCACGTAGCCTTTTTCGAGATAAACGGCCCCGACCAGCGCTTCTACGGCATTGCCCAGCATAGAGCGGCTGAGGCGGGTCTGGTTGTATTCGGACAGCAGCATATCCAGCCCCATCTTATCGCCGATCTTGTTGAGCGATTTTCGCTTAACGATCTTCGACCGCATTTTGGTGAGGAACCCCTCATTGCTGTTGGGGTATTTTTTGAAGAGGTATTCTGCCACTATGGTGCCCAGGACGGCATCGCCGAGATACTCCAGGCGCTCGTTATTCTGAATGGCATAGGCTTTTTCCGAAGAAGTGGACTTATGAGAGAAGGCCAGCCTGAAGATGCTCATGTTGGATGGCGTGAAGCCAATGAGCTGGCGCAGGCGCCGGGCAAATTCCTTGTCTTCAGAAAAGTGTAAGTTATAAATCCTTAGTATGACCCGCAGCAAAGTAGATAAAATTAGGTTAACAATGAACAATACCCTTGCCTCCCTGGCTGTACCGGCGCCATGACAGCGAGAACCCGTACCGCCCGGACAGGCTTAACCAGTGTTTCAGAACCAAAAAATTGCTGCTCATCAGGTAAGGAGGTAATACCCTGCTAAACCCTTTGGGAGGGGGGTAAGGCATTGCCGCTTTACCGCTGAGAGCCGGCAGGCAGCCTGGAGGAGGTGTTTCCTTTGATTCCGGGCCGTTCGCTGCCGTTTATTCTTCAAATTTCTTAAAGATCAATGATGAATTGTGCCCGCCGAAGCCGAACGTATTACTGAGAACGGCCCTTACCTTCCTTTCCTGCGCTTCATTGAAGGTCAGGTTGAGCTTTCCATCCAGCTCGGGGTCGTCGGTAAAGTGGTTGATGGTCGGCGGCACAAATCCATGTACGATACTGAGGACGCCGGCAATGGCCTCGATCGCTCCGGCGGCCCCCAGCAGGTGGCCGGTCATTGACTTGGTGGAGCTGATATTCAGCTGGTAAGCGGCCTGGCCGAACACTTGCTGAATGGCCTTTACCTCGGCGATATCTCCAAGGGGGGTTGAAGTACCATGAACGTTGATATAATCGATATCCTCCGGGTTCAATCCGGCATCTGCCATTGCGATTTTCATGACTCTGCTGGCTCCCAGCCCTTCCGGATGGGGCGCAGTGATGTGGTGTGCGTCTGCGGTTGCGCCGCTGCCCACCACCTCGGCGTATATTCTGGCGCCCCGCTTTTTGGCGTGTTCCAGTTCTTCAAGCACCAGGGCGCCGGCTCCTTCCCCCAGGACGAAGCCGTCGCGGTCGAGGTCGAAGGGGCGGGAAGCGGTTTTATAGTCCTCATTGCGGGTAGATAAGGCCTTCATGGCATTGAAGCCTCCTACCCCGGCCTTGAGCACGGCGGCCTCTGACCCGCCTGTGACGACCACGTCCTGCCGTCCCAGCCGGATATAGTCAAAAGCTATGGAAATGGCATGGGAAGCGGAGGCGCAGGCCGAGACGGTTGCGAAGTTGGCGCCCCGGAACCCATATTTGATAGAAACCAGGCCGGCGACGATATCCACGATCATTTTGGGGATCAGAAAGGGATTGTACCTTGGGATGCCGTTGCCGGTAATGAATTCTTCGATCTCAGATTCCAGCGACTTGAGGCCGCCGATACCGGAACCCCATATGACGCCTGCCCGGTCGGGGTCCAGCGTTTCCGGGCCCAGCCCGGCGTCGGCGATAGCCTCATCGGAAGATATGATGCCATAGATGGAAAAGAGGTCCATCCGGCGTATTTCGCGCCTGTCTACGAACTGTTCCGGATCCAGGCCTTTAATTTCGCAGGCAAACCGTGTTTTAAAGTTGGTAGCGTCGAAATGAGTGATAGGGTTTGCGCCGCTCACGCCATTTTGCAAGCCTTCGAGGTAAGCTTTGATATTGTTGCCGATGGGAGTTAGGGCCCCTAATCCTGTTACAACAACCCTTTTCATTCGCGTTCAGATTTTTACTTGGCGGCGCCTGTTGTCAATCCGGAAATTTGTTTGGAATACCTTCGGCCTGCCGGTTGCAGGCCCTCCCGAAGACAAATTGGCCTGGGAGGCAAAGGGCTTTGCTGCCCTCTTAAAACTACAAATTAGAGGCAGTACATACCTCTAATTTGCAGAACGAACATCTAATGTCAAGTTATTATGGTAAAAATTAACCCTTTTTATCTTTATGGCCTTTGCTTTCAGAATTAGCTTCGAGGTATTCAATGGCCTGGCCAACGGTTTGAATATTCTCTGCCTGCTCGTCGGGAATGGAAATGTCAAATTCTTTTTCAAATTCCATGATGAGCTCCACGGTGTCCAGAGAGTCGGCACCCAGATCGTTCGTAAAGCTGGCATCCGGAGTAACCTCAGATTCGTCGACGCCAAGCTTGTCAACGATGATCTTACTTACCTTTTCTGCAATGCTAGAAGACATAGTGAATTCGCTTTATTGGTTTACGATTGCGATGCAAAGAAACACAGAACTCCCCTGATAACCAAAGTTTTTGAAAAAAAAATTACCCCATATATCGCCCCAAAGCCCCAATAATATTGGGTGTCTGGCACTTTGGGCCGCATCGTTTTCATCCGGTTTGCGGCGGGCCTTGCGCAGTTCAAACAGCTTCCAGGTATTTTCTGTACGGGCCTTTTCGCGCCATTCATAATAAATTCCCTTACTTTTCCCGAACGGATATTTGAATATTTTTCAGATAGCTGTACTTTTACAATACAATTATTGTAATTTTTACACTTACTGGAGGCTCTGTTCAATTATACAGCTTCGCTGATTTTTGAAGATCAGCAGGCCGGGCGAGTGAAAGTATAAGCGCAGCCTGTCGGTAAAAAGAGGAAATGAATCTAAGGCCGGGGCAGTTAATCGGGCCTCTCCAGTTAAAATCACCAATGTCTATGAAAGTTGTAGACCATCAGAATACAAAGATCGTTGCTACTGTGGGCCCGGCTTCCAATTCCTACTCCAAATTGCTGGAGCTCGTCAGGGCCGGCGTGGATGTTTTTCGCCTCAACTTTTCCCACGGTTCCCATGAAGACCATTTGGATGTGATCAATCAGATCACCCACATCAACGAAAAATATAACCTGCACGTCGGCATCCTGGCCGACCTGCAGGGCCCCAAGCTGCGCGTCGGCAAGATCAAGGATAATGCCCTGGAGCTCCAGCCCGGCGATGTGATCACCCTGGTCAATGAACCCTGCCTCGGGACTATGGAGAGGATTTACATGAGTTACGAGCAATTCGCCACCGATGTGAAAGTCGGGGAACGGGTACTGGTCGATGATGGCAAGCTGGTCTTCGAAGTGATCGAAACCAACCGCAAGGATACGGTAAAGCTCAAAACGTTGTTCGGGGGGGCGCTTTCCTCCAACAAGGGCGTCAACCTGCCTAATACCAGGATTTCCCTGCCCTGCCTTACGGAAAAAGACCTGGCCGACCTGGATTTCATCCTCACCCAGCCGGTCAACTGGATCGCCCTTTCGTTCGTCCGGTCTTCCCGCGATGTAAAAGACCTGGCCAGGCGCATTGCCGCCAAGAACCACCCGGCAAAGATCATTGCCAAGATCGAGAAGCCCGAAGCGGTACAACGCATTGATAAGATCATCAAGCATTCCAACGGCATCATGGTAGCTCGTGGCGACCTCGGCATCGAGATGCCTATGGAAAGGCTGCCTCTTATACAGAAGGATATCATTTCCCGTTGCATACAGCGGGCCCGCCCGGTGATCGTAGCCACCCAGATGATGGACAGCATGATCACCAACCCCAGCCCGACGCGGGCCGAGATCACGGATGTGGCCAATGCGGTGCTGGACGGCGCCGACGCGGTGATGCTCAGCGCGGAGACCTCGGTGGGCCTTCACCCCGTGAAGGTGGTGGAAGCCATGAACAAGATCATCGAGGAAGCCGAGAAATTTTTTAATTTTGACGGGCGGCGCCCCGTAGCCAACCCCAAATCGCGGACTTTCCAGTCGGATGTCGTTTGCTTCAATGCCGGCAAAACGGCTATGGAGATCGGGGCCAAGGCCATCGTCGGCATGACCAGTTCAGGCTATACGGCCTTTAAGGTATCCAGCTACCGGCCAAAGAAAGAAATTTACATTTTCTCTGACCGTATGCACATGCTGGCCACGCTGAACCTGGTGTGGGGGGTGCGTTGTTTTTACTACGACCGCTTCACTACTACGGATGAAACGATCCAGGATGTTACCGACATATTGAAGCGGGAAGGCAGGGTCAAATCAGGCGACATCATCATCAACACTGCCAGCATGCCGCTCCACCGCCGCTACCGCACCAATATGCTGAAGGTGACGGTGGTGGAATAACCGGCTTTCAGGTTTTTTTCACGGCCCCGGAAGCCGGACGCTTACCACAAAGAGAAAAACTCAACGTCTCTGTCTGTATTCCCTTCGTACAGGAATCAACGGGGCGTGGCCATGCC
>CAZAXA010000179.1:0-11143 GCA_964488965.1 uncultured Phaeodactylibacter sp. | reverse complement strand
AACGTAGCCCTGGCCCGCAAAGACATCCTAAACACCGGCATGCAGTACGGCGAAGGGGAAAGGCCGGAGCAGCATTTCGCCAACAACTGTTTCCTCACCACAAAGGTGGCAAAAGATATCCTGGGCGAAAGCTACAACAAAGTGATACGGGCGCGTAAGAATATGCAGAAACGAGGCAAGTCGAAAGCAGTGCCCCTCGACTGCCGGATCAGTATTCAGCAGGACAAATTTCAAAGGCAGGTGCTGGGCGAGAACGTGCTGGGTTATATCGAAGGTACAGATGAAAAACTGAAGGAAGAACTGCTGGTCATCACCGCTCATTATGACCACCTGGGCCGCCGGGGTAATTCCATCTACAACGGGGCCGACGACAACGGCTCAGGCGCCTCCACCGTGCTCGAAGTGGCGGAAGCCTTTGCCGAGGCCAAAAAACAGGGCGCCGGCCCTCGCCGAAGCATACTGGTGATGCTGGTATCCGGCGAAGAGAAAGGCCTGCTGGGCTCACAATACTACGTAGACAACCCCATCTTTCCCCTGGAGAACACCATCGCCAATATTAACGTCGACATGGTCGGCCGGGTGGATAGCAAGCACCAGGATAAACCGGAATACATCTACGTCATCGGCTCGGACCGCCTCAGTACCGAACTCCACCAGATCAACGAACAGGCCAACGCCACCTACACGAAACTGGAACTGGATTATACCTACAACGCCGAAGACGACCCCAACCGCTATTATTACCGCTCCGACCACTACAACTTTGCCCGCAGAGGCATCCCCTCCATCTTCTACTTCAACGGCACCCACGCCGATTACCACCGAACTACCGACACCGTCGATAAGATACAGTTCGATAAGATGGCCAGGATCGCCCAGCTGATATTCTACACGGCCTGGGAAGTGGCCAACCGCGAGGAACGCATCAAAGTGGATGTAAAGTGAATTTTCCGCCGGAAAATCAATATATTCACTAGCATAAACTCTAATTAAAGAACAAAACGATGAAACGAAGAAGGTTCCTCCAACAAACGTCCGCTGCTGCCGCAGGCATAGGCCTGGCCGGCATGCTGCCTGCCGAACTCCTTGCCGCCAGCCGAAAGAAGACCTCCCCGAATGAAAAACTGGGCATTGCCGTCATCGGCTGTAAAGGCATGGGCTGGACCAACATGAAGCGGCACTTCATGGTCGATGGCGTAGAGTGTATTGCCCTGTGTGACGTCGACCAGAATGTACTGGCTGAACGAGCGGCCGAGACAGAAAAAATCCAGGGGCGGCGCCCGCTCCTCTACGGCGACTACCGAAAGCTCCTGGAAAACAAAGACATCGACGCCGTCATCATCGGTACGCCCGACCACTGGCACTGCCTGATGATGGTCAATGCCGTTCAGGCCGGCAAGCACGTTTATGTGGAAAAACCCATTGCCAATTCCATCAAGGAGTGCCGCATCATGATGGCGGCGGGAAAGAAGTATGGTAAGATCGTCCAGGTAGGGCAATGGCAGCGCAGCGGCTCCCACTATGAAGACGCCATCGCTTACGTCCGTTCCGGCAAACTGGGCAAAATCCGGCTGGTAAAGACATGGGCCTACCAGGGCTGGATGAAGCCCGTGCCCGTCCTGCCTGATAGCGCGCCGCCTGAAGGAGTAGACTATGACATGTGGCTGGGCCCCGCCCCCAAACGCCCCCCCAACCGCTTTCATTTCAACTTCCGCTGGTTCTGGGATTACGCCGGCGGCCTGAAGACCGACTGGGGTGTGCACGAGATCGACATCGCTCTCTACGCCATGCAGGCAAAGGCCCCTAAATCCGTCATGGCCTCCGGCGGCAAACTGGCCTATCCGGACGATGCCTCGGAGACGCCCGATACCCTGCAGGCGATTTTCGAATATGAAGACTTCAGCATGCTGTGGGAACATGCCACCGGTATCGACAACGGCAACTACGGGCGCACCGAGGGCATTGCCTTCATCGGCAACCACGCCACCCTGGTCGTCAACCGGCAGGGCTGGGAGATCATCCCGGAAACACAGGATGATGAGGGCTTAAGAAAGTACGAGGTGGAAGCCCTGCCAAAACAGGACAGGCCATGGGATGCCGATTATGTAAAGGACCACGCCCGGAATTTTGTCGACGCCATACGCGCCAACGACCCTAAAATGCTCAAGTGTGGTATAGAAACCGGAGGTGTCGCGGCCATCAACGCCCAAATGGGCAATATCGCCTTCAAAACCGGCAGGAAGGTCTACTGGGATGAGGCCACGGGCCTGTTCAAAAATGACAAAGAGGCCAGCTCGCTCATTTCTACGGAGTACCACAACGGCTGGGCTTTGCCGGCACTTTAAGACAGGAATTGCCTGGTGTACTGAACATTAAAAGTGGCCTGGAAGGCACAAAGAGCAGAAATATGTTTAATTTTATAGCTGAAGCGAACTTATCAGGCCATGCCGCACAAGCGCTTGTGAATTGGCCAACAGACTAATTGACCATGAGAATTTTCCCGCTTCTGGCCTGCATCGGAGTATGGGCCCTGGCCTTCCCGCTTTCCCTGAAAGCACAGAGCCATGGCCAGAATGCTGGCCCTGTCATCAATGACGGGCCCTACATCTTCTTCGAGAACGGCCACGTCATCGCCCGGTGGCTTGCCGAAGGAGGGCTTCAGGAAGATACCATAACCGGCGTAAGGCCATTGAAAATCGGTAAAGAAGCCTCCGCTTCCTTCGACGCCTCCTGTCTTAACCTCAATGACCCTTTCGAACTTTCTCCCATAACGGACTTTCAGGGTGTGAAGAACATTGCCGCAGTCAGCGATATTCATGGCCAGTTTGGCCTGCTCCTCAGCTTGCTGAAAGCACACCGTATCATTGATGAGGCGGGCGACTGGTCGTTCGGAGAAGGGCATCTGGTTGTGCTGGGCGACATTTTCGACCGGGGCGATGAGGTGACCGAGCTGCTTTGGTTTATCCACAAGCTGGAAAAACAAGCGGAACGGGCCAACGGAAAAGTGCATTACCTTCTGGGTAATCACGAGATCATGGTTATGCAGGGCGACCTGAGGTATGTCAACAAAAAATACCGCTACACAATGGCCGGCATGAAAAGGCCTTACGGCCAGTTGTTCGGCGAAGATACTTACCTGGGCCGGTGGCTGCGCTCCAAGCCTATAGCCATCTCCATCAATAATACGGTTTTCGTACATGCGGGTTTCTCCGGTGAACTGTTGCAGCAAAACCTTACCTTCGGGGAGTTGAACGCCATCTTTCAGGAAAAGATCATCGGGCATCCGGAAGACAGCATCCTGGCCGACCCTTTGCTCCACCTCCTGTACTCTGAGAAAGGGCCGGTCTGGTACCGGGGCTACTTCGATGAAGGCTTTGCCCAAAAACAGGCGCAGGCAATACTGCGCACGCTGAAGAAAAAGCATATTGTAGTCGGGCATACTTCCTTTTCGGAAATCCTGCCATTGTTCCGCAACAGGATCATCGGGATCGATTCCAGCATCAAACTGGGGAAGAACGGCGAAATGCTGCTCATCCATAAGAAGAAATTTTATAGGGGTACTTTAAATGGAGAAATGACAAGGCTGAAGTAAAATTGATGTACTCTAACTAAACCCCGTACAATGGAAAAAAATATCCTGCTGACAGCAGCGCTGCTCAGCGTGTTTTCCCTTTCACCCTTATGGGCACAAACCACAGAACCCGAGCCCAGTGCCGCCCCTTCCCTTTTTGATTTTTTTTACCGGCAGCAGGGCGCCCCTCCCGTGGTGAAACTGGAAACCGACTGGGGGCAACTGATCAAAGAAAAACTGAAGGAAGAATACCAGCCCGGCATCCTCAGCTTTCAGGGGCCGGATGGCAATGCTGTGGAACTGGAGGTATCGGCCCGGGCCAGGGGCAACACTCGCAAGGAAGTATGCCTGTTTCCCCCTCTCAGGATCAAGCCGACAAAAAAACAGATCAGCAAGCTGGGCCTTAGCCCCGATAGCAAACTGAAACTGACCCTGCCCTGCCAGAACGGGAAATCAAATGCCGAATGCCTGCTGAAAGAGGCCCTGGCCTACCAACTGTATGAGGCCGTTTCGCCCATTCATCACCGGACAAAACTGATTGAACTGCAGGGGTGGCAGAACGGCAAAGAGAAATATTCCTTCTATGCCTTGCTGGTAGAGGAGGAGGAGGAATTTGCCGGCCGCGTAAATGCCGAACGGGTCAAACAGGAACGGATAAATACCATCGACCTGGAAAGAGACGCCTATGTGAAAATGTGCTTTTTTCAATATATGATCGCCAATACCGACTGGTCGGCGCCCAATGGCCACAACCTCGAAATCCTGAAGCTGCCCGGAAGCGATAAACTGGCTGCTATTCCTTATGATTTTGACTATGCGGGCTTTGTCGATACGGATTACGCCATCCCCCGTTCGACGCTTCCTATCGATAATGTTTCCCAGCGTTATTTTCTGGGGAAATACGTGACTGAGGAAGAGGCCCTGGAATGCGCCGGATACTACCGCTCAAAAAAGGAACAGCTCCTTCAGATATGCAGGGGCTTTGGCCTGCTGCGGGAAAAGTCCCTTGAATCCGCACAGGAGTTCCTCTCCGGCTTTTTTGATATGCTGGAGGATGAAGAGGCGGTGCGGCAGGCCTTCGTCACTTCCCGAAAAAATGTTAACCAGAACTGAACCGCTATGAAGATACAAGCGGCAAGCCGGTTCCATGCTAATATTATCGTTATAGTATTACTGGGTTTACAAACGGCATTTTCCTTAAAGGCGCAAAATGCGGAGCCGGGGATAGAAAAAGGGGATCCCCCTTCGCTGTTTGATCTTTTTTACCTTCAGCCTGATTCCCTGCCCTTGCTGCAGATTGAAACGGACTGGGGGCAGCTGATCCGTGCCAAACAAAAAGAGGAGTACCAGCCGGGCGTCCTGCGCTTTCGCTCCCCAAACGGCAAGTTACTGGCGCTGAATGCAGAACTGAGGGCAAGAGGTAACACCAGAAAAAAAGTGTGCCTGTTCCCCCCCCTGAAGATCAAACCGGAAAAGCAGCAATCGATAGAACTGGGCTTCAATCCAAGGTACAAGCTAAAGCTGGTGCTGCCCTGCCAGCCCGGGGCAAGCCACGAGGACTGCCTGCTGAGGGAGGCGCTGGCCTACCAGCTCTACGAAATGATCTATCCGGTGCATTTCCGGACGAGGATAGTAAAGGTACAATGCTGGCAGAACGACAAGGAGAAACACAGCCTTTACGCCTTCCTGGTCGAAGAAGAAGAAGAACTGGCCGCCCGCCTGGACGGCCGCCTGCTGCCAGAGGGCGAAATGAGGGCCGCCGCCCTGGAGCGCGGCTTTTACCTGAAGATGTGTTTCTTTCAGTATATGATCGCCAATACCGACTGGTCAGTGGCCAACCGGCACAACCTGCACTTCCTGCAATTGCCCGGCTACCAGCGGGTTGTTGCCGTCCCCTATGATTTCGACTATGCAGGCCTGGTGAATACCACCTATGCCGTTCCCGCTTCCACCCTGCCCATCGATGATGTTTCGCAGCGGCATTTTTTAGGCGAAAGGATAACGGCAGAAGAGGCCATGGAATGCGCCGGCTTCTTTCTTGCCCGGAAGGATCAGATTCTTGGGCATTGCCGCTCCTTTAGCCTGCTTAGAGAAAAGCCAAGGGGCGCCGTTCATAACCTTTTGTCTGAATTTTTTGACATACTGGAGGATCAACAGTTGGTTATCCGGACATTTGCGAATGCAGAAGCCCCGGATTAGGGGCGCCATAATTTGGAGAGGCCAACTGTTCAGATCTTGGCTGACACCTTTAAACTCAAAACTATGCGGAATTTTCAACCCTTGTTATTCATCCTGTCGGGTATGCTGTGGGGAACATTCCTGCCTGCCCAGAACACGGAGACTGATTCGGTGGAAGCCGAATCCCTTTCTTTATTTGAATACCTGTACAGCCAGGAAGACTCCCTACCTCTCCTGAAACTGGATACCGACTGGGGCCTGCTGGTACGCGATAAAATGAAAGAAGAATACCAGCCCGGCATTTTGAGCCTTCGCCTGGAAGATGGGACTATGGCAGCGCTGGATGTAAAGCTCCGGGCAAGGGGCAACATCCGCAAGGAAGTCTGCTTTTACCCGCCGGTTAAGATCAAAATGAAAAAGAAGCAATTAAAGGCCCTGGGGTTTAGTCCGGTCAACAGCCTGAAACTGGTGCTGCCCTGCAAAAGGGGAAGCCGGTATGAGGAGAGCCTGGTGAAAGAGGCGCTGGCCTATCGCCTCTACGAGTTCATCCACCCCGTTCACGTCAAGTCCAAAATGGCCCGGCTGGAAAGGCTGGAAGAAGGTGAAGAAGAGCCGTCCTTTCCCGTCCTGCTGGTAGAAGATGAAGAAGAACTGGCCGCCCGGCTGAATGCGAAAGTGATTGAACAGGGCGTGGTAAGGATATCCGCCCTGGAACGGGATTCTTACCTCAAAATGTGCTTTTTTCAATACATGATCGCGAATGTAGATTGGTCGGTGGCCAATAAGCATAACGTGGAAATGCTCGCCCTGCCGGGTTTTGAAAGAATAATCGTCGCCCCCTACGATTTCGATTATGCCGGTTTTGTCGGCAATTATTATGCCGTGCCGGCCCCCTCCCTGCCTATCGAAGATGTTCACCAACGATTCTTTTTAGGATCTGAAATAACGGAAGAAGAAGCCCTCAACACCGCGAAATTTTTCCTCTCCAAAAAAGAGGAGATACTGCGGCAATGTGCAGCCTTTGAACTGATGGATGAGAAAACGGCGGCTTCCCTGCGGCGGTTCCTGATCAAGTTCTTCGACCTGCTGGAGGATGACAAAAAGGTGATCAGGACTTTTGCCAATGCTCATTAAAGCACTCACATACAACCCGGTCAGCATGAAAAGAATAAATACCAACCATGGTTTGTCCGTAAAAAGACTGCAGCTCATGTCCTGGATCATTGCCCTGCCTTTATTTTTTCTCCATTTTCCTGCGGCCTCGCTTCGGGCACAGGCAGGGCAGGGAGCACAAAGTATTTTCGATTACCTGAACGGAGAGGGGGATGTCATTCAACTGACGCTGCAAACAGACATGGGTGAATTGATCAATAACCGGATGCGGGAAGAGTACCAGCCGGCTATATTGTCTTTCATTTCCAGCGGAGGTAAGGAAACCCAAATGGAGGTTGATGTCATCCCCAGAGGCAACTACCGGCGCCGTATCTGCGATTTCCCTCCCATCATGCTGAATTTTTCCAAAACCATCCTGGCCGAGAGGGGCCTGAACAGAGAATATGACAAGATCAAACTGGTTACTCATTGCAAAAAGGAAGGCGAAGCGCAGGGCTACCTTTTAAAAGAATACCTCGCCTATAGAATATACAACCTGCTCAATACAGAAAGCTATCGGGTCCACCTGGCCAGGATCAATTACGTTGACAGTAAAGGCAATTACAACGACATAGAACAGTATGGCATTTTGATCGAAGATACGGACGAACTGGCGCACCGCATCGGAGGCTCGGAATGTGAATGCTGGAACTATTCGCAGGACAGTGTTTCGCTGGCTGATGAAAATACCATGTCCGTATTTCAGTATATGATCGGAAACGAGGACTGGAGCATTCCCATGCTGCGGAATGTCAAGCTGATCCGGCCTTCGGAGGGCGGCCGGGCCATTCCCGTTCCTTATGACTTTGATTTTTCCGGCTTTGTCAATGCGCCTTACGCTGTCCCTCCCTATCAGCTTGGCCTTACAGAAGTGACCCAGCGGTTGTTCCTGGGCTTCCCGGTAGAAGAGGAAGTGCTTTCCGAAACATTGAAGAGCTTCGAACATCAACGGGGCAATATCCTTCTGATGGTCGAAAATTTTAAAGAATTCGGCCGTTCGGAACGAAAGGAAACAGTCAAGTATCTGGAGGGTTTTTTTCAGAAAAAAAGCCAGCGGCAATTGTCCGCTGAAATTGCCGGAAAACGGATGGAAAGCGCAAATAATTAGGGGATGTAAAGTATCAACATAACTTTTTTCAGTAAAGACGTGAAATTCATGAAAAGCCGGTATCCTGTTTTTGATAATGTTCTTCCTCTTTGGGGGCTTTTTGCGCTATCCGTATTTGTCAGCGTTCCTTCCGCCTGGGCCAGGGCACAGCCGGCAGAGAGCATTTTCAGCCGCCTCAGCCGGAGCGGCCAGTTGATAGAGCTTACCCTCAGTACCGATATGGACGAGTTGATCAACAACCGGCGACGGGAAGAATACCAGCCGGCTGAACTATATGTCACTGAAAAAAAGGGGGTGGAAACACAGTGGGAAGTGGAGGCGGTTCCCCGGGGCAATTACCGCCGCCGTATTTGTACATTCCCTCCTCTCCGGCTGAATTTCGCCAAGAGCCAGCTGGAAGAACGGGGGCTGAACCCCGAATACGATAAAATGAAAGTCGTCACCCATTGCCTGGAAGGAAAAGAGGGGAAAGATTGTGTTTTGAAAGAATATCTGGCATACAGGCTCTACAACCAGCTGAACCCCAAAAGCTACCGCGTGCAACTGGCACGGATCACTTACCTGGATACCAAAGGCAAGTATAAAAAGATTAAAAACTACAGCATCCTGATCGAAGAGACTGACGAGCTGGCTCACCGCCTGGGGGGCGTTGAATTTGAAGGCCTGAACCAACCGCCGGAATCCTTCGCCACGGCAGAAGAAAACCTTCTGTCAGTCTTCCAGTATATGATCGGCAACGATGACTGGGATTTCGTCATGCTCCGAAATGTCAAGCTTATCCGCCCTGACGATGGAGGCGGCCTTATCCCCGTTCCTTACGATTTTGATTTTTCCGGGCTTGTCAATGCTCCTTATGCCGTGCCCAACGCCAAATATGGCCTTTCCAATGTGCGCCAGCGTGTCTTCATGGGCCATGTCGCGGAAGAGGAACAGTTGCAGAAAACGTTGGAGCATTTCAGGCGCTACCACTTTCATCTCCGCACCATCATCAAAAACTTCAGGATGCTATCCCTTGCGGAGCGTACAAAAGCCATCAAATACATCGACTCTTTCTACGAGAATGAGGAGGCTTTAATCAGAGAAAATGCCCAAAAGCTCAAAGCCAGGGAAGAAGGCGATACGCAGGACGAAAAGGGGCAGTGAACACTACGGCGCCGCCACCGTTACTCCCACTCCCCGAAACGTATCCATAGCCATCAGTTCCTGTACGGCTTCCTCCAGGCCTACCTGCTTTCCGATCATCCGCTCCGGCCGGAGCTTCCCGGAATGGATCAGCCGCAGCATGCCCGGGTACTGATGTGCCTGCATACCGTGGCTGCCCAGTATTTTCAGCTCTCCGGCGATCACCACGTGCATGGGAATTGCCGGGTTGGCCTCGGGCCCGGCCATCAGCCCGATCTGTACGTGGCGCCCCTGCCAGGCCAGGCAGAGAATGGAATTCCGGCAGGTTTCCCGGCTGCCCAGGGCATCGATGGAGAGCTGCGCGCCGCCGCCGGTGATCTCCCGTATGGCGGCGGGAACGTCCTCCACCTCACGGGCATTGAGGGCCGCCACTGCCCCGAGTTCCTGCGCCAGTGCCAATTTCTCCGGGTCGATATCTACTGCAACCACACTGCCCCCCAGCGCCGCCGCAATCATAACGGCCGACAGGCCTACCCCGCCGCAGCCGTGTACCGCCGCCCACTCGCCGCCCTGCAGCCTACCCTGCGCTGCGATGCCCCGGTAGGAGGTGATAAAACGGCAGCCCAGCACGGCGGCCGTGGTGAATGCCATCTCGTCCGGCAGCCGCACCAGGTTGTGATCGGCATAGGGTATCCGGACGTACTCCGCAAAAGAACCCCAGCCGGTAAAGCCCGGCTGATAGTAGTTGCCGCAGATTTGCTGGTTGCCGGAGCGGCACTGCGGGCAGTGGCCGCACCCCAGGCAGAAGGGCAGGGTGACGCGGTCGCCCCGCCGCCAGTTGCGCACGCCCCGGCCTGCTTCTTCCACCACGCCGGCCAGCTCGTGGCCCGGCACATGGGGCAGGCGAACGTCGGCATCGTGGCCCATCCAGCCGTGCCAGTCGCTGCGGCACAGCCCCGTGGCCTTCACCCGGATGATGACACCGCCCGGCTCCGCTTCCGGATCCGGAACCTGCCTGATTTGAATAGGCCCCTGAAATTGTTCGTAAATAGCTGCTTTCATTACGTCGGCGGCTTTAGCCGCTGTATTAGAGTGTAGAGTATGTTCAAATTTCCGGAAAATCTCTCATTATCTCTTACCTTTAGTGTTCCACAAAAAAAACAGACATGAAACATTTCCCAACCCCTCCACACCTCCTGTCCTTCCTGAAAATAAAAGCGCTGCTCCCTCTGTTCTTCCTGTTCTGCAGCCTCGCCTCCGCCCAGAATCCCTTCCCTGCGCCCGGCGAAATTTACCGCGACGACGTCGTTCCGCGGATCGACATCTTCCTGCCGCCCGACAGCCTGGCCGTCATGCTGGCGCCGGGCAACGAGAACAGCGACTACCACTGGCACGCCACCTTCATGTTCGATAACGGCAGCCTGCGCGATACGGTGGAAAATATCGGCTTCCGCCTGCGGGGCAATACCTCCCGCTTTGCCGCCAAGAAGTCCTTCAAAGTATCCTTCAATACCTACGAATCGGGCAGGCAGTGGCAGGGCGTGGAGAAACTCAACATCAACGGCGAGCACAATGACCCCAGCCTGTGCCGCTCCAGAATCTGCTGGGATATGCTGCGCAATATGGGGGCGCCCGCCCCCCGCGCCAACCACGTAGAGCTGTACGTCAACGGCGAGAACTACGGCTTATACGCCAATGTGGAACACATCGACGAGGAATTCGCCGGCTCCCGCTTCGGAAATAAGGACGGCAACCTCTACAAATGCCTCTGGCCCGCCGACCTGGTTTATCTGGGCAACGATCCTGATCTGTACAAGTTCGTCAGTGGCGGCCGGCGCGCTTATGAACTGCACATCAATGAGGAAGAGGACGATTATTCGGACCTGGCCCGCTTCATCGACCTGCTGAACAATACCCCGCTGGAAGAACTGCCCTGCGAGCTGGAGCAGGTATTCAACGTCGACAGCTACCTCAGGTACATCGCCTTCGATGTCCTCTCCGGCAACTGGGAC
>CAZAXA010000178.1:0-11149 GCA_964488965.1 uncultured Phaeodactylibacter sp. | reverse complement strand
ATTTTGTGCCTAACGGCACATCAACCAAGGCCAAAAATTATTCTAAACCGAGAATTGCTGGTGTACTGCCCCCCTTTGCAGGATTCCTGCTGCCTGCGAAGGCGGGATGGCCGGGGCATGAGGGCCAGTTGCCCTGCGGTCAGGATGATCGCGGCACGAGGAGCAGGCGCCGCACTATGACATCTTTTCCCAGCCACAGCTTTACAAAGTAAACGCCTCCCTGCAGTTGCTCCAGGTTGAGGTTGGCGGCATCGCTGAACAATCCCTCCTGCCGCCAAACCCGCCTTCCGGAGGCATCGAATATTTCCAGGCGGCCCAGTTGCCGGCCGGGGAAGCGCAGCTCCAGCCGGCCGGAAGCGGGGTTGGGGAAGAGGAGGATATCCTGCGGGGCCGGCGGTTCTTCGGCAGCCACAATGATCCCCTGGAAGCGCGCCGCCACCGTATTGCCCCCGATCTCTATCTCCGTGCCGTCGCTGCGCACGGCCTTGATGTCCCGGAAGCGGATCAGGGAGGTATCGGCTGGAAGGGGGTGGGCGAAGGCGTCCCTGACCTTGATCTCCAGGAGGCCAAGCAGGCCTGCCGGTACGGCGCCGTTGGTGGCCGCGACGGCGTAGTCGAACCGGCCGGGGGCGCCCGGCTGTGCCGCGCCGGTAGCGAATTCCCGGGCGTTGAGGTTGAAGCCGGACTGAAGGCCGCGGATGTAGTCAAAGTAGGCCGTATCGTATTCCAGCGAGAAGGCCAGGGCGTAGAGGCCCGGGATGTCTGCCGTCAGCCGCACCCGCCCCAGGTTGGTGCTCTGCCCGGCGCTGAGGTTGTTGAAGTCAAACTGGGAGGGGACGGCGTCGAACAGCAGTTCAGGCCCCTCCCGGTACACGGCCGGCGGCGCCTGGTAATCGGGGCGCGTAAGGTTGTAATGCAGGGCGGTGAGCAGGAAATCTTCAATGGCCGCCGCGCCGTTGCCGTCGGCGTCGAGGTGTTTGTGGTTGGCGCCGTTGCCCTGGCTTTCGGGCCAGTCGGCGCCGTTCTGCGGCGACCAGTTGTAGGGGCCGGAACGGGTCGGCCCCTGGGCGCCTGCCGCCAGGGCCAGGGCCAGCAGGTCGCAGTGGTTGGCGATGCCGTCGGCGTTGGCGTCGCCGGCCCAGATGCAGTCCGTTGCGCAGATGGCGGCCTGGCCGCAGATGTCCTCAAACCGGCCGTCGTACCAGGCCTGCAGGTTCTCGATGCCGGCATACATGGCGGTGACATTGCCCAGGTGATCGGCATCTTCTTCCCGGAAGTAGGAATAAGCGACATCCACCTCCTCCAGGGCGCCGGGAGGCAGGGCTTCGAGGCGTACTACGCTGACTACCCGCTGGTCGGCAAAAGGCAGCCCTTCGCTGAAGGCCGACCATTGGGAAGGGTCGTTAGGGTCGCCGGGAAAGGCGAAATTGGTGGGCGGGTTCGTGCCGGTAGGGTCATAACCGATGCCGCCGAAGCTGAGCGGGGCCCCATCCCGCCAGCGGCCGGTGAGATAACGGTAATACTCCAGGCTGGTAACGGGGTCGACGGAAAAGAAAGGGACATCGATAGAGCCATTATTGTAGTACATCATGTAAGCAAGCGCCTTGTTCAGCACCGTGACGGCCTGTACCGGCGGGTTCTCCCCGTAGCCGGTGACGCCGAAGCCGCAATTGACGTCATCCTCATTGTCCTGGTTGTAAACGAAGGCTGTATTCAGGGCCGGCGCGCTGCCCACGAAGTCGTCCGTAAAGCAGCCCAGGTCGAAATCCACCCACAGGCCGAGGTGAAGGGAGTCCAGCAACTCAAAGCCCCGGTTGATCACCTTATAGGAGGTAAAAATGGTATTGTTCAGTTGCGGGTTGTCCGCACACTGATAAGCCCAGGCGGCGAGCTGTACTTCCACCTGCAAGGGCTCGCCCTGTGATTCGGAATGGATATTGCCGGCATCGTTGAAGATGGTCCAGGCTATTTGCTCGGGAATGACGGCCGTGCGGGGAGGCATGGGATAGTCGCCCGCCATGGGATTGTACGATCCGTCGCCGTCCTGGTCGAAGAAAGGCGCCAGGCCCTGGCTGGCGCTGGGCAGATCGAAGCCATAGATGTTGGAGAAGAAAGGGTTGCCCTTTCCCGGCCAGCCCATGATCTCCGCGATGGGGTTGTCGATGGCGCCGTTGTCGGCAAAGTCCTGCCGGTGTGCCTCCACCTGGTAGCGGAAGACATTCCAGGCGCGGTCCCATTGCCGGCAGCTTTCACTGTTGGCGGCGCCCATCTCGTCGAGCGGGCCGGCAAAGTAGTCGGTATAATCGTCGGACAGGCCGTAGGTTTGAGCCGCCACTTTCAGGTTGCCCGCAGGGTCGACGGCGCCCAGCCACAGCCCCTGGGCAAAGATGGTATGCAGGGGATCGGGTACGGGAACCTGGAAACTGGCGCCGTTGCCGTCGAAGAACAGGCTGCCTCCGCCGGTGATGAGGGTGCGGATGTTATTGCCGTTCAGGCTTTGCCTGGCAGCCGGGATGGTACAATCCTGGGTATAGGAAAACATACCCGGCAACAAGAATAAGGAGAGAAAGGCGAAGTGCTTTGTCATAAGAGCGTTTTCTTTTTATCGTTATTCAGTCCTTTAAATTAAATCATTCAAGCCGGAAAAAGGAGCGGAATGAGCGCAAGCCCTTTTTGGTTATGTAAAAAGGGCGGCTGGCCTACTGAATGGCCCAAATGGAATACGGCAGGCCGTTATACTGGCGCACGCATGGTTTTGTGTTCCACAAAACCTGCGAGGCCAGTATATACTGACCAGGCTGGTTTTGAAATGACAAAACCAGCCATGCGTCAGTATAAAAGCCGGACAATAGTGCTTTCGTTCTGTGAGAAAGGGGAATATAAATTTCCGTGGTTTTCCTCTTTTGCAATGATAGAATCTCAAAGCAGCATTAATGCTATTTTTGCATCTTCATCAGGAATTTTTGAAGCAATGTTAGCCAAACGCATCATTCCCTGCCTGGACATCAAGGACGGCCGCACCGTCAAGGGCGTCAATTTCGTCAACCTCATCGACGCCGGCGACCCGGTGGAGCTGGGCGCCCTGTACAGCGAACAAGGCGCCGACGAGCTGGTCTTCCTGGACATCACCGCCACCCACGAGCGGCGCAAGACGCTGGCCGCCCTGGCCAGGGATATCGCCCGCCACCTCAGCATCCCCTTCACCATTGGCGGGGGGATCGGCTCGCTGGAAGATGTAGATGTGCTCCTGTCTTCCGGAGCGGATAAAATCTCCGTCAATTCCGCGGCGGTACGGCGCCCTGAGTTGATCGACGAGCTGGCGAAGAACTTCGGCAGCCAGTTCGTCGTCGTGGCAGCCGACGCCAAACTGATGAACGGCGACTGGCGCCTGCACCTCAGCGGCGGGCGCATACCGACGGGCATCCGCCTGCTGGACTGGGTGAAAGAGGCGGAAAGCCGCGGCGCCGGCGAAATCCTCTTCACTTCCATGGGCCACGACGGCGCCAGGAACGGCTTCGCCAACGAGATCACCGCCCGGGTGTCGGAATCCCTCTCCATTCCGGTCATCGCCTCCGGCGGCGCGGGAACGATGGAGCATTTTTATGACGTCTTCACAGAAGGCAAGGCCGACGCAGGGCTGGCCGCCAGCATCTTCCACTTCCGGGAGATCGGGATTATGGCCCTGAAGCAGTACCTGTGGGGCCGGGGGGTGGCGGTGCGCTTGTGAGTTCAACTGTGTTGCAGCAGCCAACGAACAACCATCCGGCCCTTCTTTTTTATCATGGCCTCTGTTGCTTCGCAGAATAATAAATATTCTACTCCTGCCGGTTATACCTCAACTGCACCAGCCCCGTATCGAAGGCATGGTGTTCTGTCAGCCTCCACTTCGCCGTTTTGGGTTGCCCGTCGAAGAGCGGAATGCCTCCTCCCAGCACAACAGGAATGATAGAGAGGATCATTTCATCGATCAGGCCCGCGTTGAGCAGGATGGTATTGATCTGCCCGCCGCCGATGAGCCAGATATTGCCGCCGGATTGCGCTTTGAGCCCTTTTACGAAGGCCGCCGGATTTTCATTGACGATATGTACCGGATTGCCGCCATCGGGGCGCTCCTGCCGGGAGAATACATAGTTCTGCTGGCCCTTGTAGGGAAATTCCCCGCCGAAGGAAAGCACCTGCTCGTAGGTTTTATACCCCATGAGCGTGGCGTCTATGGAAGCGATGAACTCGCCGTAACCATAATCTTCTCCTTTTTTATCCACGATGGAAAGCCAGTCGATGCCCCCGTCTGCCCGGGCGATGTAGCCGTCGAGGCTGGCGGCGATGTAAAGTTGGACTCTGCGCATGGTTCGATATTTTTTAGCAGTGAAGAAAAATACAAAAAACATTTCTGATAAACCCCATAAACCCAGAAGCCCCTACACCCTTTCCAACAACCATCCCCTCTCCGTCAGCGTCCCCGCCGCTTCCACTTCCCGGCGCAGGGCAGCCCGCGCCTCCTTGTCGAAGGGGTTCACCTCCAGCAGTTTACGGGTGAAGTAGATGATATTGAGGTAATTCTCCCGGTGGTAGGTCAGCTCCTTATGCCGGCGCAGGAAGCGCTCGAAGCTGCGCAGGAAGGAATCGAGTGCGTCGTACTCCCTCAGTTCGTATTAGTTTTTCATGAGCATGATCTTGGCGTCGATACTGAGGAAGAGGTCTTCGTATTCCACCTGCCGCAGGCGCTCCATAGCCTCCCCGAGGCGGCCCTGTTCGAAGCGGAGCTTGGAGAGGCAGTAGTGGACGTAGTTCTCCCGGTGGCGGGGCGGGAGGCACTGCCGGTATTCCCCGATGAAGCGTTCCGTCCACGCGAACTGCCGGAGCCGCAGGGCGATGGCGGTGATGTTCTTGAAGGCAAAGCGGCTGAGCCGGCCTTCCGGCAGCAGCAACCCCCCGGCCAGGCCGGTGCGGTACAGTTCGAACAGCTCCTGCAGGTAAGTTTCCTGCCCGTCGTTGAACTGCCGGATGCCGTAGTTGATGGCCAGCAGGAAGAGGGGGCGGCGTTCTTCGGAAGGCAGGGCATCGGGCAGGATCAATTCCTTGAGCGCCTGATAGTAGGCGGGCTCTGCGGGCGCTTCCACCGCTTTCAGGTAAAAATAATAGGCCGCCAGGAGGGGGTTTTCCAGATGGCTGCTGCCTGCCAGGTAATTCATCAGCAGGGGCAGCAGGCCGGAGCCTTCTTCCTCTTCCCGGAAGACCGCCTGATGGGCCGACAGCAGGCAGCTCTGCTTGAGGCGGCTGATGAGGAAAGCTTCGTCGAGGGCGGCGTTGAGGCGGGGCAACTGGCTGGGCGCGTCCCGCTTGCGCCCGGCGCGGAAAAGGTACTCCTCCCGTTCTATGGCAAAGCTGTCGTGGTAAAAAAGCTCCCCCCGTTCAGCCCGCTCCTGCAGCTGCCGGGCCCGTCGCAGCGCCTTCTGAAAGCTCTTGGGCCCTGCGGCCTCCCTGTAAGCCTTCAGCAGCAGGCGTTGTTCCGGCAACACTTCCGTTTTCAACTGTTCGGCGACGAAAAACTGCTCTACCGCTTTAAGCAGGAAGCTCATCAGATACCGCAGTTGCTGCTCGTCATAGGCCCGGCCGGGATAAACGGCATGGAAAACAGGCTCTTTGGAAAGGAGCTCCAGGCTGCCGTCGAGATGCCGGTTGATGTGCTCGAACAAGGCCAGCACATCTTCGCGCTGGTTGTGATAGGGCGATTGCAGGAACTTGCGGAGCCGGTTGCGCCGGCAAACAGGCATGGCCCGAAGCAATTGGAGTAGAGTGCTGGTCTGCATTTTTTTGATAAAAAGGCTTTAAAGGCTTTAATTTTAGGTATTTTAAAACTTTTTTCTTTGATAAAATTCAAATTTTGTCTTTTCTCCGCCACGAATTAATGCCCACTTTTGTAGCGTATCAGTTTATACTATGAACATGAAGAAAATAACACCTATGAATTGGAAAAGCCTGCTTACATTGGCCCTCACACTGGCGCTCAGCCTGAGCGGAACAACCCAGGGCTGGATAAGGGAAATCGGCAACGGGGATTCAAACAACGGTAATGCGGTAGTGCAAACCCCGGATGGCGGTTTTGCCGTCACCGGGCAGTGGGCGGGGGCTACCCCCCATATCTGGCGCACCGATGCCGATGGCAATACGCTCTGGCATACCGTATTTCCCGATGTCGAATTTGGACACGGCCAAGATATAGCCCTTGTTTCCGGCGGGGGCTTTGCCATTACCGGCCAACGGCAACCCGTCAATTTTGACGATAAGCCCACCCTGTTGCTGGCCAAAACCGATGCCGCCGGAAATATCCTCTGGCAACGGGAGTTTTTCGAAGATTATCCCGGTGTCACCGATTCCCTGGAGTACAACATCGGCAAGCAAGTTGTCGAAACGGCCGACGGCGGCCTCCTGGCTGTGGGCGAATCCAACGCCCTCGGTTTCAACAATATTTTTATCGTAAAAACCGATGCGGCCGGCAACGAAATCTGGCGGCACACCTATGGCGGGGACACACTCTCCTACACGGTGGAAGCATTGATGCCCCTGCCTTCCGGGGGTTATGCCGTCGCCGGCTACTGGATTTACCCGCACCCCACCATATTTCCTTATCCTACCGCCTTGTTCCTGCTCCGGATTGATGAGCTGGGCAATGAGCTGGCCCTTTACACTCATCCTTTAGGCCCTACCGAACAGGTTAACGGCGCTACCCGGGCCGCTGACGGCAACTTTTACTTTGCCGTTTCACCGGGCTCCTTTTTTTCCGTGGCAGGGTCCAGGGTTATTAAGCTGGGCGCCAATGGCGGCCTCATCTGGGAAAAAAACGCCCCGGTGAATGATCACTTAGGGGACATTCAGGCCAATGCCCAGGGAGAGCTCGCCGTTACCGGCCAGGTGGGCCGGACCCCCAATAATGCCGATTTCCTCATCACCCTTTCCAAACTGGATGCCGAAGCCGAAAATGTGATCTGGCGGCGGGAAATCCCCTACGGCCTGGACAACTATTCCAGCGAACTTATCCATACTGCCGACGGCGGTTACGCCATCGCCGGCAGGGTGCAGTATTCCAATAGCTGGCCCTACGCCCAGAACGCCCTGCTCATCAAGGCCAACAGCGAAGGTTATGTGTACACCTGTACGCTGGAAGGCGTCGTCTTCCTGGATGAAAACATGGACTGTGCCGACAACGGAGAGGCCCCGCTGGAAGGGTGGCTCATCACCGCCACTGAAGGGGGCCAGAACTTCTATGCCACCTCCGGGCCGGACGGCCGCTATGAAATGGCGCTGGATTCCGGTTCTTATACCGTCGCCGTCGCGGGGCCTTCCGTTTACTGGTCTTCCTGCCAGGACAGCTATACGGCCGTCCTGCCGGCGCCTTTCAGCAGCGAGACGCTGGACATTCCCGCCCAGGCAGACGTGAGCTGCCCTCTGATGGAGGTAGACATCTCAGCGGCCTTCCTGAGGCGCTGCTTTCCCTCAACCTATACGGTGCAGTATTGCAACCGCGGTACTGCCCCTGCCGTGAACGCTTCCGTTGACGTCACCCTCGACCCTTTCCTTGCCTACAACAGCAGCAGCATTCCTTTCACCCAGCAGGACGGCCAAACCTATACCTTTGGCCTGGGCATCGTCAACCCCAATGAGTGCGGTAGTTTTTACATACATGCAGATGTGAGCTGCGACGCCGTCCTGGGGCAAACCCACTGTACGGAAGCCCACATCTTTCCGGACAGCACCTGCCTGGATACCCTCTGGCCGGGGCCGGTGCTCCGCGTTTCCGGGCAGTGTGCCGGCGACTCCGTCAGCTTCCTCATCGAAAACCTCGGCGCCGCTATGGAAATGCAGCAGCACTACATCGTCACCGAGGATAATATCATGCTCATGCAGGCGCCCTTCCAGCTGAGCGAGGGCGGAACCCGGCAGGTGAACATCCACGTCAATGCCAATGCCACTTACCGCCTGGAGGCAGAGCAGGCGCCGGGGTTCCCCGCCCTGCTGGGCAGCCCCTACGCCAGCGCCGCCCTGGAAGGCTGTAACGGCGTCAACCCCGGCTTCGTGACGATCTTCTCCAACAACGACGGCGGCCCTTTCACCGACATCGACTGCCGGGAGAACATCGGCGCCTATGACCCCAACGATAAACAGGTTTTCCCCCGTGGCTACGGCGAGGAGCATTTCGTGCGGCCCGGCGCCGAACTGGAATACCTCCTGCGCTTTCAGAACACGGGCACCGACACGGCCTTCACCGTGATTATCCGCGATACCCTTTCGGAACTGCTCGACGTGAAGAGCATCCGCCCCGGCGCTGCCAGCCACGATTACCGCTACCGCATCTACGGGGGCGGTATCCTGGAATTCCGTTTCGACGACATCATGCTGCCCGACAGCGCCACCAACCTGGAGGCTTCCCAGGGTTTTGTGAAGTTCTCTGCCCGCCATGTGGCGGATGCCGCCCTGGGCAGTGTTATCGAGAACCGGGCCGGCATTTATTTTGACTTTAACGAACCGGTGGTTACCAACACCACGCTGACCACCCTGGGCGAGAACTTCATCATCAGCGATATCCAGGAAGAAGGGCTGCCGGAAGGCGTCCGGATACAGGCCTATCCCAACCCGTTCCGGGAGGAAAGTACGATCGAGCTGAAAGGAAGGAAGGTTGGAGACGCTATGTTCCTGCTTTATGACGGACAGGGCCGGCCGGTTCGGCAGGAAGCATTCCGGGGCTCAAAGCTGGCCTTCCGCCGGGAAGGGCTGCCGGGCGGGCTGTATTTCTTCACTGTCCTGGCGGATGGCGAGCCTGTGGGAAGCGGGAAGATAGTGATCGGACGATGAAAATTGCGGTAAATGGAACGCGGATGACGCGGATTTGGCGAATTTTCACGGATAGGCCATTGGTTACAGGCCTGCCCGGATTCTCAAAAACCGTGGCATCCGCGTTCTATTAGATGCTAACCCGGCGCCTTTTCCGCCGACGGCGTGGCGCTGCGCCACAGCGCCTCTTCAAAGAGGCGGCGCCGTAATACCCAATGGCGGGCCAGGCGCTCTTCGTCGCGGGCCAGGCGGTTGTGGCCGGCTTCCATATCGCCGAGAGCGCTCCTGTTGAAAGCGGTGAGGTGGACGATGGCGCCGGCATACTCCAGGGCCGCGCCGGCGGCGCCTGTTTGCTCGAAGCGGCAATCGGCGCCCAGGCCTACCGGCGGCTGGCGCTTTTCGACCTCCATCTTCCGCAGCGCGCTGAGGAAATTGGTGGCCCTGACTTCCAGCGGGGTGTTGTCGTCATCATGCTCCTCTTCCTCGGCCAGCGCTTCGATGGCGTGGCTCTTGATCAGTTTCTCATGCAGCCGGGCGTAAGCCCCGGCCCGGGAAATGTAGTCCATCCCCATCAGTTCTCCGTTCAGGAACAGCAGCATGCCCTTCTGGCCGGGCTGCAGCGGGAAGGCATCCAGGAAAGCCTGCATATCCTTTTCCCGCTGAAGAAAGGCATCCTTCATGGCGCGGGTGCGGGAAGCGTGGCTGCCGCTGCGGCGGTGCACCTCTTCGATATCCTGCCAGACCTCGCTCTGCCTGGCGTCGTAGCCGAGGTTGGCCTTCAGGGAAGCGTAGAGGCGGGAGGCCTTCCGGTAGCGGGCGCGGGAAGACATGACCAGCCCGGAGTCGCTGAAATAGCGGCTGGAATAGCTCCAGCGCCCGCTCTCGGTGCAGCTCACCGGTATGAGGTTTTCCGAATGGGCCTCCAGCAGCAGCGAGGTATTGACAATACGGTTCTGCCTGGCGCCCTCCATTTCCTCGCCGTCGACCAATAGTATGGGCAATTCGCCCTTGTTGATGGCCTTTAACTGCGGAACGCTGCCGCCTTCGCTGACTTCTGCTACTTCCAGGAAGCCCTGCTCCAACGCCTCCTTCAGGCTCAGATAGGCCGGCCCCTCGCCGTTTTGATGAAAAATGGGAAAGACGCTCAGGTTGCGAAAATGCCGGCTTTGCCCCAATGCCAGCCCTTCCAGGGTGTCTTGAAAAATCTTGCTCATAGTTGTGCCCGTTTTCAGGATTAAAAAAAAACAGCCGAGCGCCAGGTTTAGAGCTTCGGCCTTTGGGTACTTGAATTATTCACCACAAACCAGTTCCGCCAAACAAAAGTTCCTTTATTGTTGTTATTTGGGAAATAATTTTGCGTATTATATGTTTTTTTTAAAATTTTAACAACGTGGCCGGATGGGCTCGTTGTGAAGGAAGGGGCCATCTGCGGCGGCGCAGAAGAGCGCTTTAAAAAAACTTTAACCTCTCCAGCCTTGTTCCCCGGTCAATATTCTGCGTCCTGAACCCGTTGAAAGGACAGATACAAAACAAATGACCAAAAGCATGAAGAAATTACTCGTTGTACTGATGCTCTCCACTTTGGTTGCCGGTTCCTTTGCCCAAACCGGCAACCTGGCGACTGCTGAAGAATCCGACCCCAGGGCCAAGGCCATTCTGGAGGAAATCCGCAAGCGCTTCCTGAGTTACAAATCCCTGGGCGCCGATTTTACCCTGGACATTACCCTGGCCGACGAGCCTACCGAAACCCAGAAGGGCAGCCTGGCCCAGCAGGGCAAAAAGTACCGCGTGGAAATGGGCAGCCAGTCGGTCATCTCCGACGGCGCCACCTTGTGGATGATCCTGTCCTACAACAAGGAAGTGCAGATCAGCGATATGCCGGAAGAAGGGGAGATGGACGGCGCCATCCTTTCTCCCGACGCCATGCTGAATTTTTACGACAAGGGCGACTTCGCCTACTACATCACCAATGAATACAAGGACGGCAGCCGCATCGTGCAGCAGATCGAGTTCAAGCCGCTGGACCGCAACGCCGACTACAGCAAGCTGCGCATGAACGTCAACAAGGCCACCAAAGATATCATCAGCGTGGAAGCCTTCGCCAAAGACGGCTCCCGCTACAAGCTTACTATCGACAAGCTGTACCCCAACAAGGCCTTCGCCGCCGGCCATTTTACTTTCGATAAGGCGAAGTATCCGGGTTATCATGTCGAAGACCTGAGGGAGTAGTGTTGTTGATCAGGTTAATTTTTACCCGGCCGAGGTACTAGGACGGGGAGTTGATTGAGGAAACCCAATCAACCAATCAACCAACCCAATC
>CAZAXA010000177.1:7734-11235 GCA_964488965.1 uncultured Phaeodactylibacter sp. | reverse complement strand
GCCATCACCAACCTGGTACGTATGGTTTATCTGGTTTTGTCCATCCCGACCTGGGGTTTTGCCTCAGGCGTCAACACCCTGGTCAGCAATTTCATAGGCCAGCAAAAGCGGCAGGCGGTGGTTCCCATCACCTGGAAGACGGCAAAGATAGCCTGGTTGACAACCATGCTGCTCACCCTGCCGGTGGTACTCTTTCCACATGAAATCCTCTATCCCCTGCTCGGTTCGGAGGATATGTCCCTGATCACGGACGCCCAGCCCATCTTCTATGTCCTGGCCGCTATCCTCAGCGTATTCTCCATCGGGAGTGTTTTTTTCAATGGGCTGGCCGGCACCGGCGCGACCTATTACGGCCTCAAGATACAGGCCTGGTGCACCCTGGGATACCTGGCCTATATTTACATCGAGGTCAATTATACCAATGGAGGCCTGCCCTGGGCCTGGACGGCGGAGATTTTCTACTGGCTGGTCATGTTGGGCTTTACCCTGTGGTACCTGAGGTCAAAGGAATGGCATGGGTTGAAAGTGTGAAGGAAGCGCGGATGCCTTGCCGGCCGCTTCAACCGGCTCACCTCCCGGGAAGCCTCAAGCCCAGCCTCAGGCCGGCGTATAACTGCCGGATACTGCTTTCTTCGTTTCTCACGCTGTCGTTGAAGATGGAAATGGCGCCCAGGCTTTCCCATTTAGCCGGCAGGTAATAGCGAAATCCTGCCATGGGCGTAAGGGTGATGAAGTCGGAAAGGCCGATATCCAGCCCCAGGCCAACAGCGGCACTGAAAGCCGTATCATCGGAATCGGCGCTCAGCCCTTCAGTTTCCACTTTTTGCTTCATCCAGCTGATGCCAGGCGAGAGCTGCAGGAACAAGCCTTTCTGCACCAGCCCTCCCGATTTGGAAAAGGTCGGGCAGTCGCAGTCGCCTTCGAGGTCGAGGAAATAGATGTTGGCGTTGAGCAACAGGCTGATCCAGGTGTTTTCCAATTGTGCGTCGATCTGGCCGGCAGCGCCGCCCGGGCCTATTGTCAGATTACTGGACATCCGCTGGACATTCAACTCCGGCAGAAAATCGATGCGGTACGTTTTCATCGGTATCCAGTAATCCAGGCCGATCGCGGCGGCGGATGCCGGCAGAAGGCTCTGGGCGGATGATCCGTTGATGTATTCCCAATCCGGCGCATCATTGGCCCGGTAGGTGGCGTTGACGCCGAACTGAGCAATGGCGGTGATGTTCCAAAGTATGGCAAAAGCGAGTGTAGCGGTGTACTTCATGATTGGCCTTTTAATTTTTAGTCGAAACGATACCACAGCTTAACTAAAACGCCCAAAGATTGTTTAGAGTGTTTGCACGGCGCAAAAGATAAATGCCGGCAACTTCCTATCTTTGCGCATTCGAGATCCGGAGGCAGAAATATATGAAAACCAAAACAGTAAAAAAGGATAAAATCAACGTCATTACCCTGGGCTGTTCGAAGAACCTGGTGGATTCGGAAAATATTATTACTCAGTTGAGAGGTAGTGACTATGAGGTGGTGCACGACAGCAATGACGAAGACGCCAATATCGTCATCGTCAATACCTGCGGCTTTATCGACCTGGCCAAAGAAGAATCGGTCAATACCATACTGGAATACGCGGAAGTGAAAAAACAAGGCGGTATCGATAAACTGTACGTCACAGGCTGCCTGTCCCAGCGCTACAAAGACGAGCTGGAGCAGGAGATTCCTGAAGTAGACGCTTACTTCGGCACCCTGGAATTGCCCGGCCTGCTGGCCAGGCTCAATGCCGATTACAAACACGAGCTGATCGGCGAACGCATCATAACTACTCCCTCGCATTATGCTTATCTGAAAATTTCGGAGGGATGCAACCGCAGCTGTTCCTTCTGTGCTATCCCCCTGATGCGCGGAAAACATGTTTCCAGGCCCATCGAAGAGCTGGTTAAAGAGGCGAAAAACCTGGCCCGCTTCGGTGTTAAAGAACTGATACTGATCGCCCAGGAACTGACCTACTACGGCCTGGATATATACAAAAAAAGAGAGCTGCCGAAGCTGCTCCACGCTTTGGCGGACGTGGAAGGCATTGAATGGATACGCCTGCACTACGCCTATCCCAGCAAGTTCCCAACGGAAGTGCTCGATGTGATGGCCGCCCGCCCCGAAATCTGCAACTATCTGGATATGCCCCTTCAGCACGCCGACGACGCCGTGCTGGAGCGTATGCGCCGGCAGATCACCCGAAAAGAGACCACCGAATTGGTTCGCCTGGCCCGCCAGAAAATCCCCAACCTCAGCCTGCGCACCACCATGCTGGTAGGTTTTCCGGGCGAGACCGAGGCAGAATTTCAGGGCCTCTGCGATTTTGTGGAAGAAATGGAGTTTGACCGCCTGGGCGTTTTCCAGTATTCGCACGAGGAAAATACCATCGCCTATGGCCTGAAGGACGATGTGCCCGCCGAAGTCAAAGAAGAACGCGCCGGCCGCCTCATGGAGATACAGCAGGCTATTTCCTTCCGGAAAAACCAGGAGAAAACAGGGAAAACATTCAAGGTGTTATTTGACCGTAAAGAAGGCGAATTCTTCGTCGGCCGCACCGAAGGCGATTCTCCCGAAGTAGATAATGAAGTATTGGTTCGGGCAGCCGACAACTACGTCCGGATCGGGGACTTTGCCCCGGTGAAGATCACCGACGCGATGGATTACGACCTGTTCGGAGAGGTGGTGAGGTAATGCGGAAAAGGGAAACATGGGTCATCCCGAATTTTGGGCGCCTGGCTGGATAGAACACGGATGACGCAGATTTAGCGGGTTTTCACGTATCGCCCGGCGAGGGCAGCCGATCCGAACAAACCCGCCCGATCCGATACATCCACGTTCTGTTTTAAAAATTCGGGATGACTCCTGTTTCCGATTTCGTTTTACTTCTTACTGCCGTTCGCAGGCTTTGCCGTCTCCTTCTTCATCTCTTCGCCCATCTTCTGGGCAGTGATGAAGGAAGCGGTCATTTGAGTGAGCATATCGCTTCCGGATGACGGGGTGTTGGGCAGCATGATGAGGGTGCTCTTGGAGTGTTCTCCCATGCTCTGCAGGGTATCATAGTGCTGCGTGACGACGATCAGTGCGGAAGCCTCCTGAGAGTTGATTCCGACATTGTTCAGCACTTCGACGGACTCTTCCAGGCCCTTGGCGATCTCGCGGCGCTGGTCGGCGATACCCTGGCCCTGCAGGCGCTTGCTTTCAGCTTCGGCGCGCGCCTTGGCCACGATGCGGATGCGCTCCGCTTCACCTTCATATTCGGCGGCAACTTTAAGCCGCTCGGCGGCATTGATGCGGTTCATGGTATGCTTCACTTCCGCGTCGGGGTCGATATCCGTAACGAGGGCCTTGACAATGCCATAGCCATATTCGTTCATGGATTCTTCCAGCTCGCGGCGGATGGCGTGGGCAATGTCATCCTTGCGCTCGAACACGTCGTCAAGCTTCATTTTAGGCACTTCGGCGCGTACG
>CAZAXA010000177.1:7404-7724 GCA_964488965.1 uncultured Phaeodactylibacter sp. | reverse complement strand
GTGATCTGCTCGGTGGAATTCTCCAGGCGGTAGAAAGCGTCGTAAATCTTTTCCGGCAGGATGAAATACTGCACGGACACCCGCAATTTGACGAAGACGTTGTCCCGCGTTTTGGTTTCCACGTGTACGTCCAGCTGTTGTACCTTCAGGCTGACTTTGCCGGCAATGCGGTCAATTACAGGCACTTTGAATTGCAGCCCGGAGCGTTTGATGCTGTGGAATTTACCCAGCCGTTCAACCAGCGCAGCCGATTGCTGCCGGACGGTGAAGATGCCGGAAAAAATGATGATCAATCCAAAGAACAGGATAAAGATCAGAAA
>CAZAXA010000177.1:0-7394 GCA_964488965.1 uncultured Phaeodactylibacter sp. | reverse complement strand
GATGCTGCCATGGTTTTTTATCTTTTAGGATGTTTGCCCCGGTGTTCCTGCGCCTCGGATTGGCAATAATAGAAATGCCGAAACACCGGAGTTTATACACGCCGCTTCAGGATTTTAAATGGCCGGCGGTATAATGCGAAAAATAACCTTAACAAATTAATAACAATTCGGGAGCTTTGCCACCTTTTAACGATGAAGCGTGGAAAAAAATCGAGAAACCAGCTTATGCGGTTAGAGCTTCTCCCTTTTTTAAAAGCTTGCTCACATAGCGAGGCGAAATCGGAAGTTGTAGCGTGTTTTCCGGTTTCCCGGGGTTCAGGAGAACAGCCCGGCGAAAAAAACTGCGTTTACAGACTATCATCCCCCTGCTCTCCGTTTCAGGAAGGTCAGGTTCTCATGTTGTAAATCTCGGTTCATTAATGAAGAAAGTATTGTTATTTCTGGCTCTGGCCCTGGGTGGGCTTGTTCAACTGCATGCACAGGGTAAAACGGCGGGGTTCTCCGAAGAAAACCAGGCTTTCCTCAAGGAGATGGAAGACACGCTCGCCCTGCTGGCCTACGCGGTGATCAACGACTCCCTGCCGGAGCACCGCTTCGGCGCCTGCCGGGAGATGATCCCCAGGCTGGTCCGGGCGCTGAAAGTGGAAAATTCCTTCCAGTACCCCTTCGAGCGGCTGAAGTCCGTTTCCATTCAGTATCCGCAGGACAGCAGTTTCCGCATTTTCACCTGGCAGCTCTATGTCGATAAAGACGACTACCGCTATTACGGCGCCATACAGATGAACAGCCCGGAGCTGCAGATTTTCCCGCTGATCGACCGTTCCTTCAAGATCGAAGACGCGGAGCATGCCGTGCTCTCGCCGGAGGAGTGGTATGGCAGCGTCTATTACAATACCCTGGGCGTAGACAGCCCTCAGGGGAAGTACTACCTGCTTTTCGGTTTTGACGGCTACAGTTTTTTCCGGAAACGCAAACTGATCGACGTATTGTACTTTCAGGACGGCAAGCCGGTTTTCGGGGCCCCGGTCTTTGTTCATGAGGGCAATGTGCGGAAGCTCCGCATCGTCCGCGAATACTCCGCCGAGGTGAGCACCCGCTGCAACTACGACGATCTGCTGGATCTGGTCATCTTCGACCACCTCATAGAAATGAGCGGCCCCTACGGCGAAGGCCCCGTCAACTATCCCGACGGGAGCTATGAAGCCTACCGCCTTGAAGGCGGCATGTGGCGGCATGTGGATAAGGTCTTCGACCAGGTTTCCGACGAAGCTCCCCGCCCGGCGCCCATCCTGGATAAGCGGACGAAGGACCTGTTTGGGAAGCAGTGAGGGGTGGGGTGTCAGTGTATCGGTGTATCGGTGCATTCGTGGTTCGGGGCTATGAAACTCGGGTCAAATAGTTATATTTGGAACTGAACAAATGCACGAATGCACCTATATACGAATGCACTCCAACCACACCATCACCGTTCCCCGGACTGCCCACTACAGCACCATCGGCGAAGCAGGGCCTCACACCCGTTATTTCTGGATCGCCTGCCATGGTTACGGGCAGCTGGCTCAAAACTTCATCCGCCCTTTTCATTCCATTGCGGCTGACGACACCTTTATCCTGGCGCCGGAGGGCCTGTCGCGCTTCTATTGGGGCGGCTTCACCGGAGAGCCGGCTGCTTCCTGGATGACCCGGGAAGGGCGCCTGCACGAGATCGCCGATTATACCAATTACCTCACCACGCTTTACGATCTTTTTCTGGCTCAGATGCCGGCCGATGTACGCATCATCCTGCTGGGTTTTTCCCAGGGTTGCGCCACGCAGATGCGCTGGGCCATGCATGCTTTTCCGGCCTTTCATCACCTCGTCTTCTGGGCGGGGAGCATTCCCGAAGACCTCGACTACAGCCCCCGGCTGGAGTATTTTTCAGATAAGGAGCTTCATTTTGTCTATGGCCTGGCGGATCAGTTTATCACTCCCGAAAGGGTAGGCCAGCAACGGGAACTGATCCAAAGCAACGGATTACAGGTTCGGGAACACACCTTTGAAGGCAGGCATGTGGTAGACGAAGAAGCACTGAAGCTTTTGGCGGCGCTGATCAGGGGATAGGCTGAAGAGGGTATGTTGTTTTCCCGGGCATGGTATCTCCTTTCCCTGTAACTTTGCGCTTGTAAAAATTACCTGATGATTGCTGTATCCAACTTGGCCTATACTTACCCCAAAGGCGCCGCCCCGGCAGTCGACGGCATCAGCTTTGAGGTTCCGCGGGGGGAGATTTTCGGTTTTCTGGGCCCCAGCGGGGCTGGTAAGAGCACCACCCAGAAAATCCTGATCCGCCTGTTGCAGGGGTATCGCGGGCAGGCCCGGCTGATGGGCAGGCCACTGGAACAATGGAATAAGTCGTTCTACAACCACATTGGCGTAGGCTTTGAGCTGCCCAACCACTTCGGCAAGCTCACGGCGCTGGAAAACCTGCGGTTTTTCGGCGCCTTCTACGACCGCCCCCTGCAGGATCCCCTGGAATTGCTAAGGAGGGTAGGCCTGGAAGAGCATGCCCACAAGCTGGCCGGCGATTTTTCCAAAGGTATGAAGATGCGCCTCAATTTCGTTCGGGCGATCATGCACGGGCCGGAACTGCTCTTTCTGGACGAGCCTACTTCCGGGCTTGACCCCGTCAATGCCCACCGCATCAAAGGCCTCATCCTCGAACAGCGCGATGAAGGCAGGACCATCTTCCTGACCACTCATATGATGCACGATGCGGATGAACTGTGCAACCGCATCGCCTTTATCGTCAACGGGAAAATAGTCCTGATCGATTCGCCCAAAGCCCTGAAGCTGCAGTACGGCCGCCGCCGGGTGCGGGTGGAATACCTCAACGGCACGGTGCGCGAAGAGGAATTCCCCCTCGACGGGATCGGCAGTAATGCCAGTTTCCTGCGCATCCTCCGGGAGGAATACGTTCAGGCCATTCACACCGAAGAGGCCACCCTGGATGATATTTTCATCAAAGTGACGGGAACGAGCCTGGGGTAGTTTTTAATAGCCAATTGCCGACATCTGTTCACAGGGAACGGAGGGTCTTCTCCGCGCCTGACAACAAACAACAATCAACCAACAACCAACAACAAACATGCAACAACTCGCCGTCGCCATACGATGGGATTTTCTCCGCCAGTTCCGGTACAATATCGTGTATGCCGCCATGCTGATTACGCTGATTTATATCCTGATCCTGCTCAACCTCCCGGAGAACCCCTTGCGGGAAAAGATTCTCATCTTCCTCATTTTCAATGACCCGGCGGCCCTGGGCATGTTTTTCATCGGCTCCCTTTTCCTGTTTGAGCGCAGTGAAAATACGCTGGAGGCGCTGTGGGTGACGCCCCTGTCTGGCCTGCATTACATATTATCCAAAACCCTGACCCTGACAACCGTGGCCGTAGTTTGCAGCCTGGCCCTGGCCCTGGCGGCCTATGGCTGGCGCTTCCAGTATTTCTTTTTTATCGCCGGCATCGGCCTGACGGCTTCTCTTTTCACTCTTCTGGGGCTGTCACTGGCGGCCTCCTGCCGGAATTTTAACCAGTATATGCTCAGGGCCGCCGGAGTGCTGGCGCCTACGGCATTGCCTTTTCTCAATTTCTTTGAGATCACCCATACCTTTTGGTGGTATCTTCTGCCTTCTCAGGGGGCCTTGTTGTTGCTGGAAGCTGCCTTTTTCCCGGTGGAAAGCTGGAAGATTGCCTATGCGCTCCTGTATCTGGCGGTTTGGAACGCCGGCGCCTTTTGGCTGGCGGTTAGAGTTATTCAAAATGAAATATAGGCAGGTATGCAGAAGCTGTTGCGTTTGGTAACCCTTGATTTTCAGATGATCATTCGGGAACAGATGCTCTGGTTCATGCTTTTTGTGGCGCCGGGCCTGCGGTTCAGCCTGGCCTTGTTGTTGCTGCCCTGGCTGGAGCAGCGCTTTCCCGTTCTGGCGGAATATCATCAGCTTATCGTGATGCTGATGACGTTGCAGGTGGTGACGAGCATTGGCTTCGTACTGGCCTCCATGCTGCTCGATGAGCGGGACGAGCAGGTGCTCGCTGCCCTTCGCGCCATGCCGGTAGGGGTGAATACCTTCCTCTTTTACCGGCTGGGCATCGGTACGGCTATGGCCGTATTGTTCAGCTATGCCATGCTGTCCGTACCCGGCCTGCAGGAACTGGGCCCGGCTTCCCGCCTGATTGCCGCTTTCCTCTTCGCCAGCGCGGCCCCCATCACCACCCTGGCACTGGTTGTCTTTTCCGGCAACAAGGTAGAAGGGCTGGCCGTCTACAAGGGGCTGAGCCTCGTCCTGATGATCCCGGCGGGCAGCTTTTTTTTGGATTCCTGGCTGCAGTATGCCCTGGGTATAGTGCCGGTTTACTGGACGCTGCATTTTGTCGATAAAGCCCTTGCGGGCAACACCGCTCTTGCAGAGTTGATGCTGTCATTGATTACTCATGGCTTGGCCCTGTGGGGGCTTTTTTTCCTGTTTAAACGCCGGGTGTTTTCCTGATCTGCCGCCAATGAATACATTGCCGGCATCCACTGAGCCGATCCGGCTCTTTACGAAAACGCAATTGGGCCATTTTTTTCAGTTTTATTATTAACCGGCAATGAACCTGTCCTCTTTCGTAGTATTTTGTAATTTCTGACAAAAAATCCAATCTTTAGCGGTTAAAGCTACGCTTGATCTTATGACCCTGACGAGAGCACAGGCAAAATTATACCGGATACTACGCAAGGACATCGTCCAGCACCTGATGTTCGGAGCGACGGTGCTCATCGTGATATTCTGCTACTTTGCCATCCATGCCTGGTACCAGGGCAAGGCAGAGCTGCTGGAGACCTTCGGCTACAAGCGCGAGGCCTTTTACAAGGTCTTCAGGGAAGCCCTGGGGTACACCCTGCTGCTGGGGCTGCCGGTCTATTTCAACCTCTTTTTCGTTTACCAGGAGCGGCTTCAGGCATTGCTGGGGCGCCGTATTTTCCCCAAAGCCCGCCTTAAAGACTGGTCGTTTTACCTTTTCCTTTTTCTCAGCTCTATTACGGCGCTGGTTTTTTCCCTGATCTATGTCCCGATCATCCGTTCTGCCTTTGATATCGTCAATCACGAATGGTATGAGCTTACCCTGGTGATCCTCTTTTTCATCCTGTGCACTACGGGAGTATCTTACACCAAACAGGCCATCGAACGCAGCCGCCAGCTGGAGCGCAAGGCGCGCCTGGAATCCTTCCGCCGCCGCCGCGAAGCCGAACGGGAACTCCACTTCATCAAGAAGCAGATCCGCCCGCATTTTCTTTTCAACACGCTGGCCAACCTGCAGGTGCTGGCCCACCGCAAATCGGAATACCTGCCCGCACTGATCGGGGAGCTTTCCCGCCTGCTGCGCTATCTGGTCTATCAGACCAATGAAAAGCTCGTCCCCCTGGAGGATGAACTGCGCTTCATCAAAAGTTATATGGAACTGCAGCGCCTTCAGGTCTCCAAAAGCACGGAGCTCCTTTACGAACTGGAGGGGGAAGTTAAGCAGAATTACCGCATTCCTCCGATGGTGCTGCTCCTGTTCGTTGAAAATTGCTTCAAACATTACAACCGCAGGAAGCCCGGCGGAGCATTCATCCGCCTCCGGTTCCGGATCGAGGACGACTATCTTTATGCCAGGATATCGAACAGCTATAAGGCCAACTTCCGCAACGAAGATACCATGTCCGTCCTGCCGGGAAAAGGAGTGGGCCTGCCTACTGCCATTGAAAACCTGGACCTGGTTTACCAAAAGAGATATGCGCTGGATATCCGCGCCGAAGACGGCGTATATTCCGTTTCGCTAAAAGCCCCTCTTCTATGAAGCTCAGGTACACCTATATCGTCGTTGAAGATGTGGAGTTGCAGCGGGAAAACCTGATCGAGCAACTGAACACCCGCCTGGATCTGGAGTTGCTGGACAGCTTCGAGAATGCCGGCGATGCCTACCGCTATCTGGCCAATACCAATAACCCCCGGCCCGACCTCATCTTCCTGGATATCGAGATGCCGGAGGCCAGCGGCTTCAACCTGCTGGACGCCGTCAGCAGCTTCTGCCTTTCAGCCAGGGTGATCATCACCACCGCTTTTGCGGAATATGCGATCAAGGGCTACGATTACAACATATCCGGATACCTGTTGAAACCCATCGAGCCGGAAAAACTCAGGCACGCCATAGATAAGGCCATCAATCGCCTGCAGCCTGTGGCAGCCGAACCTCCGCCGCCTCCCAGGGGCCATATTCTCATCAAGGAGAAAGGCAAATGGATAAAAGTGGATTACGACGAAATCCTCTACTGCGAAGGGGCCAATGTGGATGTGAAAGTGGTTACGCCCAATGGCGCCTACCTTACCCGCGACCGCCTGAAGAATATGGAAAAGCTGCTCCCCCCGGAAAGCTTCATGCGCATCCACGACAGCTTCATCATCAACCTGTCTTTCGTTAAAAGCTTTGCCGGCAACTTCACCTTTGTGGAGCTCACCCACCACGCCGGGGCAAAACTGCACGAGGTCCGCATCGGCCCTAAATACCGGGACGCCTTCAGGGAAAAAATGATGGAAAGAGGATGGGGAACTGAATGGCCGGGTGCATGAAGGAATGAATAGCCGGCCCACTCAATCCATTATTTCTTCTCAGTGCATCCTATCCCCCCTCAGTTCGAGTTCTCTCATGATTCCCGCTTCCCGCTCCAGGTATTGCTGCCACCGTTGCCGGACGATGCCCTCGTCATTGTACAATTTGGCGAGGCCGAGGAAGAGGCGGTAGTGGCCGGCTTCGGCGGCCATAAACCTGTGGTACCAGCCCCGCAGGTTTTCATCGCTGATGTGGAGGGAGAGCAGGCGGAAACGTTCGCAGGAGCGCGCTTCGATGAGGGCGCAGGTGAGCAGCTTTTCCAGCAGGCGTTCTTCCCGGCTGCCGCCTTTTTTCTGGAACTCCAGCAATTTATTGACATATTCATCCCGGCGTTGGCGCCCGAGCTGCAGGCCCCGTTTTTCCATCTCGTTCAGCACCATGCGGAAATGGCCCCACTCTTCGGACACCACCGGCGCCAGTTCTTTTACCATCTCCGTTTTTTCCGGATAGGCCTGGATCAGTGAAATACAGGCAGTGGCCGCCTTTTGCTCGCAGTAGGCATGGTCGGTGAGGATTTCTTCCAGGCTCTTTTCCGCCAGGTTGGCCCAGCGCGGGTCGGTAGGCAGTTTGAGGCCTAACATCTGGACTTCCCGCAGTTCTTGTTCTTTATCAGGCATAATGGATGAGTTAGTTGATCCTGGGAGCGCAAATATACGGATTGGATGGGGATTTGCAAACCGGAGCGCTCTCACTGATACACTGATACACTGATACACTGAT
>CAZAXA010000176.1:0-11242 GCA_964488965.1 uncultured Phaeodactylibacter sp. | reverse complement strand
GCATTTGCTCCGAGGAAGCCTTCGTGCAGAGATGACGTATCCCCCATCGATTCTTTCCAGGCAACGGTCCGGTTATAATTGATATTGGAATCAAAACCCAGCGTTACCGTTTCAGTGCCTTCATACCGGACGCCGACCAGATACTTTGAGTCATTTTCCGTCAAAACGCCGGTTGGTTCGAAGGTCTCGTAATCCAGGAATTGAAGCGTTAATTCTTCACCGGCCGTGGGGTCGTCTTCGGGGAAAGTATATACGGCAATCCCTTTGATCTCGAGTTCTCCTTCCTCAACCGCAAGATTCTCGTTCAGGTCGTTCCATTTGTAGACGTAAGCCTGCAGGGGTATCCCCGCCAGCCCTTCGCTGCGGCGGACGGAGAAAAACACTTCGTTGATATAGAAGCCTTCGCCGTAAGGGATATCCAAAGCGGTAATGAATTCGATATTCCCGCCTCCGGCTATCGTAGTTGAAGCGGTAATATTAGGCAGGCCCGTGGCCTGATTCCAGGTAGCTTTCGAGTACAGGTTATCGCTGAGGGTAAATGAGCCGGAAGCGGCATTATTGAATGCGGCGTTATCGGTACTGTCCATACTGATGACGTAGGAATAGGCGTAAACGCCTTTGCCGTAATTGACCGGGGAAACCGGGTCAAAGGCCGGAAATACGATAAGGTCAGTGGTATCGCCCGGGGCAAGGGGTTCCGAAGAAGTATAGGATTCACTGTAAACTTCGGTAGGCGCCCCGCCGGAAGGAGTGTGGGTGATGGTGACGTCAATGGTATAATTCGGAGCGGCATTGACTCCCTTGTTGATGATCTCGGCTCCGGGCGTAAAAACGAAATCTCCGGGCTGCCGTACCTGAGAGGCCGGAAGTATGCCTAATGGCGGGACCAGCACATGGAAATTGCTTACCGAAATGTCATTGGCAGGCGGCGGCGGCGGCTCCAGGTTTCCAAGGGAAATATTGACGATCTGGTCGCTCAGCATGGCAATGCGAATGAGTTGGCCGACTTCATAAGGGATCATCAGGCAGGGCACGGTGACCTGCGAGCCAACGGCGCCAGCCCCCATGACAATAGTGCCTGCGCCGGGAGCAGAGTTAACTACGACCACAGCGATCGCTCCGGCATTTTGAGCGTTGAGGCATTTTAAGCCGAACTCGCAGGAGCCCCGGTCGACCAGGGCGATCTTTCCCATGACGTCGTCCCCGTTCACCAGCGCTTCACAACCCTGGTTGGGCATGGCTGTCCCGTCTTCTACAAAAACGGCGTCCGCCGTCCAGACTCCTTCTGTAAGCCCGCCTCCGAAATCGGCTGCCGAGAATTCATAACCGCCGGCGAATTCCTGAGGCGAATTGATGATAAATGCCTGGCCCGTGAGCATGCCTGCCGTGAGAAACGGCGCCAGGATAAAAGCGGACAGCCTTCTCGCAAAGCGGTTGCCTGTTATGAATATGGCGCGCTGCCTTTCGCTTTTGAGAAATGGCCTGGTAGACTTGCTATTCATACTGAATCTGTTTTTGGTGAAATAATAAAATATTACGCTTGGGGTTTCTGACGGCTAGCAGATGGGTAAGCATTATAAATAATAGACAGCCGGTGAAGACAGCCCTGGTAAGGAATGAACCTGAAGAACAGAAGCAAAAATGGAACTCTGAAGCAAACCGAAGGGTCGCTTTCCCGTTTCATCATACTAGCCAATTTGAGTGCAAAGTGGCCGCCGCTTTTCAGCGATGGCAGCCTAAAAATAGATAATTGCCTGAAAATATAGCCTCAAAAAAGAAAATTTTTTCTGGCAAGGGGAGCACAGGCCCGGCCTGAATGGGAGAAAAACAGGGGCTATTACAGAGAAAACGGAGGTTTGCACGGGGTTTCTGAGGTTTCTGGTTTCTGGCCGGCCATGAGCTGCTCAGATAGGCCAACCAGAAACCAGGAACCAGAAACCAGGAGAATGCCATTAGGCATCGCCTTAAACAGCCCCTAACGGTTTATCACAAAGGCCTGCGCCTGGAAGCCCAGGTTGGTCCGCACAACGAGGTGGTACTCGCCGGCCGGCAGCTGAGTGACATTGAAGGCAGCCTGTTCGGTTTCAAAGGCATCGGTAGTTCTGCGGTGCAGCACCAGGCGCCCGGCAGCGTCGAGCGCGTAGTACTCTACATATTCCACTTTTTCCCTGAAGTTCAGGTTCACCTGCAGCTGGCTCGCTACCGGGTTGGGGAAGAGCTTCATTTCGAACTGTTCCGGGCCGGCAACTTCCTTCACATCATTGATCAGGGAAGTCAGGATGATGCCCGTAGAAGAAGTGAAGCCCAGGTTGTCTGTAAAGGTGAATGCGCCGCCGGCGATATCCGGCAGGCCGGCCTCCGTCCAGGCCTGTATGCCCAGGAAACCGTAATCGCGGTCGGTAAATGCATTGTTGGCAGCCCTCCAGTTGATGTACTCCGTATAATCATTGCTGGAGTCAAAGCCAAAGGAAACCGAGGTGGCGTCTCCTTCGTAACGCACCCCGATGACGTAGTCCTGGTTGTCCTGCGGAATGATCACGCCTGTTTCCTCAAAGGTCAGGTAATCGAGGAAAGGAAGCCGCAGGTAAGAGCCGTCCTCGGTGAAGTCTTCGGGGAAAGTGTAAAGGGCCAGCCCGCGGATTTCCAGTTCTCCGTCAGTCAGAGAGCTGTCCTGGTCCGTATCGTTCCATTCATAAACGTAGGCCTGTATCGGTATGCCGGCCAGGTTGGGGGCATGGCGAACCTCGAAGATAACGCTGTCGATCTTGTAGTCGCTTCCGTAGGGAATATTCAGGATGGTCAGGAATTCGTGAGAAGTACTGCCTGTCGGGGAAGTCGTGGCAATGATGCGCGGGTTGCCGGTGGCCGGGTCAAGCGTGGCCTTGGAGTACAGGTTCTCGCTCAGGGTAAAGGAAGAAGATGCCGAGTTGTTGAAGCTGGCGTTGTCCACGCTGTCCATAGAAACCGTGTACGTGTAATTATAAGTGCCCATCCCGGTGCTGTAGGGGTCAAATTCCGGGAACAGGAAAAGGCCGGTGGTGTCGCCTACTTCGATGTCGTCTTCCATAGTGAAGGATTCGTTATAGACTTCAACCGGAGCGCCTCCCGGGGGCGTGTGGTTGATCACCACGTCCAGCTTCAGGTTAGGGGCGGTATTGAGGCCCCGGTTTTCCACCCTGGCGCCGGGTGTGAAGATAAACTCCCCGGGATTCCTGACCTGAGAAGAGGGGATAATGCCGAGCGGGGCGACCATTACATTAGTGGTTACCAGCACCAGGTCGTTGGCGGGGGGCGGCGGGGGTTCCAGGTCGCCCAGCGTAATATTAACGGTTTCTCCGTTAAACATTACCGAGCGGATGAGCTGGCCTACTTCGTAGGGGATCATCACGCAGGGTATGGTCACCATGCCGCCCATCACGCCGGCGCCCATGGCAAAAGTGCCGTCGCCGGGCGCATTGTTGATGACAATTGCGGCGATGGCGCCCGCCTGCTGGGCATTGAAGCACTTCAGGCCGAACTCGCAGGAGCCCCGGTCGATCAGGGCGATCTTGCCGGCAATTTCATCGCCGTTGACCAGGGCGGCGCAGCTTTCACTGGGGACGGGGCTGCCGTCATTGACGAATACGGCGTCGGCAGTCCAGACGTTTCCTTCCGTAAGGCCTGCGCCAAAGGCCGCGGCAGTGAATTCATATCCCGCAGCGATCGACTGAGGGGAATTGATGATCACCGCCTGGCCCCAAAGCCCCCCGGCAATGATCATGGCCGAAAATAACGTTAGTAAAGTTCTCATTTTACACTTCATATTGATCCAGGTTTTGGTTAATAAAATGACAGTCCATTCCAGGCCCGTTTAATTTCTTACAGACGTGACAGTAAAGGTGATGATAATGGCATATGAAACAGCGAGGATAAAACAGAAAAGCATGCAGCCTTGTGAATCTGCGCCTAAAATAGGTAAATGGCCCGAACCATAGCCCGGGAAAAGGATTTTTTTCGCAATTGGATGTTTTGCTGACATTTTTTACTGGCGCCGATAGGGGTATTCTCCAACCACAGGCATCCTTATTTCAGGAAAAATTACCAGGGCTTTGCAACCTTTTTTCTTTTGGCCCCGTCTACTTGATAAAGGGTTCATCCGAAAATCGGCCGGATTGGCCGAGAAAAGCGCAGGCTTTGGTAGAAAACCCTTTAATTTGATATGGCTTTTTAAAACTTTCTGCAATGAAAAAGTCTAGCACCCGCACTGTTCTGTTTTGTCTGCTGATCGCCGCAAGTATTGGCTCCTACACTTACCTTTCCATTCTGTCTGCGCAGCCCCGGGCTGTCGAAGCGGAAGAATACGAAGAGGGGATCGGGCCCAATGAAGCTGAGATCATCCTTCCGGATGTCCACCTGGTTAAAAAGGTGGTAGAAACCGGAAAACGCCTGCTTCCTGCTTCCTGAGGAAAGCAGAAGCCGAAACATAAAGCGGATGCCCTCTGCGCCAGGGGGCATCCGCTTTTTTTATCCTTCCAGTTTTTTTCGCCAGTATCTCAGCAAGCCTGCCACACTCATCCATGCCGGGTTGGCGTTTTCGTATAATTCATACTGCTCTTCGGTGACGCCGGCGGCGGCCAGTTCGTCCCTGACAAATGCCTGGAACAGGGGCGTAACTTCCTCCGCGCTTTTGCCTTGTTCGTAAAAAGGGCGCATCCAGTTGGCCCACCGCAGCAGGCCGGCTTCCAGCTCGTCAAGGTGTGAGTTGATCTGGCCGGAGAGTATGGGCCCGAAATGGGTGAGGTAAATCCGGCCCAGATCCAGAGAACGCAGCAGGGCCAGGGATTCCCGCCAGTGTTCGATATGGATGTCCGGAGGAGGGCAGGGCGGAACTACGGGGCCGCCTTCGATCTTTATGCCCGCTACATCTCCGGAGAACAGGGCGTCTCCAAGCTGCCAGGCAATATGATGAACAGCATGGCCGGGAGTATGCCGGGCCTTAAATTCTGCATCGCCTACTTTTATCACTTCCCCATCATCAACCGTTCTCAGCCGCTTTTCGGCAATGGGTTTCAGGGTGCTCCAAAGGCGCTCCATTCCTTCTTCGCCATAAATCCGGGTGGCCGATGCCAGCAGTTTGGACGGGTCGCTCAGGTGCGGCTTTCCAAAGGGGTGGAGGTAGACCGTTGCCCCGTGAGCCGCCAAAGCCCAGGAAGCCCCCGCATGGTCGAGGTGAATATGGGTGACAAAAACATGCCGGATATCTTCAACGGCATACCCCCTGGCCTTTACCGCACTTTTCAGGGAGCCAAAGGTCGAATAAGGCCCTGTCTCTACCAAAGCCGGCCCCTCAGTGGTCTCGATAAGGAAAGCGGCAATGGTATCCGGCTTGCCGAGGAAGCCGAGGTCTAGCATGTGGATCATGTTGTTTATATTTTATTTTACTCAGTTATAATTTTCTCAACAAAATAAAATTAAAAACTAAAAAAGCAACTACAGGTATTCCGGTTTTATGGTTTTTCGGCCAGGCCCTTCCACAGGCCGTGCCGGGTCAACAATGGGCCTGCATCAGGTAACCGCAATACCATAACACCACAATGCCATCATACCTAAACAGGTACCTAAAAAGAATAACCATTCAAAAAATCCTGTACCTCCATGCGGCGGCGGCCTTCGAGCTGCAATTCAAGCACCCTGATGTAGCCGTCGGCCGTAGCGATTTTCAGCCATTCTCTGTTGTCCGAGAGGAAAGCGCCGGGTTTCAGCTCGTGGGGAGCAACTTCCATGGCTGCCCGCAGGATTTTGAATTGCCTGCCGTCAAGGATTGTCCAGGCGGCAGGGTAGGGGCTGAGCCCCCGGATAAAATTGTACACTTTCCGGCCTGGCTGGTTGAAGTCGATCTCGCAATCTTCATGGAAAATCTTAGGCGCCGGAGAGGCCTGGTTGTCATCCTGCTTTTTAAGTTCGAAATTGCCCTGTTCAATTGCCCGGACGGTCTTCAGTACCACTTTTGCGCCGAGTTCCATCATTCTGTCATGGACTTCTCCCGCCGTTTCATGCTCTCCGATGGCCATTTTTTCCTGGAAGAGGATGTCTCCCGTGTCGATTTCCTTCCGGATGAAAAAGGTAGTCGCCCCTGTCTCCCGCTCTCCGTTGATAATGGCCCAGTTGATAGGCGCCGCTCCCCGGTATTTGGGCAACAGAGAGCCGTGGAGGTTAATGGTTCCATACTCCGGCATGGCCCATACCGCTTCGGGAAGCATCCGGAAGGCCACCACTACGAAGAGGCTGGCATTCAGGCTTTTCAGCTCATCCAGGAAACCGGGGTCTTTCAGCTTTTCAGGCTGGAGCACCGGAATGCCTCTGCCCAGGGCGTATTTTTTCACTGCCGGCTGCAGCAATTGTTTTTTCCCTCTCCCGCCCAGTTTATCCGTGGCGGTTACGACGCCCGCCACCTCATAGCCGTTTTCCACCAGTATGCGAAGGGAGGGGACGGCGAATTCCGGGGTTCCCATAAATACGATGCGCAAACTCATATCCAAGAAGTTGGTTTTGACAAGCCTTTATTCTATTTTTAAAGTTTGTGAAAACTATACGTAACCATTCGTTATGAAAAAAACCGGCGATCACCTACCTGCTTTGCTGACATTTTCTATTGGGCTGGTGTTGCTGTCGCCTGTATTCAGCGACGGCAATTTGGTAAATTACTCCCGCATTAGCAAAGGATCACTCCTTCAAAATAGCTTCCTTTCCGGAAGAGGGGACACCATACCGCCCCGGGAAAAGGAGGATTTTGATACGCCTTTCGGCGAACCCAAATACCAGCCTGAATCCCCGCCGCCGCCCTCCGGCGAAGAGGAAAAGCCTTCCATGGTCATTCCTGCCCTGAAAGTGGACATTGACACCTCCTTTACGCCTGCGCTGAAGGTACCCGCTGAGTACTCCGGCTTTAAGATAGAGATACAGGCGGTGAAAGAACCCCTGCCGCCCGGCCATGATATTTTCTTCCAGCATGGCAGGCTTTTTGAAGGGCGCCTCCCGGATGGCTCCTACTCCTACCTGTTGGGCGACTTTCAAACGGCGGAAGAGGCTTCAGCCTTCATGCAGGATTTTCTGATCACCCGCTATCCGAAAGCAAAAGTTGCTGAATACAAAGAAGGCAACCGCTTATATTAAATTGCGATTGACATGCAGGAAAGCGAATTCAATTGGCGAGCCGGGGACGGGCTGAACATTTACGGCAAGGAATGGGCAGCCGCTTCGCCCAAAGGCGTAGTCTGCCTGGTCCACGGGCTGGGAGAACACATCAACCGTTATGGCCATCTGGCGCAATTCTTTACGAAAGAGGGTTTCAGTGTAATTGGATATGACCGCCGCGGCCACGGCAGGTCGGGAGGGCTCAGGGGCCATACTCCTGATGGAGAAACGCTGCTGGATGAAGTCGCGCAATTGCTGATCGAAGCGGAAATCCGCTACCGCGGCTTGCCGGTTTTTCTCTACGGCCAGAGCCAGGGCGGCCAGCTCGTGCTGGCCTACGCGCTGAAGCGGCACCCCAACGTTCAGGGAGTGGTCGCTTCTTCTCCATGGATACGGCTCAGCTTTGCCCCCCCTGCTATCATGGTCGCTCTGGGCAGGTTGATGCATTTTGTACACCCTTCCTTTACCCAACCCAACGGCCTGAATACGGCCCATCTTTCCCGCGACCCTGCTGTGGTTCGCGCCTATGAGGAAGACCCTCTGGTGCACGGCCGCATCAGCGCTGCCACCGGGATGGCTATGCTGAACCAGTCCCGCTGGCTGGACAGCTATTCCGGGCCCTTTCCGGCGCCCCTGCTCATCATGCATGGAACGGCGGACCAGATCACCTCTCCTCAGGCAAGCCGGGAATTTGCCGGCCGCCTCCAGGGCGATATCACATTTAAGGCCTGGGAAGGGCTCTACCATGAGATTCATAATGAAGACATCAAAGAGCAGGCCTTCCAGTTCGTCCTGGGCTGGCTCAACCAGCGCCTGGAGCTGAAAAAAATGGGCCGGCTGATGTAGGGAAGCGTTACCTCAGCCTGTAAGCGGCGTCAAAATCTCTGTATGGATTCGATAATGTAAAGAGGCCTCTGTTTGATCTCGTTATAGATGTTGGACAAATAGATCGACATAATGTAGAGGTTAAGGCAGGTCGTGGCAAAGAAAACAGCGATGAGGATGACCAGAAACGTCCAGCCGGGAAAGGGTTCTTCCACATTGCCAAAGAGGTCTATACCGCTGAACTTCACCTTCAGGGCGTTGATGATCACTCCCAGCAGAAATACCACTGAAAAGATAAAAATCCAGAGCAGGAGGCTGCGCAGAAAAGTAGTAAAAGACGTGATAGCAACCAGCGAAGTGCGGAAACGTTCGGCAAAAGGCTCGCCGGCGCCTGCCTGAAGAGGCATATCCGTTTCCAGAAAGGCCGTTTTATAACCTACGATGGAGTAGATGGCCTTCATATACCTGAGATTTTCCCTGAGGCGCAGAAGGGAGTTGAGCGCACGCCGGGAAATGATCCTGGTGTTGTGGGCCTTCTCGTCGATCTGTAAGGTAGAATAGTGCTTGAGGATGTAATAGAATAACTTGTACAGAGGCCTGAAGCGGATACCCACTTTGCGGCGCCGGGCGCGCAGATAAACGATATCAAAATGCGCCCGGGTCTTTTCGAACATTTGCAGGATGATCTCCGGCTGGCGGTAAAAATCGAATTCGAAGATCACCGTATAATCTCCGTTTGCCCGGTCCAGCCCGGCGAGGATAGCATGGTTCTTGTTGGTCGTCCGGGAAAGGTTGAGCATATAAACGTTGTGCTTAAGCTCGTCCGCAAGAGGCTCAATAAAAGGAGCGATCGGGATTTTCAGGTCGTTATTGACCAGAATGATCTCGAAATCTGAGAAATTTTCGGAAATAACCGGATAGAGGTCGGACAGGTAATCCGGAAGCAGTTCCAGCTCGCGGGGGTGGTGGATAACGCCGACAATGGATATGAAGCTGTTATACATGGGGGAAAAATAGCCAATAGAACACATACTTCCAAGCCCCTTTCCGGAGGCGGAAGTATATAAAAATGGCCATTTTCAGCCATTTTTGATACAAAAACCCTTGTTTTTTAGGAATTTAGTTTTAAATAATACACTAAGGCCTTATATTTCGTAAATTATATTGTTAGCAATCAGAGGCGCAGTGAGAAATGCCAAGTAAATTTCCGTTCTACCAGCAATTAGACGCCATGGACTGTGGGGCGGCCTGCCTGAGGATGATATCCCGTCATTTCGGCAGGTATTATTCCCTGGAGTACCTTCGGGAACTGACCTATCTGGGCAAGCAGGGAGTCACGCTGCTGGGGATCAGCGACGCGGCTGAGCATATCGGCCTGCAGTCACTGGCAGTCAAGACGACTTACGACCGCTTGTCGCGGGATATTCCTTTGCCCTGTGTCGCGCACTGGAAGCAGGAGCATTTTGTCGTCATCTATAAGGCTAACAAGAACTTTGCCTGGATCGCCGACCCGGCCTCCGGCAAATTTAAGCTCAGCCGGAAAGAGTTCCTGGAAAACTGGGCAAGCGACAAGGAGGACGGGGAAGACCTCGGCGTCTTGCTGCTCCTGGAAACCACTCCAGAGTTTTTTGCCCGCGATGAGGAACAGAAAGACAAAGCCGGCTTCGGCTATGTCTTTTCCTATTTTGCGAAATACCGCTCTTTGATCGTTCAGCTGATAGTAGGGTTGTTTTTGGGGACGCTGCTGCAGCTTACCTTTCCCTTCCTGATGAGGGCCATTGTCGACAAAGGGATCGATACGGAGGATCTGGATTTCATCAGGATCGTCCTCATCGCGCAACTGATACTCTTCATCACTCAGCTGGGGGTGGAACAGTTCCGAAGCTGGATATTGCTCCACGTCGGAGTGCGGGTGAATATCAGCCTGATCTCCGATTTTCTCATCAAGCTGACCAGGCTGCCCGTCAAGTATTTTGATTCCAAGATCACGGGAGACCTCATGCAGCGCATCGCTGACCATGAGCGGGTGCAGCGTTTCCTCACTTCCACTTCTCTGATTTCGATCTTTACCTTCGTCAATTTCCTCGCTTTCTCATTCGTGCTGTTCCTTTGGCATAAACTGGTGTTCGCCATTTTCTTCGGCGGGACTTTGCTCTACCTGGCCTGGATATTTGCCTTTCAGCGGATACGCCGGGATCTGGACTACCGGCGGTTCGATCAGTCTTCCGATAACCAGAGCCACCTGATAGAGCTGATCAATGGCATGCAGGAGATCAAACTGCACAATGCCGAAAAGCAGAAACGATGGGCATGGGAACGTATTCAGGCGAGGCTGTTCCGCACGGCCATCAGCGCCCAGCGCATCGGGCAGGCCCAGCAAACAGGCGCTTCCTTTCTGAACGAGACTAAAAACCTCGTCATTACTTTTATCGCCGCCCAGGCCGTTGTCAAAGGGGATATGACCCTGGGCATGTTGCTCGCCGTCCAGTATATCATCGGCCAGCTCAATTCTCCTCTCAACCACCTGGTTGATTTTCTGCGCAATATGCAGGAGGCCAAGATCAGCCTGGAGCGTATGAATGAGATACATACCAGAGAGGATGAGGAAAATATTGAGGATAAGATCACCTTGCTTCCCGAATCCGGAGACCTCATTTTCGAGAAGGTGTCTTTTCAATACAATGGCCCCCATTCCCCCAATGTGCTCAGAAACGTAAACCTGCGTATCCCCAAGGGGGAAACAACGGCCATCGTCGGCACCAGCGGCAGCGGGAAGACCACCATGCTCAAACTGCTGCTCAACATCTACCAACCGACCTCCGGGGCGATCCGAATGGGCGATATCCACCTGTCCAACATCAACAGCCGCCTGTGGAGGGATAAATGCGGCGTGGTCATGCAGGATGGCTATATCTTCAACGATTCTATTGCCAAAAATATAGCCCTGGGCGATGAGATCATCGATAAAAGGAAATTGCTCAGGGCGGTGAAAGTCGCCAACATCCAAAGCTTCGTCGAATCCCTGCCGCTGGGGTACAATACCAAGATCGGCCAGGAAGGGCTGGGCCTCAGCCAGGGCCAGAAACAACGGCTCCTCATTGCACGCGCCGTCTATAAAAACCCGGAGTACATATTTTTTGACGAAGCCACCTCCGCCCTGGATGCCTATAACGAAATGGTCATCATGGAGAACCTCGAAGACTTCTTCTACGGCCGGACAGTGGTTATCGTCGCTCACCGGCTG
>CAZAXA010000175.1:0-11295 GCA_964488965.1 uncultured Phaeodactylibacter sp. | reverse complement strand
CCGCAAGGACTACTGGGTGTACCTCGTCGGCCGCCTCAAGCCGGGGAGCACACGGCAAGCGGCCAAGGCGGGGCTCGACCGCGTCATCGGGGTCCTAGGTTCAAGTCCTAGCTGAGGCGCAAAAGCCCTGGATGTATTGCATTCGGGGCTTTGTCGTTCATGTAAACCCCTGATGCCCAGGCACTTTATCTATACCCTCTATTCCCCCGGCAATTCCCGCTTTAGAATGCCACCAAGACACGAAGGCACGAAATCCCACGAAAATTTGGTGCGGATTTCGTGTTTTTGTGTCTTGGCGGCGGAATTTTTAGCATTAGTCCATCCAAAGCGGGAATTGCTGTATTCCCCCTCGGCCGACAAATTCTGCATCGGCCAAACTCCCGGCATGGAAACCCGCCTGCTTTTCCACAAAGAAGTGTCGGATAACTCTTTCACCCCGCGCTACCGCCCCTGGGTTTTGAAACGGATTATTGCTGTTATCCAGCAGAGGCAGAGGTGATTCTTTCGAGAAAATTGCCGGCCCACCGGGCAAAAAGGGCAGAGTGAGTCGGTTGCCCCAGGCTTTCCAGCCCGGTGCGGGTTTTGGCTTCCCCTATCCGCTGCGCCCGGTCTTGTATCACTGCGCTGATATATTCCTTTGAGAACTCCGGGTGCCCTTGAATACCCAGCATAGTTTCGCCAACCATGAACATGCCTGCCGGGCAGTCCGGCGCCCGGGCCAGTACCCGGCTATCCGGCGGGAGTTCCTGTACCTGGTCCTGGCATAACATCAGCAAATTGTATTCATTCGCCGGCGGGATCATCCAGGCTTCCTGCTGGAGAACGGAAAAGGAATGGACGCCGACGCACCAGCCGGCCGCTGCTTTGCGTACCTTTCCTCCCAGCGCCTCTCCCATCATCTGATGGCCAAAGCAGACGCCGACAAAGGGCTTGCGCGCCTGGTATATATCCCGGACGAAAGCCTTGAGGCGATGTATCCAATCGATATCGTCGTAAACGGAATATTTGGAACCGGTGCATATGTAAGCATCGCAGCGCATTACGGACTCCGGGAAGCGCCCGTTGCATACGTCAAAAAACTCAAATCCCAGCTTCGGAAGGAAGGCAGGGAACATGTCCCGGTAATCGCCTCCGATATGGCGGAATTTTTCCGCCACATGATCGCATTCCAGTAAACCGACTTTCATCATAACAGCTATCCCATGATCTTTAAATGAAAGGATTTGGGGCGGGTAAGGGATTCATACCCCAGAAAGGACAAGGCGCACCCCCGCCCGGAGTCCTTTACCCCCGTCCAGGCCAGGCCGGGATCGAGGTGATCGCAGCGGTTGAGGTAACAGGTACCCGTCTCGATGCGCGCTCCCAGCCTGAGGGCCTCATCCGGATCGGACGACCAGATGGAGGCCGTCAGGCCGTAACGGCTGTCGTTCATCAGGCGGATGGCCTCTTCATCATCCTTTACCGGCATGATACCGGCTATTGGGGCGAAACTCTCCTCCATCATAACCTGCATGGAATGGTCTACGCCTATCAGCACCTGTGGCGCCATATAGGGCGTACCCTCCCGGCTGGCAGGGAATAAACCGGGGTCGATCAGCGCCCGGGCTCCCTTACGGAGCGCCTCTTCTACCTGCTCCCGGGCAAAACGGGCGGCAGAAGGCCGCACCATTGGGCCTAAAGTGGTTTCCGGCAGTAGAGGATTACCCAGCACATACTGCTTCGTCAATTCCACGAAACCCTCGACAAAAGGCTGAAAGAGATGTTCATGCACATAAATCCGTTCAATGCCGCAACAGGATTGCCCCGAATTGAAAAAGGCGCCGTCCACCAGGTTTTCAATGCTGTACTCCAGGTCCGCGTCAGGCCGTACGTAGGCAGGGTCTTTGCCGCCCAGTTCCAGCCCGGCGGCTATAAAGCGCCGGCTGACGGCCTGCTGTATGGCCCTACCCCCCTCTACCGAGCCTGTAAAGGCCACATGAGCAATGCGGGTGTCGGCAATAACATCAGCAACCTGCTCATGTGACAGATGCAGGTATTGGAATACCCCTTCGGGCAGGCCGGCGTACTCAAAAGCTGCCGCGTAACGCTCCGCACAAAGGGGTGTCTGCTGGGCGTGTTTCAGGATAACGGCATTGCCTGCCATAATGGCCGGAATGACAGCATTGACGGACGTAAGGTAGGGATAGTTCCAGGGGGCCAGCACCAGGACAACCCCCAACGGTTCGCGGCGAATGAACCGCCGGAAGCCGGCCTGCTCTTCAGGCCAGATATCAGCCAGGGCGCGCTCTGCAATGCCGATCATATAACGGGCCCGCTCATGGAAGCCCCGGCTGATCTCAAAGGGTGCGTAGCGGATGGGGCGGCCCATCTGCCAGCTCATCTCTTCGGCAACAGTATCGACCTGCTCCAGAAAGTACTCCACGGCCTTTCGGCATATGGCGCCCCGGCCCGCAATGGAGCTTGCTTTCCAGCTTTTTTGTGCCCGTTCCGCCGCCGCCAGGGCATTTTCAATCTCCGTACCTGAAGCCATTTGGCGTTCGGCATACACCGAGCCGTCTACCGGGCTGATGACTTGAAATTTTTCTTTCATACTTATGCTTGCTTTCATTCGGGCGTGACGTAGGCCGCCGTGATCCCTCCGTCTACCAGGAATTCCGTGCCGGTCACGTAAGAGGACTCTTCCGAAGCCAGGAACAAAGCGGCGGCGGCCATTTCCCGGGCTTCTCCGAAGCGCCCCATGGGGATGTGCACCAGCCTGCGCTGTTTTTTTTCTTCCGTATCGAGGAATTTCATCAACAGTTCCGTGCGCAGGGGCCCGGGGCAGAGCGCATTGACGCGGATGTTTTCCCGGGCGTGGATGATGGCCAACTCGCGGGTCATGGATAGAACGGCCCCTTTGCTGGCCGTATAGGCGATCTGCGGCGTGGCGGCCCCCAGGTGGGCAACAAAGGAAGCGGTATTGATAATGGAGCCGCCACCCGCCCGCCGCAGGGCAGGTATGCCGTACTTACATCCAAAGAAAACCCCCTTGACATTAATGTTCATCGTCAGATCCCACACGGCCTCTTCGGTGGAAACGGCATCGTCGTCGGCACTGTGCATGATACCGGCATTATTGAAGAGGATATCGAGCCTTCCATAAGTTTTTTCGGCGAACCCCACCATCTGTTCAGAATCCACCGCACGGGAAACGTCGGCATGGAAATAGGCGGCCTCCCCATCCTGTTCTTTGATGCGGGCCATAGCCTGCCGCCCGCCTTCGTCATTGATGTCGGCAAGAACCACTTTTGCCCCTTCTCTGGCAAAGAGCAGGGCCGTTTCCAGGCCGATGCCGCTGCTGCCTCCGGTGATGAGGGCTACTTTGTCTTTTAAGCGCATGAGTTATTTTTTCAATTTTTGATGTTTACCGGTTGATTCTTGATTTGCGAGGAGGGCCCGCCGGAGCGGTAAATCAAAAATCAAAAAACGCAAATCATAAATCATAATAACCCTCAATTACCAAAGGATTTGTCCTGTTTAATACAGGGATAACCCGTCCTGTCTCTCATATCCTTTCAAAATACCTCTTCCTTTCCCAATCCGTGACCGCCCGCTCATAGGCTTCGGCCTCCTTTCGGAAAAAGTGGCTGTAGTGTTTTACTACCTTTTCTCCGAAAGCCTGCCGGGCAAATTCGCTGCTCTCAAAGCGGCTTGTCGCTTCCTGCAGGGAATAGGGTACGCGGGGAAGGCGCCTGGCCTCGTAGACGTCGCCCACAAAACATTCCGGCGGCTCTATCCGGTTGCGGAGGCCATCCAGGCCGGAGGCCAGGGCGGCTGCATAGGCCAGGTAGGGGTTGCAGTCGGCGCCGGGAATGCGGCATTCAATACGCAGGCTCTGCCCTTTTCCCACTACTCTGAAGCCGGCCGTCCGGTTGTCATAGCTCCAGGCCAGGCGCGTAGGCGCCCAGGAGGCGTCGGCGTAGCGCTTGTAGGAGTTGACGGTGGGCGCGTAAAAGGGCATCACATCGGGCGCGTGGGCCATCCATCCGCCCAGGAACCAGCGGAACACATCGGAACCTTCCAGCGGGCCGAATTTCTTATTGCCGGCAAAGGCATTGAATTCCTCCTGCCAAAGGCTCATGTGGATGTGGCAGGAGGAGCCTGCCTGGCCTGCATCAAATTTAGCCATAAAGGTGAGCGACATGTCCATATCGTCGGCCACCTCCTTGAGGCATTGTTTGAAAACGACGTGGCGGTCGGCCATCTCCAGAGCTTCGGCATAGCGGATATTGAGTTCGTGCTGCCCCAGCCCCCATTCGCCCTTGGAGTTTTCCACCGGCACTCCGGAATTCCTGAGGTGCCAGCGGGCAGCAGCGGTGAAAGGCTCCGTCCGGGTGCCCTGAAGGATGTGATAATCCTCGAGATACCAGCCGGTAGGCTTCAGGTTATGGTAATGCTTTTCGAAGGCCTCCCGGTAGCTGTCTTCAAACAGATAGTACTCCAGTTCAGAGGCAGCAAAGCAATCGAAGCCCATCTCCCCTGCCTGTTCCAGCTGGTGATAAAGAATAGAACGCGGCGCCTCCTTGATCCTTTGATGGGTTTTTTCGTCGGCCACATCGCAAAGCACCAGAGCAGTGTTTTCCAGCCAACTGGCCAGGCGCAGGGTAGACATATCGGGCACAAGATGGAAATCGCCGTAGCCCAGTTCCCAGTTGGCAAATTCATAGCCCTGTACAGGCTCCATTTCCATATCGGTAGTGAGCAGGTAATCGCAGCCGTGGGCGCCGTCGCGGGCGGCGCTTTCCACAAAGAATTCCGCATCAAAACGCTTGCCTACCAGCCGGCCGTAATGGTCGGTGAAGGCAACGATAACGGTTTCTATCTCTTCATTGGCAACCATGTCTTTGAGGTGTTGAAAATCCAGCATGCCTTTAGGCTCCATGTGTTTTATCTTTAGTTCAATGAAAACTGGAGAATAGAGGGATATGAGGCCTTAGTTCAGTTGATTGAATTAAAATTGTTCCCTGCCTTTACGGCCTCATCGTTCTTTACCTCATGAAACCATACCCCCCTACTCCGTTGCATGCTTCTCCCCATAGAACAACCGGAACCATACATACGCAACCAGCAGGAGCGAAAAATACACAAAAGCCAGGGTAAGGTTGTAGATCGTGATGGCCAAAAATGCAATGCAGGCGATCACTAAAGCAATGAGAGGGAACCAGGGATAGAAGGGCGCCTTGAAAGGCCGTTCCAGCCCGGGTTCTTTCTTTCGCAGTTTAAACAGTGCTACCATGGAAACGATATACAGGCTCAGCGCTCCGAAGCAGGCAATGGTGATGATATCTTTGGTTTTGCCGGTCAGCAGGGCAATGATGCCGACACCCATATTAATGAGCAGGGCATTGGCGGGGGTCTTAAAACGGAGATGTACCCTGCCCAGCATGGCCGGCGCATAACCTACCCGCCCGAACTCAAAAGTGGCCCGGCCGGCTGCCAGGATGATGCCGTGAAAAGAGGCCACCAGCCCGAAGAGGCCGATGAAGGCCACAATCTTGTAAAGGATATGGTTTACTCCCACGGTTTGAGCCATGGCCAGCGGCAAAGGCGAATCGGACGCCTCCGCCCCCGGCTCCGGAAAAACTATGGCCTCCCAGCCTCCTACTCCTACCGAGGTAATGAAGGTGAGCAGGCACAGTACGACCAGGGTCAGGATGGCGGAGCCAAAACCGATCAGCACGTTGCGCTGCGGGTTGATGGTTTCCTCGGCCACATTGGCCACGCCTTCGATGGCCAGAAAGAACCAGATGGCGAAAGGCAGCGCAGCAAAGGCGCCCGTCCAGCCGTTGGGCAGGGCGTTGCGCTGCATGTTCTTCCATTCAAACTCCGGCAGGGCCGAACCGGCAAACAGCAACAGGCCGATAACGGCAATTACCGTAATGGCCAGTTCAAAAGAGGCGGCCGCCTGCACTCCATAAATGTTCAGGCCAGTGAAGATCAGGTAGGCGAAAATTGCGATGGCCAGCACGGGGACGGAGGGCATGAAAATGTTCAGATAGGCTCCAATGGCTAAAGCAATGGCCGGCGGCGCAAAGACAAACTCGATATTCTGCGCCATACCGCCCAGAAAGCCCCAGTCCTTACCCAGCGCCCGGACAGCGTAATCGAACGCCCCGCCCGCCCTGGGGATAGCGCAGGCCAGCTCTGTATAGCTGAACGTAAAAGTGAGGTACATGACGATGATGAAAGCCGTGGCCACGGCCAAACCCAGGGCGCCACCCTTTTCCAGGCCCAGGTTCCAACCGAAGTACATACCGGAAATGACGTAACCGACGCCCAGCCCCCAAAGCATGAGCGGGCCGAGCGTGCGCCGGAGTTGTTGGTTTTGTTCTGCAGATGCCATGAATTAAAGGTAGAGAAAAAATTATTATTCATGCCCGGGCCCATGGGCCGGAGTAAACCCAATATTTTCCCGGCAGGCAACATTGTACTTCAAAACAGGCCGGACAGTGATATAAATCAGTGCAAGGCATGTATATATGAACTAAATTTAAAAAGGCAATTAACAAAAACCATCGTTATGAAAACCAGCAAACGGGAAATCCTGATTTATTACAATCCCGAATCCAGCCGTGACCGCAAAACGGTGGCTTACGCACTAAGCCTTTCCAAGTATGTTAAAGCTTATTCTTTCCAACAAAGTCCGTGCAAGAGTAATACGGACTGGTGCAGAATTCTGGCCAAACTGAATATCCATCCCAAGGAATTGCTGGACAAATCGCACCCCTACTATCAGGCTAATATTCGCGGCCACGAGTTTGACGAGGAGGGCTGGTTCAATATCCTGCGGACCAACCCGGAACTTATTAAAGCGCCTATTGCTATGCGGGGAGAAAATGTCGTCCTTTGCCTGAACCCGAAGGATATCTACCGCCTGGCGAAGGAGGAGGAAGAGGAGGAAGCGATAGTATGAAGCGGCAGGGTTTTGGGCCGGGATCAAAAAAATAGCGCTACTTCAGGTGGCCGCTGTTGGTTGTTTGTTGTCGGACAAGGCAACGAACAACCAACAAGCTGCCTTCCCTTTCAAGGCCGTGCAGCTTCGCGGTTAAATAAATCTGAAAGCCAAGCTGCAACAAATACGCCATCAACCTGGCCGATTCACGGCGGGATAGGGCTGTTCCTCATCGCCCTCTTCTGGTATTTCAACTGGGGTCTTGCCGGCCTGCGCACCCATTGGGCCTTCTTTCCTCTCTGGCTTGGTTATATCCTCGCGGTGGATGCGCTGGTTTTCTACAGGACGGATCGTTCCTGGCTCACCCGGAACCCCCGGAGTTTTGCCCTGCTCTTTCCGTTGTCGGCGCCCTTGTGGTGGATATTCGAAGCCCTGAATGTGCGGGCCAATTACTGGCTGTATACGCCCATCGATTCTTTCAGCAACCTGGAATATTTCCTGTATTGTACGCTGAACTTTTCAGTAGTCCTGCCGGCAGTGCTCATTACCGCGCAGCTGTTCTGGTCGTATTCCTGGCTCCGAGGGCTCAGGCCGGGATGGAAGGTGGGAAGAAGGCCTTCCACCGTGCTCCTGTTCTTCCTCCTGGGTTGGGCCATGCTGGCGGCCATGCTGATCTGGCCACAGTACGGCATGGCCTTCCTCTGGATGTCCCTGTTCTTTATCCTGGACCCCGTCAATTTCTGGCTGGGCAGGCCCTCGCTCATCAGGAGAACGGCTGAGGGCGACTGGCGCCTGGTATTCGCCCTCTGGCTGGGCGGCCTGGCCTGCGGCTTCTTCTGGGAACTGTGGAATTTTTATTCCTCTCCCAAATGGCTTTATCATGTGCCGTACGTCGATTTCTGGCATGTTTTTGAGATGCCGTTGCTGGGGTATCTGGGGTATCTGCCGTTTGCGCTGGAGTTGTATGCCATGTATGGGTTTTTTGAGGGGTGGCTTCCGGGAGAGAAATGGGCCGGAGGTGAAGCGTAGCTTGAATGTTAAAGCCGGGTATGCCGGAAAATAAACATTGGGTTGTGGAACTTTCATGCCCTGATTTTCATTTTGGCAATTTGGATATAGCCAATTTCCTGGCCCGATTATCAGAAATCAAATCCCGAACTGTTGACGAATACAAGCAAACCCGCGATGGAAGAGGTTGAAGAACTACCCATTGCAGAGGCGGCAGCAAAGCGTTCCATCTGGATGGAACTGAGGGACGCCCTCCAGGGCACGGAGGCCGACTACACGCAGATCAGCCTCAAAAAGGCCATCTTCCTGCTGGCCGTGCCCATGATCCTGGAACTGGTCATGGAATCCACCTTTGCCGTGGTGGATATCTATTTTGTCAGTAAGCTGGGGCCGTCGGCAGTAGCGACGGTGGGGCTTACAGAAACCTACCTGTTCCTCCTTTATTCGATCGCGATGGGGCTTTCTATGGCGATCACAGCCATTATCGCCAGGCGCATAGGCGAGAAGAAGAAGGAAGAAGCGGGCGCCGCCGCTGTCCAGGCTATATTTTTAGCCCTGTTGGCTTCTGTTCCCTTTACTGTTGGGGGCATCTTCTTCGCCAGGGAACTGTTGGCTCTGATGGGCGCCGACCAGTGGAGCCTGGAACACGGCTATCGCTACACGCAGTGGATGCTCGGCGGCAACGCCGTCATTGTGCTGTTATTCGTCATAAATGCCGTCTTCAGAGGGGCAGGCGACGCCGCCATCGCCATGCGGGTGCTGTGGGTTGCCAATGTCATCAACATCGCCCTCGACCCGGCGCTCATCTTCGGCTGGGGGCCCTTCCCTGCTTTGGGCGTGGAGGGCGCCGCCGTTGCGACCAACATCGGCAGGGGCGTTGGCGTGGCGATACAACTATGGGCGTTGTTCAGGGTAGGTAAGCACATCCGCATCGCCCTCTCGCAGCTTTATGTGGATGTAAAGACAATGCTCCATATTTTGCGCACCTCCCTGGGCGGCATAGGGCAAATGGTGGTAGCTATGACCGCATGGATATTCCTGATGCGCATACTGGCCGATATTGGCAGCGAAGCCGTCGCCGCTTCAACGACGGTCATCCGCATTATGATGTTTACCATGATGCCGGCGTGGGGATTGTCCAATGCCGCCGCAACGCTGGTTGGGCAAAACCTGGGGGCAAATAATCCCGATCGGGCAGAATCATCGGTATGGACGATCGGTTTTTACAACATGGCCTTTTTGACCTGTGTGTCAGCCTTGTACTTCTTCTTCAACGAGTTTTTGATGAGGATTTTCACCGATGATCCCACAGTGATAGCCATCGGCTCCGAATGGATACGCATTCTCTCCTATTCCTACTTCGTCTACGGCTGGTGGATGGTATCCGTGCAGGCCTTCAACGGTGCAGGCGACACCAGTACCCCCACCTGGATAAACATTATCTTTTTCTGGATGATACAGATTCCCTTGTCTTACCTCCTGGCGATACAGTTTGGGTGGCAGCATTCCGGGGTATTCTGGGGGGTGTTCATTTCAGAAACCTCGGTGGGAATATTCACGCTCCTGCTCTTCAAAAGAGGAAAATGGAAAACGGTGCAGGTCTGAAAAAAGATGCCGTACGGCGATTTCGAAAGGCTGGCCCGGCCAAAGGCGCTCACGTTTTCGGGGAATTGAGCCTGCTTTGGAACCGGTGTCTTTTGAAAGTTGCCGGCTTCCAAAAAGCAACGCGGCAGCATTAATTATGAGAACAGTAATGAGAAAAAAAAATTGCATCTGCGAGGGTGCAAATTTTTTCTTATTTTACTGGACGCATTTAAAAAACCTGCCAGGATCATGAAAACGAGCTTCACCCTCAACGGCAAACCGGTGCAGGTGGAAACGGCCCCGGACGCCACCTTGCTCTGGACCCTCCGCGATTCCCTTCAGATGACCGGCGCCAAGTACGGCTGCGGCGCTTCCCTCTGCGGCGCCTGCACCGTCCACCTCGACGGCATGCCGGTGCGGGCATGCATGACGCCTGTCTCCATGGCGGCCGGCCGCTCCGTGACCACCATCGAGGGGCTGGCGCAGGAAACCCTCCATCCGCTGCAGCAAGCCTGGATCGATGAGCAGGCGCCCCAGTGCGGCTATTGCCAGCCGGGGCAGATCATGCAGGCCGCCGCGCTGCTCAGGGATAATCCCCGCCCCAGCCGGGAGCAGATCGTCGCTTATATGAACGGCGTGCTCTGCCGCTGCGGCGCTTATCTGCGTATCATAAAGGCCATTGAACGCGCTTCACAATCCAGATAGCCATGAAAGATCAGGAAACAACCAGTAAAGCCATGATATCGCGGCGCCAGTTCCTGGCAACTGCCGGAAGCATTACCTTTATCGTCACCGCCGGCGCTTTTGCGCCCCGGTTTTTAATAGAAGGAGAAAGCGAGGCGCCCCTGTCCGATAACCAGATCACCGCCTGGGTGCGGCTGGATAAAGATGGCCGGATCACCATCTACAACCCGGCCGCCGAAATGGGCCAGGGGTCCATGACAGCCCTGGCCGTCATCATCGCCGAGGAAATGGATGCCGACTGGGCCGACGTCCACATCGAACACTCGCCCATCGAGCCGGACACCTACGGCCTGCAGTGGGGCGGCAAACTGGGCGGCCCGATGATCACCGTTGGCAGCCGGACAGTGCGGGGTTACTATCAGGCCCTGCGCCATGCGGGGGCACAGGCACGTTACGTGCTCCTGCACAATGCCGCCGAAAAGTGGGGCGTGCCGGTGGATGAACTGAAAACAGAGCCGGGCATCGTGCTCCATCCGGCCAGTCAGCGGCGGATGGCCTATGGAGAGGTTGCTGCTTTCGCAAAAGCTCCCGATAATGTTCCGGAGATTCCGGAGGCGCAGTGGAAAAAGCCGGAGGAATTCCGGCTGATCGGCACATCCGTCCCCCGTTTCGATATCCCGGCAAAGGTGGACGGCAGCGCCAAATATAGTATGGATATCCAGGTTCCGGGCATGGTGTACGGGGCCATCGCCCGCTCGCCGGTCAACGGCGCAACACCCGAACTGCTCAACGAAGAGGATATCCGCAATGTGGAAGGGCTCATCGACATCGTGCAGCTTGGGCATGGGATCGGGGTCATTGCCGAAAGTTTTGAACAGGCCCTGAAAGCGAAAAAGGAGCTGCAGATCAGATGGAGCAAAGGCGCCAAAGCGGAAAACTACGATAGCCAGGCAGCTTTCGAACGGTATCAGAAAATTGCCCGGGATGAGAGCGCCGAGACAAAAGTAGTAAGCCAGGCCGGTGATGTTGGACAGGCCCTCCAGTCGGCGCAGAAAACCTACGACATCGAGTACCGGAACGACTTCTCC
>CAZAXA010000174.1:0-11320 GCA_964488965.1 uncultured Phaeodactylibacter sp. | reverse complement strand
AACTGAAAAAACAATGTAACATCTATGAACAAGTACCTGGCGCCTATGAATAAGGTGCTGTTTTTCGATGAATGGGCACTTTTTTTCTATTAAGGGATGAAGAGATAGGCCGCAAATTATTCATAGCATCAATCCAGAACGGCCCGCTCCCCCTTCCTCGCCGACTCGTACACCGCTTCTACCACCCGGATATCCTTCAACCCTTCCTCTCCCGGCACCAGCACGGGCCTTTCCTCCAGTATTGCCAGCGCGTCGTCGTCCATCTGTCTGGCCTGTTGGTTGGGGATGTAGGCGTCGAGGCGGCGGCCGTCGCTGGCCTCGCCTTTGATGCCGCTGTAGGCCTGGAAAGGGGAGAGGCGCGCCCATCCATCGGTATAGGCGACGTGCAGTTCGTTCATGCTCATGCCCATACTGGTGGCGCACTCGGCGCGGGCGCCGCCGGGGAACTCCAGCTCGAAGTGGGTGGTTTCGTCTACCTCCGCGTACATCTCCGGCCGTTTGGTGGAGTGGCGCGCCGTCACGGCTATGGGTTCTTCGCCGGTACAGTAGCGGGCGGCATTCAGGGAATAGACGCCCATATCGTACATGGCGCCGCCGCCCATGGCCTTCTTCAGTTTCCAGTGGCCGGAACTGCCTCCGTAGTAGCCGGCCGCCGCCTTTAACAGGGTGGGCTTGCCGAACACCTTTTCCCTGCCGATGCGGATGAGCTCCCGGGTATTGGGTTCGTGCTGCATGCGGTAACCGATGGACAGGGACAGCTTGTTGTCGCGGCAGGCCCTGATGGCCGCCTCGCATTCGGCCACGGTCAGGGCCATGGGCTTTTCGCAGAAGACATGCTTGCCGGCATTGGCGGCGCGGATGCAGTATTCCGAATGCATGGAGTTGGGCAGCACGACGTAGACGATGTCGATCTCAGGATTATCGGCCATTGTGTCGAAATTGCCGTAGTCGTAGACGTTCCTGTCCGGTATGCCGTATTGCCGCTGCCATACCGGGATCTTCCGGGGAGAGCCCGTCACGATGCCCGCCAGGTAGCAGTGCTTTGTCAGCTGCAGGGCAGGAGCGAGCAGGTCGGTACTGTAGTAACCCAGGCCCACGAGGGCGACGCCCAGCTTTTCCTTGCGGGGCCGGCAGAGAAAGTTGGGAAACAATAAAGCGCCGGCGCCGGCGGAAAGCGTATGGATGAAGCGGCGGCGGCTGGTGGTTGGTGTCAGCATATATGGCAGATTTTTTGTTTTATACTCCGCTGCAAAAGGTTTTCCTGGCCTTTCAGGTACGGGAAAACCTATTGCCGTTAAGTATAGCAATCACTCCCTCACTCCATCCAGGAAACTTTCGATCTCCCGCCACACCATCTCCGGCTGTTCCACGTAGGGGAAGTGCGCTGCCCGGGGTACTTTCACCAGGCGGGCGTTGGGCAGGGCCTTGGCCCATTCCTCAACCATGTCCATGGGGATGGCCTCCTCTTCGCCGTGCAGGATAAGAGTGGGGGCCTTCACCAGCGGCAGCCCGGGGCGGTAGTCCCAGTCGCCCATCGAGGCGATGGTGACGGTATTGGTGACGCCCATGCCGTAGCGGATGGCCTCGGGAGAGGCGGCGCAGCAGTTTCCTTTTATGACAGACACCGGCCGGCCGGCGGCCAGGCGGGGCTTCAGGGCGATCTGCCAGAATTTGCGGCAGGCCTCCCTGGTGTCGGGCCCTTCGATCATGGCGTTGTACTGTACGCTCAGCTCCCGGCGCTCCTCAGGAGTGAGCCGCCGGTTTACGGCCTCCCCGAAACGCTCCCAGAAGCCGGCCTGCATGGGCGGGATCGGGCCGAGGAACACCATGCGGCCCACCCGCCCGGGATGGGTAATGGCGTAACTGGCAGCCAGGGCAGGGCCGAAAGAGTGCGCCAAAAGGCTGAGCTTTTCAAAGCCAAAGTGTTGCCGCAGGGCCTCCAGGTCGGTTATGTGGTGGGTCATGTGCAACTGGGCGGTATCCTTCGGTAAGGTAGACCGGCCGCCCCCCCGCTGGTCGTAAAAAAGCAGCTTGTACTTCCTGGCCAGAGGCTCGAAATCGGCTATCATGTATTCGCTGTCCATGCCGGGCCCACCGTGGATGACGACCAGGGTGTCGGTTCCCTGCCCGATGATCCGGTAGTACAGCCGGGTGTGATCGGCGCCGGGAAAGTAGCCCTCCCGGGAGGTGGCGGCGCCTGAAGCCCGGCGGTTGTTGTCATTGCAGGAAAACAGCATGAGGCACAGGAAGCTGGCCAACAGGATGAGGAGGTTAAGGTTCTCGATCGTTGTTCTGAGCATCAGTTGAATTTAGCAGGATATCGGCAGATAAAAATAACGAATTTTAGTCTGTCTTCGTCTGTATACCCTCGGCAAAGTGGGCGGTAAGGGGCAAAGATCATGGCTCCTTTCAAACCTCCTTTGTTTTTATCTGTTATCTTTCATAGATTTGGTCTAAATAAGCAACAACTGTCAAAAAAGAAATAAGATAATGAGCAACCCAGTGACGAAAAGCCCTGTAATGTTATATACCGAGCAGACGCCCAACCCGGAGTCGCTTAAATTTGTCACCAACCGCATGCTGTACCGTGGCACGGCCGATTTCCGCGAAGAAGAGCTGGCCCGGGAATGGTCGCCGCTGGCTACCGTCCTGTTCGAGCTGCCCTATGTAAAGGGCGTTTACATCTGCAACAACTTTGTCACGGTGACGAAGGAAATGAACTACGACTGGGCGGACCTGATGCTCAAGCTCAAGGAGTTCATCAAAAAATACGTGGAAGATGGGGGCGAGATCATCCGGGAAGGCTTTGACGAAGCCATGGCGAAAATCGAAGCTGAACGCGGCGCCGGTTACCAATACACCGAAGACGAGGCGGAGATCGTCCAGAAAGTCAAAGACCTGATCGAGACTTACGTCAAGCCCGCCGTGGAAATGGATGGCGGCAACATCGAGTTCAAGTCATGGGATAATGGCACGGTGGTCCTGATCATGCAGGGCGCCTGCAGCGGCTGCCCTTCTTCCACGGTCACGCTCAAGGCAGGCATCGAAGGCATGCTCAAGCGGATGATACCGGAGGTGAAAGAGGTCGTGGCAGAGCTGGGTTAGAACGTCATTGCGGCTGGAAGACGATATTATCCGAATCTGTTTTTCTTTCTTTCATATATGCTTCGATATCCGGGCAGGGGGCCAGATGGCCGTCTGCCCGGATCGCATAGGGCGCCCACCCGTGGCGGGCCAGGATAGCGGCGGCGCGCCGGTGGTTGTCGTTGTGCCGTTCCTCCGAAAGGTATTCCATAGCGAGGTAGCGGGCATGGGGTTCCTGCAGCCAGCCTGTCAGCCCGGCCACGACCCGTGCTTCGGCGCCCTCCACGTCGATCTTGATGAACTGGGCCGTCATTTTGTGTGCCTTCAGGAGGCTGTCCATCCGGCGGGCAGGCACTTCCACGACGGCAGGCTGTATGCCCTTTTGCCAGGCAGCCCCTTCAAACTGGCCTTTCTCCAGGGTATTGTATTCCGAATACAAGGCGGGAAACTCGTAGAACCTGGCCGTCCCGTCCTCATCGCCGGCGGCGGCGCGCATGGCCTCTGCATTGGGCAGGCCTTCTATGTTGCGGCGGAGGGCCTCAAAGGCGCTGCCTGCAGCCTCTACGGCCATCACTTTACCCTTTTTGCCAACCAATGCGGCCCCCAGGCGGGTAAAAAAACCGAAATGGGCGCCCACGTCGAGCATAACCATACCCGCTGCGATCCGGCGGATCATAAAACGGGCCAGGCGAATCTCCGATCCGTGGGCCTTGGCGCCCAGCAGGTAGATATCCAGGCCGGCGGGCAGCAGCACTTCCATGCTTCCCCCGAAAAAAAGAGGGGCCCGGCAGCGCAGGCTGCGGCCCGTGAGGGGATAGAGCAGCTTGCTGTACGATATACCTGCCAGGTAACGGCCAGGGGCGAAGGCCAGGCGGGCGAAGTGGTTACCCCGGGCAGCTTTCTCGATGGCAGCCAGGGCCTGAAGGTAAGGCTCGCATCTATCCATCGGCGGATTCTTTTTGCAGCCTGAGGTCGAGGTTGATCAGTATGGCCAGGTTCATGAAGAAAAAGGGGCCGATCTTGTCGGTCTCGATGAGGTCGTTGATGATCAGCAGGGAAAGGATGATGATCAGGGATAACAGCGCCATCATGGCCATGTGTTTATCCTTTTCGCTTTGCGCCCGGTGGTAGATAGCCTCTCCCCGAAGCAGCGCGCAGGCAGCCAGCAACAGAAAGAAGAGCAGCCCGGGAATGCCCTGCTCGGCCAGCGTCATCAGGTAATAGCTGTGAATGCCCGACTGGTCGGGGTTGTCGCTGACATAGGTACGGAAGCTGGTGACGGTATAGGTTTTGTAGAAGTTGTAAAAATTGCCGGGCCCGAAGCCGAAGACGGGTTCTTCAATGCTCATCTGGAAGCCGGCCACCCAGCGGTAAATCCGTTCCATGGTGGAAATATCCTCGCCGGTATAGGTAGCCTCCAGCAGGTTGTTAAAATCCTGGTGCGAGACGGTCGTCTCGTAATTCGGAGCATAGTCGAGATAGCGGTTTTCATAAGCCATGAAGGCCACCAGGGCGATGCCTCCCGCCAGCGCGAGCAGAAGGATATATTTTACCATCCGCCGGCGGATGATGTAAAAGGCGCCGAAAGCGATCACTACGGAAACGTAGGCGGCGCGGGTATAGGAGAGCTGAATGGCCAGCAGAAAAACCAGGAGGCTGCCGCTGAGCACCCACCAGGGCAGGCTGTAGGGCGGATACCACTTGCGCAGGTACCATACGAAAGGGAGAAATACGACAATGATGGAGGCATACGCTACGTGGTTGCGGTAGAAAGGATGGAGCACCTTATATACATCGGCAAAGGAAAACCCATAAGCGGAATGCCGCAGTATGACGACCAGTACCGTGAGCAGCAGCGCAGAGAAAACGGCCCAGAAGAACTGCCGGACATCCCGTTCGCCATCGAGTAAACGGCTGGCCAGGAAAAAGAAAGTAGCCACATACCATGCCTTGGCCAGGGCGAACTTCACCGATACCAGCAGTTGCTGGGAAGTAATGGCGGCCACCACGATCCACGCCAGGTGAAAGAACAGCAGCAGGGTAATGGGGTGGCGAAGCAGGCGGCCGTCCATCTCCTTGCCATGACGCAGTACGTAGAGCAGGCCTGCCAGCATCAGCCCCACCATCAGCGGTTCGGTAGGCAGGTCGGTGCCGAAGCCCCCGGGCAGGATGAGTTCGGTGGACAGCGGGACGCAGGCCAGCAGCAGGAGGAAGGTTTTGCGAAAGTCGGCCAGGGTCAGATAGGCCAGCAGGAGGAAAGCCGGGATACCCGCCAGGAAGTACATTTCGGTAGCAATACCGGCGAACAGGCATACCAGCAGTATGGCCGCGAATGCCCTGAAGAGGAGTTGGGGCATGTCGGAGGCGTCCAGGAGCAGCAGCAGCCTACTTCGCATGATACACCTCCCGCCAGTTTATGTCTTTATAAGTGTCGAAGAGCAACACGCCGATGATGCTGAACAGGAAGGCAATGGCGGTGGTGGCCAGCACGATGATGCTGCGTTTGGGGCGCGATTTGACGACCGGCGCCTGGGCCGCTTCAACGATGACCATAGCCGGGATGACCGAGTGGTAAGTGGCCTGCACCTGCTTGAGCCGTTCCTTATCATCACTCAACGACTGGTTGGCCTCGAGGTACTGCCTTTCGAAAATGCCCGTTTTTGTCAGGCCGAGGTTAAAGCGCTCCATCTTGGCAGTCAGGCTGTCGAATTCCTCTTCCATCCCTCTTACCGTGGCCTGAAGCAGGAGGATCGTATCGAGGGGGATGTCCCGTGTATTTTTCATGGCCTCCAGCTTGGCCCGGTTGCGCACCAGCAGGGCTTCCGCTTCGGAGACCTGGGTAGGCAGCGCCTCCGATTGCCCGACGATGCTGTAGATGCCGTACACCTTCCGCATGGCGATCAGGCTGTCGCTCAGGCTGGCCAGTTGTCCTTCCTTGGCCTTGATGTTATCTTCATAAGACCGGATGGTTTTTTCCAGGCCTTCCCGCATCAGGCGCCGGGCAATCTCATCGATCTTTTCCCGGGCGGCATTGGCTATGCCGGCGGCCACTTCTTTATCCTTATCTTCCACCGATAGCTCTATGGCGTCGCGCTTGGTCTTTTTGACCTCGTACAGGCCGAGGAACTTTTCCTGTACTTTGAAGGCGGCTTTGGGCTGGCCCGGGTTGATCTTGTAACGTTCGTACAAACGGAAGGAGTCGACCAGGAAATTGACCAGTTCGCCGGATTCGGCAATGGTCATCAGGCGGTCGATGTCGTTCTCATTACCGTAGTACTCCGTTCTCAGCTGGCCTATGCCGTAAAGGGATTCCGGCTTGGCCTGGTCGGGGCTTACCGCCAGGAATACGGTGGTGGCTTTATAATAATTGGGTAAAAAGAGGCTGATCAGGACAGCGCCCAGGCAGGCGATCAGGCACACGTAAAAGATGGGCCGCTTCCATTTGAAAATAGTCCGCAATACCTCGATCAGATTGTCGTTGTTCTTCATCAATGTTTCCCTTTTCGAATAAACACCGCAAAAGTATGCCCTTTGAGATTATTTTTAAACTTTTCAGTAAATGTTTGGCCGCAGCGGCATCAGGCAAGACAGGGCCGGCCGTACAAAGCGTTGGTTCTCTAGTGAAAATGTGTGAAGGAATAAAGGCTATGGTATAATCCGGGGCCGCCCATTTGATCAGGGTGGCAATATGCATTTGGTTGTTGGTTGATTGTTGGGCAGCCGATGCCATCCCTTCACTTACTCCCTTAGCCGCCACAGTTCCCGGAAATTTACCATCCCCAAACCGATGGCCAGAAGGCCGCCGGCGGCCAGTATCGACAGGAACCGCCAGATCCAGGCCGTTTTCAGATGGGCATCGATGAGGAATCCCAGAAGGAGCCCGAGGGCCAGCAGGGCCATCAGGCGAAGCAGCGCCTGAACAGTGGGGCCGGGCTTCAGGAAGCGATGTGCCAGGATCAGCTCGGCGCCCAGCAGGCCGAACTGGGTGAGGCACGTAGCGATGGCGGCGCCTTCCGCTTTGTATTCGGGGATCAGCGCCAGGTTGAGCAGCACATTGAAAAGCAGGCTGCCGGCGAAGATGTAGTTCAGCTGCCGCAGGCTGCCGTTGGCCACAAGCAGGGCGCCGAAGATGTAGGTTCCGCATACTGCAAAGAAGCCGCCCATGAGGTAGGCCAGTATCCTGCCGGAGTAGGCGGAGCCGCTGTCGTAAAGGGCTACCATCACCTCGGTGCGGTAAAAATACATACCGCAGAAGAGCGCCACTGCCCCGGCGCCGATCAGCCGGAAGCTCATCTGCACCAGGCCGCCGACCGCCTCGCCCCGCCTGAGCATGCCTGCAAAAATGGGCAGCAGAAGGCCCGCGAATAAAAAGCCTATCATATTGCCGGCCTCGAAAAGGCGAAAGGCCGAGGCATAAATATCGGCCTCTATCTGCCCGTCCGGCAGCATTCTTTCCACCATCACCCCGTCGATGCGGTTGTAGATGGACGTCAGGAAAACGGCCAGAGCGTAAGGAGCGCTCCGCCGGAGCAACAGCCACAGGAAAGGCCGGCGGAAGCGGAAACGCAGCGCCGAAAGCTGCCGCCGCACAATCCCGAAGGCCAGAGCTGCGGTAATGCCCAGGGCAACGGTATGTGCCCAGGCAAACCATTCGATCTGAAAATTCCCCCTGAAGGCAGGCGCCCACAACAGCAGCCCGCAGATGAGGATGAGCAGGAGGCGGTCCGACACCGAGAGCAGGCTGTCGAGGCGGTACATACCCAAACCAGAGACGTTGGACCGCAGGAAAAGCACCAGGGAGCTCAGCATCTGGTTGACGGCGATGATGGCCAGCAAGGGCAGCATACCGGCCCCGTAACCGGCCAGCCAGGCGGCGAAAAATACCAGGCCGAGGTACAGCATACCCAGCAGAGCCTTCAGGATCAGGATGTTGGGGAAGTACTTGTCCAGCAGTTGGCGGTGCCGGGAGATATTCCGGTTGTTGAAATTCTGGATTCCGAAGTCATTGACGATCTGGAAGAGAAAGGTGAAATTGAAGAGCGCAAAATAGATGCCATAATCCCCTGCCGGCGCCGTATTCTGCACTGTACGGTCAATGCCGAACAGGTAGAAAGGCTTGACCAGAAGGTTGGCCGCCAGCAGGAAGATGATATTGATCAGGAACTCGCGCTTCATGATGGAGCGCAAGATAGGGGATTATGGTGTATCAGTGTATCAGTGTATCGGTGTATCGGTGTATCGGTGCATTCGCTTTGCTTCCAGAAGCCCTGCGCCGATACGCCAATACCCCCCCATCACTCATACCTCAGCGCTTCGATCGGGTCGAGGCGGGCGGCCTTCAGGGCGGGGTACAGGCCGGAGACCAGGCCCACCAGGGTACAGGTTGCCACGGCGGTGAGAACCCAGGCCCAGGGGAAGAGGAATTTGCCGTTGGCGAGGATGGCGACCACGTTGCCTGCCATGACGCCCAGGGCGATGCCTACCAGGCCTCCCATCTGGCAGATCAGGACGGCTTCCGACAGGAATTGTATCATGATGGTGCGGCGGTTGGCGCCGATGGCCTTGCAGATGCCGATCTCCCGGGTGCGTTCCGTCACGGAGACCAGCATGATGTTCATCAGGCCGATGGCGGCGCCAATCAGGGTGATGAGGCCGATACCGACGGCCGCCAGGCGGAAGTAGGTGGTATTTTCCTTGATGATGTTAATCAGGCTGTCGCTCTTGCTGATCTCGAAGTCATCTTCCTGCGAGGCCTTCAGCCCGCGGATATTGCGGAACAGCCCTGTGGCGTAGTCGATGCCAATGTCTACCTGTGAAGCATCGTTAACGGCCACCAGTATATTGTAGTTGGTATTATCGGTGGCATAGTAGCGCTTGGCGGTCTGGAGCGGCATAAGGATGCGCCGGTCCTCGCTTTGGTTCATGCTGGAGCCTTTGGATTTGAGCACGCCCACTACTTTGAGCTTGATATTGCCGGCGTAGATGTACTTGTCGAGAGCCTTTTCGGCCTTGCCGTTGAAGAGGTTGGTAAGAATCTCATCGCCAATGATGGTAATATAACCGCCATGCATGATTTCGCGGTTGGTGAAGTTGCGCCCCAGGGCGATCTCGAACCCTTTGGCCTCCAGGTAATTTTCATCGATGCCGAACAGCAGCACGTTGGGGTTGGTCTTTTCGCTGGCATATTTGATGGCGGCGTTGCCGGTGCAGAACATGGAAACGGAAGTCCGCGCCGGAAAACTGAAGCGCTCTTTGAACTCTATCGCCTGCTCGAAGGATACCGGGTCGCCGCGCTTTTCCTGGCGTCCGCCACGATGCCCGCGGATGCCTTCCCCCTTGGGGTCGATATCAAAGGTGTTGGCGCCCAGGGAGGAAAGGTTGTCGCTCAGGGAATTGAGGCCCACGTCGATGGCCGTGAGGATACCCACCAGGGCCATGATGCCGAAAGCGATGATCATCAGGGTGAGGATGGCCCTCAGGATATTGGAACGCACGGCGCGCAGCGCCAGTATGATGTTTTCGGTTAAGCTCATCGGTTGGTCGATCGGTTGCCGGAAAATGGGCCGTGAACGGAAACGGTCAATAGCAAACGCTAATATACGCATAAGCCCGGAGCTTACCCGAATTTGTTCGATAAAAGGGAGCATTGCATAGATCAGAGAAAAGGCCCTGCGTATCCCCTCCAGCATACTCGAAAAAGCCGTCGAAGCGGCCGCAGGCCACGCAGGATTTGTCAAAGAAGGCCCAATTTTAATCCACCAGCTGGTAAATATCCGGGATATTGCGCCCCAGCCCGTCATAATCCAGGCCGTAGCCGATGACAAATTTTGTGGGGATTTCAAAGCCGGTGTACCGTATGTCGATATCGGATCTCAGCGCCTCTTTCTTTACCAGCAGGGATGCGATGGCCACTGACGCGGGTTTCATCTGTTGCAACTGGGGGAGGAAGTGGGACATGGTGTGCCCGGTATCGACGATGTCCTCTATGATGACCAGGTGGCGGCCCTCCAGGTCTTCCTGCAGGCCGATCACTGTTTTTATTTTGCCGGAAGTGTTCAGGCCCTGGTAGGAAGAAAGGCGGATGAAGCTGATGGCGCAGTCGATCTCGCATGCCCTGATGAGGTCGGCGGCAAACATAAAGGCGCCGTTCAGGACGGCCAGGAAGAGGGGGCGCCTGCCGTGGTAATCCCGGCTGATCTGCCTGCCCAGCTCGGCTATCCTGTTTGCGATCTGCTCCCGGCTGATATAGGGGCGAAAGGAAAGGCCATGTATGGTGATATTGTCTTTCATGCTAAATGCCATACTTGTCCAACAAATAAACCAGGCTCATCATAGCTGCGGCGCCGAGTTCCAGTTCCCGTTTGTTGACGGCATCCGGGCTGTCGATAGGAGTGTGGTGGTAGTCGAAATAGCGTTGGGTGTCGGGTTCAAAGCCAAAGAGCAGCCCTTTCTGATCCTTGAGGCCGGAAATATCGGCGCCGGAGCCGCCCTTGCGGAAACTCAGGCCGTAAGGTTCCATCAGCGGCAGCCATGCGATCACTTTCCGGAATTTTTCATTAAAAACCTCCTCGTGCCCGTCGGCGGTGAAGCCGCGGGGAGTGAAGCCTCCCCGGTCCGATTCGATGGCCGCCATGTGGTATTCGCCTTTTTCATCCGATGCCTTCCAGTAAGCGCGCGCGCCCCGCAGGCCGTTTTCTTCATTCATGAACAATACACAGCGGATGGTGCGTTGGGGCTGGTAGCCCATCCTTTTGATCAGGTGCAGGACCTCCATGGACTGGACGCAGCCGGCGCCGTCGTCATGCGCTCCGGCGCCGACGTCCCAGGAGTCCAGGTGGCCGCCCACCAGGATGATCTCATCCGGGAAAGTACTGCCCCGGATCTCGCCAATGACGTTGAACGACGGCGCCTCGCCCAGGTTCTGAGAGGTGTTGCGCATAAAAACCCTGACGGCTTCCCGCCGGAGCAGGCGGCTGAGCAGTTCGGCATCCCTGGTGCTGATGGCGATGGCCGGGATAGGGGTGGCGCCCTCCTCATAAACGGTAGAACCCGTGTGCGGGATATCGTCCAGACGGGTGGTCAGCGAGCGCACGAGCACCCCCAGGGCGCCGTAGCGCGAAGCCCTCGAAGCCCCCCATACCCGCTGGCCGGCGGCCTTGCCGTAGGCGTTGAAGGTATTGAGCTGAGTGGGGTCCATGGCGCCGTTGAAAAAGACGATCTTGCCGCGCAGGGCTAC
>CAZAXA010000173.1:651-11366 GCA_964488965.1 uncultured Phaeodactylibacter sp. | reverse complement strand
TCCTCGTCCAGCGCACTACCGCCAAAGAACAGGAACGAAGGATCATTGCCGCTGAACTACCGGCAGATTTTATTAAAAAACACTCCGGGGTGATCGTCGAAAACCACCTGAATATGATTATTCCCGAGAATGGGTTCACAACCGTGCCTTTAAAAGTGGTTCAATACCTGCTTTCCAGCAAAGTGGTAGACCAGATATTCCGCAGTATTAACGGGTCGGTTGCCGTATCTGCTTATGAATTGTCTTCTATTCCTCTACCCCCCGTAACGCTTCTCGATAACCTGGCCGCTCTGATTGCATCCGGAAGTTCCCGTGAAGAAATCGAGCAGGAAATCCAAAACCTATATGCAAAACATCCCGCCCTTAGTTGACGTGCCGGAAATTCAGAAAAGGCTTACCTGGATAGGAGCAAGGCCGCTTTCCAGAAAACCTTTAAAACACTAGCCTGGAATTCCTTCGCCTGGTTCGTTTCCGAACCTGAAAGCCTTATTTCTCTATACAGATTCCCGGTAAGCGGGAACAAGTACTTACACGAATTATTGCGGGTTTAAGGCCTCGTCATAAGATTGAAAGCGAATCTTCATCGGTGTGCATCCGGAGGCAGAAACCTGCGAAGATCTGCCACATCCGCGCCATCCGCGTCGTCCCTGCCGGCCTGCGGCACAGCAGGCAGGCGCGTCCTATACCCCTACAACTGCGGCCTGATCATCTTCTCCGGCCGCAAGGCCTCCTCCAACTCCCCGGCGCCCATCAGCCCCTTTTCCAGCACCAGGTCATACAAGCTCTTGCCCGTCTTCAGCGCTTCTTTCGACAGGGCCGAGCAGGTTTCATAGCCCAAAATGGGGTTGAGCAGCGTGACGATGCTGATGCTGTTGCGCACCGCCTGCCGGCACACCTCCTCGTTGGCAGTAATGCCGTCGATACATTTCTCACGCAGGGTGCGCATGCCGTTTTTCAGCATGGAAATGGACTCGAACAGGCAGGCCGCCATGAGCGGCTCGAAGGCGTTGAGCTCCAACTGCCCGGCCTCCACGGCCAGGGTGACGGCCAGGTCGTTGCCGATCACCTTGAAGGCGATCTGGTTGACCACCTCGGGGATGACCGGGTTGACCTTGCCGGGCATGATGGAGGAGCCGGGCTGCATGGGCGGCAGGTTGATCTCGTTGAAACCCGCCCGAGGGCCGGAGGACAGCAGCCGCAGGTCGTTGCTGACCTTGGACAGCTTGACCGCCAGGCGCTTGACCGCCGAGGAGAACATGATGAAAGCCCCTGTATCCTGTGTGGCCTCGATCAGGTCTTTAGCCTTTACGATCTTGTAGCCGGTGGCCCTGCGGAGATGGGCGACGACCAGCTTGACGTAATGCGGCGACGTATTGATGCCGGTGCCGATGGCCGTGCCGCCCATGTTCACCTCCAGGAAGAGCCTGGCGTTGTGATCCAGGCGCTGCACCTCCTCCTCCAGGGTGATGGCGAAGGCGTCGAACGACTGGCCGAGGCTGATGGGCACGGCGTCCTGCAGTTGGGTGCGCCCCATTTTGATGATAGGGGCAAACTGCTTGCCCTTCCTGCGGAAGCTTTTGATAAGGGTTTTCAGTTCCTTCTCCAGGCTGTCCTTGCTCTTGATCAGGGCGATCTTCAGGGCGGTAGGATAGGCGTCGTTGGTGGATTGCGAGAGGTTGACGTGGTCGTTGGGATGGCAGTGCCGGTACTCGCCTTTTTTATACCCCATCAGCTCCAGCGCCCGGTTGGCGATCACCTCGTTGGCGTTCATATTGGTAGAGGTGCCGGCGCCGCCCTGCACCATATCCACCTGGAACTGATCGTGCCAGCGGCCGGCCATGATCTCCCGGCAGGCCCCTTCGATGGCGTCTTTGATGGGCGTGGGCAGGAAGCCCAGCTCGTGGTTGGCCAGGGCGGCGGCAAGCTTCACCTCCGCCAGGGCTTCGATAAGCTCGGGAAAAAAGTAGAGCCTGACGCCGCTGATCTGAAAGTTCTCCAGCGCGCGCTGGGTTTGTATGCCGTAGTAGGCCTCATCGGGGATTTGTTTGTCGCCGAGCAGGTCGTGCTCCAGGCGGGTATGCGGGCTGGGCATAGCGGTTTTGGTTTGGTCAGGAAAAGGGGCAATATACAGAAGTTATACTGACGCATGGCTGGTTTTGTCATTTCAAAACCAGCCTGGTCAGTATAATAGTCTTTCCGGTTATCTTTGATGCAGCTCCCCTTTGCCGCTCTTCAATATTAATTTCATCCCAAAATAAGCGAACAAGCCTTCATTTTCTTACCTTCATTCCTGAATTTTATCTGAACCCATTGTCCATGCTATGAAGGCCTTAAAAGGATACCTGCTGATCATCAGCGTTTTACTGCTGCACTCCTGCGCCGATTACCAACTCCATTATTCCCGGGATACCCGGGATTGGGAAACCAATATGCCTGCGCCGGGGCTGGCCCTGGAGCATTCCGTCTTTCTCGTCGGCGATGCCGGAGAGCTGGTCGACGGCAAACCATCTCCCGCCCTGGCGCTGCTGGGCGAGAAACTCCGGCAGGCAGGCAAGAACAGCTCGGTGGTTTACCTGGGCGATAACATCTACCCCAACGGCATGGCGCCCAAAGACGGGCCGGACCGGGCGGCCGACGAGGCCCGCCTGCAGGCCCAGCTCGACATCCTCAAGGGCTACGAGGGCAGGCCCTTCTTCATCGCCGGCAACCACGACTGGTACGAATACGGCATAGACGGGCTGGAGCGCGAAAAAAGATTCATCGAGAATTACCTCGACAGGAAAGACGTCCTGCTGCCGAAGCCCGGCTGCGGCGACCCGGTGGAGATCGGCCTGTCGGATAACCTGGCGCTGGTGCTGATCGAGTCGCAGTGGTACCTGGAAAACTGGGATGGCCACAGCGAGGTCAACGACGGCTGCGAAGTGAAAAGCCGCGAGGTGTTCCGTGAATACGTCGAAGAGGCCATCAAGGGCAACCGCAACAGGAACGTCGTCATCGCCATCCACCATCCTCCATACACCTACGGGCCCCACGGCGGCAATTTTACCCTAAAACAACACCTCTTCCCGCTGACCGACCTCAACGACAACCTGTGGATACCGCTTCCCATACTCGGGTCCATCGTGCAGTTCCTGCGCGGGTCGGTCGGCCATCCGCAGGATGCCAGCCACCCCCGCTACCGGGAACTGGCGGGTATCGTCATCAACGCCGCCCGCAAGAACGGCAATTTTTTCATCGCCTCCGGCCACGAGCACAACCTGCAGTACATCGAACAGGACGAGCAGTTCTTCATCGTCAGCGGAGCGGGCAGCAAGGACAGCCCTACCCGGCTGGGAAGGGGGGCGGAATTCACCTACGGCCACCGGGGTTTCGCCCAGCTGGATTTCTATGAAGACGGCTCCGCCTGGATACAGTACTGGATACCGGAAGGCGACGGCGCCCAGGGCAGGGTGGTGTACCGCAAACAGGCCAAAGGGCCCCTGCCGGATATCGTGGAAGATGTTCCGGAAGACTTTCCTGCCATCCCGGACAGTGTGGAAACAGATATCAGCCAGGAGGACTTTGACAAAGGCAGGCTCTGGAACTTCTTCTGGGGAGAGCATTACCGCGATGTATATAATGCCAGGGTAAAAGTACCCACCCTGAAGCTCGACGAGTTTATGGGTGGCCTGACGCCTCTGAAGCGGGGAGGCGGATACCAGACCAACTCCCTGCGCTTCGCGGCCAAAGACGGCAAGGAATATGTCGTCCGCTCCATCGACAAAGACCCCTCCCGGACCCTGGGGTACCCCTTCAACGAATCTTTCATCACCGAGGTGCTGAAGGACAATTTCAGCGCTTCCCACCCCTTGTCGGCCATCCCGTCGGCCCGGCTGGCCGAGGCGGCGGGCATCTACTATACTGCCCCTCAGCTGGTTTACCTTCCCGCGCAGCCGGCCCTGGGCATTTACAACGATGAATTCGGCGATGCGCTCTATCTGTTCGAAGAGCGCCCCGACGACGACGCCTGGGAGGATACGCCCCAGTTCGGCAATTCCAAAAAGATACTGTCCACTTCCGATATGCTGGCGGAGGTGATGGGCGAGCACGACCGCCTGGTCGACTACCGCTGGACCGTGCGCTCCCGCCTCTTCGATGTGCTGGCCGGCGACTGGGACCGCCACGACGACCAGTGGCGCTGGGCCGAGATAGACGAGGGCAAAGTGGAATTCTACCGCCCCATTCCCCGCGACCGCGACCAGGCCTTCTGCAAATACGACGGCCTGCTGCTCGGCATAGCCCGGAGTACTGCTCCCGATATTAAAAAGCTGATGATCTTCAAAGAGATAACCCGGCGCGTTCCCTGGCTGGTCTACAACGCCCGCCACTTCGACCGCAGTTTCCTCATCGGGGCCGACTGGAGCGTCTGGGAGGAAGAGGCCCGCCGCATTCAGGAAGCGGTGACGGATGAGGTGATCGAAACGGCCTTCCGGGAAGGCTGGCCGCCAGCCGTTTACGCTCTGGATGGGGAGGACATCGTGCGCAAGCTCAAAGCCCGCCGGGGCAACCTCATGGAAATGGCCCGCGCTTATTACAGTTACATCTCCCGCAAGGTGGAAGTCACGGGCACTTCTAAAAAGGACCTCTTCACCATCGAGCGCCTGCCGGGCGGGCAGACCCGCATCCGCGTTTATGACACCAATGATAAGGGAGAAAAGGAGTTCCTGTTTTTCGGCCGCACTTTTAATTATGACGAAACCAAAGAAATCCATCTCTACGGCCTGGATGACGACGATATTTTCGAAGTTACCGGCCAGGCCGAGAAGGCCATCCTTATCCGGGTGATCGGCGGGCTGGGCAAGGATTCCTTTACCGATCAGTCGGCCATAGAGCACGGAGGAAAACGGGTGCTCTATTATGATGACAGCAAGGAAGGCAACCAGGTGCAGCCCGGTGAGGAGTCCGTCGTAAGGTATAAAAAAGACCCTAAGTTCAATATATACAACCGGCGCACCATCGACCACAGCTTCAACTACTCCAGCATCCTGCCGTCGGCCGGCTTCAACCCCGATGACGGGATACTCCTCGGCCTGTTCGGCCAGTACACGGCCTATGGCTTCAAGAAGTCGCCCTATGCCTCTCAGCATAACCTTAAGCTTGGCTATGCGCTGGCTACCGGAGGCGTCGCCGTCAATTATGCCGGCGAGTTTATCGACCTGTTCGGCAAGTGGGAGTTCTCGGTGGAGGGCATGGTGCAAACGGCCCTGTATTCGGCCAATTTTTACGGGCTGGGCAACGAGAGCGTCAATCTGGAAGCAGAACTGGAAGATGAACCGCTGAATTTCAACCGCGTACGCCAGCGCGTGTACCGTTTTTCCCCTGCTCTGATGCGCCGCCTCAACAGCCAGTCGCGCTTCTCCATCGGGCCTACTTACGAGGCCATCCGCGTGGAGCGTACGCCGGGCCGCTACATCGACGAGATCGGCGATATGTTTGACGAGGGTTTTTTCGACGGCCAGAAATTCCTGGGCGGGCAGATGATGCTGGACTACCGCAACGTCGACAACCCCGCCCTGCCGGCCCGCGGCATCGGGCTCTTCGTGGATGTGGGCTACAAGCACCAGGTGAAGGGCCAGGATAAGAGCTTCCCCTACCTGAACGCCTCCTTCTCGGCCTACCAGAACCTGGACCGGGAGCGCAACCTGGTCTTCGCCACCCGGCTGGGCGTGCAGCACCGCTTCACGGATGAATACGAATTTTACCAGGGCGCCATGCTCAGCGGCCCGGGGCCGGACGCCAACTTCCGGGGCTTCCGCCGCAACCGCTTCATCGGAACTACCGCCTTTTACCAAAATATCGACCTGCGGCTGAAGCTGCTCAGCTCTTCCAACGCCACTCTGCCCTTCTCGGTGGGCGTCACCGCCGGCTTCGACCACGGCAGGGTATGGCTGGAAAAGGAGGAGTCCGGCACATGGCATTACGCCTACGGCGGAGGCCTGTGGTTCAGCCCCTTCGATATGTTCGTGCTCAATGCCAGCCTGTTCCGGGGAGACAACAAGGCCAACCGGATCAATATTACAGGGGCGTTTTTCTTTTAGCTTTTTGGTTGCCGTTTCCGGCCCCTCCGCCGGAAGGCCTTTCTGGCCGGAAACGGCAACCCCGGGCATTGTGCATGCGCTCCATTCCGGATCATTTCTTCCACGGGCAAAGTTTCCTTATTTTTGAGAAATAAAATTTGCGCTAATGCTTCCCTGCCAAAAGCATCTCTTTTCCATTCCCGAAGATATCGCCTACCTCAACTGCGCCTATATGTCGCCCCTGCTGAAGAGTGTGGAGCAGGCGGGCTTCGAAGGGATACGGATGAAGGGCCGGCCTTATCAGATAGAGGCAGATCACTTTTTTGAGCCAATGCAGCGGCTGAAGGAAGCATTCGCTTCGCTGGTGAAGGCCGGGGAAGCAGGCCGCATCGCGGTTGTCCCCTCCGTCTCCTACGGCATGGCCATCGTTGCCCGCAACCTGAAGCTCCCGGCCGGAGGCAATATCGTGCTGGCTGAGGAGCAGTTTCCCAGCAACTTCTACAGCTGGCGGCGCCTGGCGGAGGAACGCGGGGCGGAGCTGCGCATCGTGCCGGCGCCGGCGCCGCCGAGCCGCAGCCAGGCCTGGAATGAGCGCATCCTGGCTGCCATTGATGAACGCACGGCACTGGTAACGCTGGGCCACGTCCATTGGGCCGATGGCACTTTGTTCGGCCTGGAGGCCATCCGGCGGCGGGCTGCCGAAGCCGGCGCCTTGCTGGCGGTGGACGGCACCCAATCGGTGGGCGCCCTGCCCTTCGATGTGCAGGAAATCCAGCCCGACGCCCTCGTCTGCGCCGGCTACAAATGGCTGATGGGGCCCTACAGCATCGGCCTGGCCTATTTCGGCCCCGCCTTTGACGAGGGCATCCCCATCGAAGAGAACTGGATCAACCGCCTGCACAGCGAGGATTTCAGGAACCTGGTGAATTATCAGCCGGCCTATCAGCCATTGGCGGGCCGCTATTCTATGGGAGAGCAGAGCAACTTCATCCTGGCGCCGATGCAGTTACGCGCCCTGCAGCAATTGCTGGAGTGGGGTGTGCCCAATATTCAGGCCTATTGCCGGGAACTCATGCGCGAACCCCTGCAGCGCCTGGCAAAACTCGGCTGCCAGGTAGAACCGGAAGGGCAGCGGGCACATCACCTGGTGGGTGTACGCTTGCCGGAAGGGGTGGATCTGGAAAAGCTGAAAGCGGCCTTTCAGGAAAAGAAGGTGTATGTCTCTTTAAGGGGCAGCGCCGTGCGCATCTCCTGCCATCTGTTCAATGATGAGAAGGATGTGGGGCGGCTGGTGGAGTGTTTCAGGCAGGTGATATAGCAGGAGTGGGGGGCTGGTTTCTGGGGCCATCAGCTATACTTATTCCTCCACGAACTCATCCAACAGCCGCCGGATGTTGAGTTGTATCCCGAAATGGAGAGCAAGGTCCTCCTCCCAGTTTCCCGTTTCCCAGCGCTTCCCCTTCTCGGCTATCATGAATTTTTCGGAAGCCGTGAATATCCACAACACCTGTCCGACGCCAAAGTCCAGCAGTTGGTCCGTTTTGGTGTGAAAATACTGCTCCGGGTGAGAGAAGTCTTCCAGCGAAGCTTTGGTATCTATCTCGATCGCCAAAAGGGGTGGGATTTCAGAATATTTGTCCTTTATTCCCTTTCGTAGCAAGTCCCTTTTTCGAAAAACAGCTATGTCTACGTTTCGCCACGACTTTTTCGCAAATTGGATTCCCAGTTCACTGGCCAGTATTGCATATTCTTTTCCCAGAAGGGGCTTTAAAAGGTCCTTGATCAGCTCGATGAGCAGGGATTGAAGTATGCTGCTGCCCATAACTTCTTCCGGCGTTTTTGTATTGTTGAGTACTTCCTGGTATCCGCGATAATAAATCGGCCTTCCTCCATCCATTTCGTAGATGAGGAATTCGGGAATGGCCTTCGTCTGAATACCGCTTTTCGCCATAGTCCTGGTTTTGTACAAATATAAACAATTTAGGCCAGCGATAGTATATCCCCCGCCAACCATCAACGCCCCCGGCAGTGGATATAGGCCTAAAGTTTAAAAAGGCAAAAAAGTGGCCAACGATTAAAAAGTTCCGGCCACTTTTTTGTTTTCCTTGTAAACTATCCGGATGAAATCCAAAGAACGCCGGCTGGCGGCTATCATGTTTACCGATATTGTAGGATATTCTTCGATGATGCAGAAGGACGAAGAACTGGCCAACCGCATGCGGCTGCGGCACCGGGAGGTGTTCGAGCGGCTGCACGACCGGTTTGACGGAAAAATCCTGCAGTATTATGGCGACGGTACGCTCAGCATTTTCCCCAGCGCCGCTTCGGCCGTAGAGTGCGGCGTCGCCCTGCAGCAGGCGCTGAAGAAAGAACCCCCGGTGCCGATCCGCATCGGCATCCACACCGGGGATATCACTTTCAGCCAGGAGGAAGCCTATGGCGACGGGGTGAACGTGGCCTCCCGCATCGAGGCGCTCTGTGTGCCGGGAGGAGTCTTCATCTCCGGCAAGGTGTACGACGACATCAAGAACCACCCCCGGCTGCGGGCCAAACCTATGGGGGCCTTTCAGTTGAAAAATATCCGGGAGGAAGTGCCGGTCTATGCCGTCGCCAACGAGGGCATAACCGTGCCTGCTTACGATTTCCAGCAGGCTACTGTGCAGCCCGGGCCGGCCGTTGCGCCCAGGAAGGCCGGCCGCAAGAAAAAGTGGGTGGCGGCCCTGCTGGCCTTGTTGTTCGGCATTTTCGGCGCCCATCGCTTCTATCTGGAGCAGCGAAACCTGGGCATCATACACCTGGCCTTCTTCTTCCTGGCCGCTTTTATCGTTCCCGGCCTGAATAAGCTGCTGGGCATCCCCGCCATTATCGGGTTCATCGATTTTATCGCTTTCCTGGTTATGCCCCGGGCCACTTTTGACGCTAAGTACAACACAAGGGCGGCAGAAGAAGAACAGGCCCTGATCCGGAAGCAGCAGGCCCAGGCACGGGACCCCAAACAAATATTACAAAAACAATTTGAGCTGTACCGGGATAAAGGCCTGGCAGAATACAACGATTACGACTACGACAGCGCCATCGAATACCTGCTGAAAGCTGCCGAGATCAAATACGACGACCCGGAAGTGCACTTCATACTGGCCTGCTGTTATTCGGTCAATGAAAACGCGGAAAAGGCCTTGTCCCACCTGGACATTGCGGTAGCTCTGGGCATGAAGGACACCGGCCGCATCACCACCAACGGCGACCTGGCCTACCTGCGCATTCAACCCGCCTTCGAGGCCTTTGCCCGGAACGGATACCGGCTGGTAAAAGAACTGCCTTCTCCCGGCGAGGAGTGGATGGAGGAGGAAGGCGAAAGCCGGCCCGACCTGCTGGAACAGCTCAACCAGCTGCAGAAGCAGTGGCGCGAAGGGCAACTGTCGGACGAAGAGTACCAGTTGCGGCAGGAGGAGTTGAAGAAGGAAAAGGATTGAGAGGGCCTATTCCGGGCTGTACAGTACCGGGTTCAGCGGCGTGTCGACCACTTCTCCCACTTTTGCGCCCGGGCACCAGGCTTCCCAATCCGCCTGTTGGTTATCGTTCTCCGGCGCTTTCAGGCGCATGTCTTTGTCCATGTAGATCATCGTCATCACCTGCCGCATCCGGCCGGTAGTGTTGGGGCCGGCGCGGTGGAAGAGCCAGCCGGAGTGGAAGCTTACTTCTCCCAGCTCAAAGGGTTCGATGATGTGAGAAAATCCTTCTTCTCTGAGCAGGCGTTCGATCTGCTTTTCGCTCTCATCGCTGATCTTCAGCCCGCGGCCCTTGTTCAGGCGGTGGCTTCGGGCGCTGAACTCGAGCGGGCCCATGGCCAGGGGCGTTTCCTGCAGGGGTATCCATACGGTGACGGTGTGGTCACTGGACAAAGGCCAGTAGTACTGGTCGGCGTGCCAGGGGGTGAAACCGCCGCCCGGTTCCTTGAACAGGGCCTGGTCGTGGTAGAGCCTTACACCCGGCACGTCCATCAGCCCGGCGGCAATGCGCGCCAGGCGCCGGCTGAAAACCAGGCGTTTTATTTCCCCGCTTTTTCTCCAGAGGTTCATGACCTGCAGGAAGGCCTTGCTGTAGGTGTCGCGTTCTGCTATAGGCAGGTGCATGGTGTTGAGTTCCCTGACCTTGTCATGGATCAGGCCGGCGTAATAGCCGAGCAGTTCCGGCGGCAGCACCTGCTTCAGTTTGATGTAGCGGTTTTCCCGGTAGAAGGCGATCTGATCGGACGTCAGGAGAAAGGGTTCATTAAGGATGGTCAGCTCAACGGGTATCCTTTCCATAGCGGGTTGTTTTTGTTGCATCAAAGATACGTTGGCAGAAAAAAAAAGCTACAACAAAATACGGGCATCCACTACTTTTACGCCGTCCTTGCGGGCAAAAACGGGGTTGAGGTCGATCTCTTTGATCTCCGGGAAGTCCGTCACCAGTTGAGACAGGCGGAGCAGGCCTTCGATGAGCGCTTCCATATCGGCGGCCGGGAGGTCACGGAAACCTTTCAGCATTTTGTAAACTTTCACTTCTCTGATCATCTCCTCTGCATCCTGGCGGGTAATGGGGGCCAGGCGGAAAGAAACGTCTTTCAGCACTTCGACGTATTTGCCCCCCAGGCCGAACATGAGCAGATGGCCCATT
>CAZAXA010000173.1:0-641 GCA_964488965.1 uncultured Phaeodactylibacter sp. | reverse complement strand
GCTCGGTTTTGCGACGGGCAAAGGTGGCGTTCATCTGCACTTCCGGCGCAGCGTTGATGATCCCCAGGCAGTTGGGCCCCAGAAAAGTGATGCCATGGCTTCTGGCAATCCCAATGATCTTCTCCTCCAGTTCTTTGCCTTTTCTCCGATCTCCTTGAAGCCGGCAATGCTTTTGGAATTGAAAAGAGCGGAAAGCAGGACAGTGGCTGATGCTTGTCGATCGGTGAGCAGGTTAGCCATTTCAGTGCTTTTTGAGAGATGGTTATATTGTTGAAAACAAGCAGGCAGACGCATGTTTTACCGGTCCTCAAGCAATTGAAATGGCTATTAAAGCCATGTTACTTTAAAATGATCATTTTCATAATCGTTATAAATATAATCGTGACAAACATAATGATTACAAATATCATCATTATGTTTGTTATCATTACGAAAGATACTTTTTCCCGTCATTCCTTACAGCCCGTCCCAACCACGGCCCTGCCCTTCATGACAATTGTCAAAGCATGTTTACCGATCATCCCATATCTTGCCTTCGGGTTATAGTTCGCGCGGCATAGAATGTGAATTTTCCGTAAGCGCGAACTTATACTGACGCATGGCTGGTTTTGTCATTTCAAAACCAGCCTGGTCAGTATATA
>CAZAXA010000172.1:0-11382 GCA_964488965.1 uncultured Phaeodactylibacter sp. | reverse complement strand
GTGGCGACGGGCGAGATGCGCCTCAGCGAGGAGGGCTGGGCCACTGCAGCCTTCATACCGCCCGCCTACACAGGCCTGTACCTGGCCTCCTATGTCAACGAGCCCGACGCGCCGACGCTGCCGCTGTTCTGTTACACCGCCGTAGGCTGGTACAAAGGTAAGTTCTATGTGCCCGCCGTACGCATCGAGCCGGACATCCGGCAGGAGTGCAGCGGCTTCGACCAGGACGCCGTGGAGCGAGGCGTACGGGCCCTGCAGGAATTCTACCCCAGCAACCGCATCGTGGAACACCTGGCCAACAACTGCGCCCTGACGTACAACTGCCCCGCCGCCCGCAACTACTTCATGGGCCGATGGGAATGCCCGGTGCCCACCTCCCCGGCCTGCAACTCCAACTGCGTGGGCTGCATCTCCCTGCAGCCGGATGAGGAGACGGTGGTTTCCAGCCACGACCGCCTCAGCTTCAGGCCCACCGCCGGCGAGATCGTGGAGTACACCGTGCCCCACCTGGAGTCGGCGCCCTTCCCCATCATCAGCTTCGGGCAGGGCTGCGAAGGAGAACCCCTGTTAATGTGGGAAACGCTGAAAGACGCCATCTGCCAGATCCGCAAATTTACCGATAAGGGCAGCATCAACATCAACACCAACGGCAGCAAGCCCGATGCCGTCGAGGCCCTCTGCCGGGCCGGCCTGAACAGCATCCGCGTGAGCACCAACTCTGCACAGAAGTGGCTCTACGAACTGTACTACCTGCCCAACAATTACGAGTTCGAAGACATTCTGGAGAGCATACGCGTGGTGAACCGCCACGGCGGCTGGACGAGCATCAACTACTTCGTCTTCCCCGGCGTGACCGACAGCGAGGCTGAGTACCAGGCCCTGCGCGAGCTCATCCGCAGCACCGGCCTGAAGATGATCCAGTGGCGCAACTTCAACATCGACCCCGACTGGTACATGGAACGGGTGGGCATTGAGGATACGGAGGAAACCATGGGCGTCAAAGAAATGATGCGCCGCCTGCGGGAAGAGTTCCCTGAATTGAAATTCGGGTATTTCAACCCGCCGATGGAAAGGATTATGGGGAATTATGAGGTGGATTTTGCACATTAAACGATATTTATAAGGTATGGCTAAGGATATTATCCATGAAGCAGTTCGGGCGGCTCTTGAAAACGATGGAGCGGGAAATGATACTGGCCATATCAATGGAAGTTTACAGCAGGATGAAAAAGATCGGTTTCATCCAAAGAAGGCTGGATGAATTTATAGTTCGCGCGGCATAGAATGTGAATTTTCCGTAAGCGCGAACTTAATAGTGGCCGGCTTAGAAGCTACTTCTGTTTTTAACATTCTAAGCCGCGTCATCTATAAAGTCAAGGTTTTAATTGTCGATGTAGAAAATAAAAAGATAGAAAAATGGATAAAATGACCCGATATAAGGCCATTATAGAAGAAGTTCTTTCCCATCAGGCTTCTATAAAGATATCCAATCTTCCTGCCATTGAGCGACAACTCGTTATCGGCGAAGGCAAAGAACAATTTATACTGCTCCATGTTGGCTGGCAAGACAAAAGGTATGTGCATGGTTTGGTAATCCACGTTCAAATAAAAAACGGTAAAGTCTGGATACAAGAAGACATGACAGACATTGATATTGCCAGCAAACTCATTGAAAAAGGCATTCCCAAGTCCGATATAGTACTAGGTTTTGTCGCTCCCTACGCCAGAAGTATTGAAGGCTTCGCTGCTGCTTAAACCACACTTCTGATTTGACTATTTCCATCATCAAAGAAACCCCCGGCTGGCTCGCCCTCAGCAAACCCGCCGACATGCAGGTGGAACGCAACCCCTTCGGCCCTTCCGTGGAATCCCTGGCCTATGCCCACCTGGAAAAGCAAAAGCGCAAGCCCTTTGTCGGCATCGTGCACCGGCTCGACCGGGTGACGACGGGAGCGGTGCTTGTGGCCAAAAAGAAAAGTACACTGAAACAGATCAACGAGTTGTTCCGCCTCCGGGAAGTCCGCAAAACCTACCTTGCAATGGTGGAAAAAGCGCCGGCTCAGCCGGAAGCGAAGCTGATACACTGGCTGAAGAAGGGCCTGCGGGAGAAGCGCGCACAGGTTGTGGATCAGGTTACCCCTAAAGCAGTTGAATGCATCCTTTCCTACCGATTGCTTCGGGTGGGCGAGCGGGGCAGGGCATTGCTGGAGATTCGCCCTCTCACCGGCAAATACCATCAAATCCGCGCCCAAATGGCGGCCATCGGCTGCCCGATCGTAGGGGATACGCATTACGGGGCAAGAGATGAATACCGCCCTCACTACATCATGCTGCATGCCTGGAAACTGGAGTTTGACGATCCGGCAAGCGGGGAACGGGTGTTGTTGGAAGCGGGGGTTCCGGAATGGGTTGATGGGTTGATGGGTTGATGGGGCGCCTGGCAATCAGGCTGTTCAAAACATGGGGCTGATGAAAAAGACTTCTCCGTATTTTGGGGCCAGCTCTATCTGCCAGGTTTTTCAGCAGGGCCCAATGTCGTCAACCCGGCCGTGCCCGCCTGCTTTGCCGCGGGCCTGCAGGTTTATCGGAGATGTAAGGCTGGCAGAGCGGCTGTTGCCATGCTCCCGCCAAACGCCTTCGCCAAAAGTTCTAATATCAGAAGCATAATAAAATCCCTTTTCCTATCCATGAGCATAGCCCTTATCGTCACCGACCGCGATGTCACTCCGCTTCAGCGCAGCATCGAAGCTGAACTCCACGGCGCGACTCCCGTATGGATTTACCCCCATATCCCCAAGCCGGAATGGGTAGAGATGGCAGTTACCTGGAAGCACCCGCCCGGGGTGCTGCGGGGCTTTCCCAACCTGGAGGTGGTGAGTTCCCTCGGCGCCGGCGTGGAGCATATCCTCAACGACGCCACCCTGCCGCCGGGCCTGCGCATCACGCGCATCGTGGATGAGCAGCTCACCACTTCCATGCGGAACTACGTGCTGATGGCCGTGCTGAATATCCACAAACAACTGCGGTTCTACCAGAATAACCAGCAAAAGGCGCACTGGGAAAAACCGGTGCAGATCGAGATTCCCCTGCGGGCCGGTGTGCTGGGACTGGGAGAACTGGGCGGCAGCATCGCCGCTGCGCTGGCAAGCCTGGGCTTCGAAGTCTTGGGCTACAGCCAAACCCCTCGTGACATTCCGGGCGTCCGCTGCCTGCATGAAGGCAAAGCCACCCTCGCAGATTTTGTCCGGCAGTTGAACCTGCTCATTTGCCTGTTGCCCCGCACGCCCATTACCGAAGGCATACTCAATTATGAGCTTTTCCGGAATATGCCCAAAGGTTCCTTTCTCATTAACGTGGCGCGCGGCGTCCATCTCGATGAGGAAGGCCTGCTGCGCGCCCTGAAGGAGGGTTATATCCGCGAGGCCTGGCTGGATGTCTTCCGGGAAGAACCTCTGCCGGGAAAACACCCTTTCTGGCGGCATCCGGGCATTGTGATTACGCCGCATATCGCCAGCATTACCGATCAGGAGAGCGCCGGTAAGATCATTGCAGAGAATTACCTCAGGTGGAAAGCCGGAAGGGAGCTGTTTTTCGAGGTGGATGCGAAAAAAGGGTATTGATATACACAGATTTAGGAATTAAAGCCCAACTGTGCGGAAATCGCAATTTCCGGCGCATTAATCCAACAACCCCTGGAAGTACCCGGCGAATTCGGGCACAGTCATCGCCCCGATGTCACCCTCGCCCTGGCGGCGCACCGATACGGTTTTGCTTTCCTCTTCCTTCTCGCCGACGATGAGCATGAAGGGTACCTTTTTCACCTCCGTATCGCGGATTTTGCGGCCGATCTTCTCGCTGCGGCCGTCCACATAACCCCGGATATCGAAGAGGCCCAGTTGTTTTTCCACCTCAGCCGCATAGTCGTTGAAACGGTCGCTGATGGGCAGCACGGCGAACTGGTCGGGGGCAAGCCAGAGCGGGAATTTACCGCCGGTATGCTCGATCAGGATGCTGATGAAACGCTCCATGGAACCGAAGGGCGCGCGATGGATCATCACGGGGCGGTGCGGCAGGTTATCGGCGCCGATATACTCCAGCTCGAAGCGGTCGGGCAGGTTGTAATCCACCTGTATGGTGCCCAACTGCCAGGAGCGGCCCAGGGCGTCTTTAACCATAAAGTCGAGCTTGGGGCCGTAGAAGGCGGCCTCGCCCAGCTCCGTGGTGGTCTTCAGGCCGGATTCTTTGGTGGCTTCGATGATGGCGTTTTCAGCATTGCGCCAGTTCTCTTCCGTGCCGATGTATTTTTCCGGCTTATCGGGGTCGCGCAGGGAAATCTGTGCAGTGAAGTTCTCGAAGCCCATCTTGGCGAGCACTACCTTGGTCAGGTCCAGCACGTTGAGGAATTCCTCCTTGACCTGCTCGGGGGTGCAAAAGATGTGGGCGTCGTCCTGCGTGAAGCCGCGTACGCGCGACAGGCCGTGCAGCTCGCCGCTCTGTTCATAGCGGTAGACGGTGCCGAACTCTGCGATGCGCAGGGGCAGTTCCTTGTAAGAATGCGGCCGGTTGGCGTAAATCTCACAGTGGTGCGGGCAGTTCATCGGCTTGAGCATGAACTCTTCCCCTTCTTTGGGGGTTCCGATAGGCCGGAAACTGTCCTGTCCGTATTTTTCCCAGTGGCCGGAGGTGACGTACAGTTCTTTTTTGCCAAGGTGGGGGGTAATGACCAGCTTATAGCCGCGCTTCTCCTGTTCGTGGCGCAGGAAATTCATCAGGCGGTCGCGCAGTTGGTAGCCTTTGGGCAGCCAGATGGGCAGCCCCTGGCCGACCCGCTCAGAGAACATAAACAGTTCCAGCTCGGCGCCCAGTTTGCGGTGGTCGCGCTTCCTGGCTTCCTCGATCATGAGGAGGTAATCATCGAGGTCTTTCTGCTTAGGGAAGGAAATGCCGTAAACGCGCGTCATCTGCTGGCGGTTTTCATCGCCCTGCCAGTAGGCGCCGGCCACGTTGGCCAGCTTCACCGCCTTGATGTAACCGGTGTCGGGCAGGTGCGGGCCGCGGCACAGGTCGATGAAATTGCCCTGCTGGTACAGGGTGATATCGGCCTCCTCTTCCTTGCGCTTTTCGAGCAGTTCCAGCTTGTACTCGTCGCCTTTCTCTTTGAAAAATTCGATAGCCTCCTCCAGGCTGACGGGCTTGCGCACGTATTCGTTATTACGGCGGGCCAGTTCCATCATCTTCTGTTCAATCGTCGGGAAATCGTCGGAAGAGATGACGTGATCACCGGGGTCGACATCGTAGTAAAACCCACTTTCTGTTGCCGGGCCGGCGCCGAACTTAATGCCCGGGTAGAGAGCCTCCAATGCCTCGGCCATCAGGTGGGCGGAAGAGTGCCAGAAGGTCATTTTCCCGTCTTTGTCGTCCCAGGTCAGCAATTGCAGGCGGGCATCGTGGTTGATGGGGCGGGTGGCTTCCCACACCTCGCCGTTCACCTTGGCGGAAATGACTTTCTTGGCCAGCCCGTGGCTGATAGAGCGGGCGATCTCGAGGGCCGTAATTCCTTTTTCGTACTGGCGTACCTGGCCGTCGGGGAAACTGATATTGATCATGGCGACTTTCGGTTTTACCTATTGCTCCCTACGATCGGGCAATAGAAATAGTTCATTTAGCTGTTGATCAAAAAACGAGTTCTTTTTTCAAAACGCCGAACTTGTTTTTTGAAGAAGGTTGCAAAATTAAGCCTTTTTGAGGTGGGATTTCAATTTTGAAACGGGAAAGTTTTCCGGGCGAATAGGAGTTGGAGGAATTCCAATAAGCCTCATTTTTTTCTCTATATTGAATGCTCATTGAGAAACCGGCTCCACATGCTGTGCAACAAGGTTTTGCTCCCATTTCTGCTTTCCCTGCTGGCAATTGACCTCGGCTATACCTTCCTGCAGCAATACAGCGCGCCGCTCGACGGCGACATGGCGGCCATCATCGTTCCCTCAGCGCATTATGAGGCCGTGCTGGAGAGCCCTTTCGGCTGGACGGCCATCCGGCAGGATACGGCCTATGCCGGCGCCAACCGCTTTTTCATCCACTGGGCGATGTACCATTATTTCCGGCAGGCGCCCCGCCTGTTGCAGCGGGTGGCCGGCCCGGTCGACAGCGTTTACCTTTCCGCTGCCCTTGCAAAGACGGCCTTCCACTTCTTCCTGATCGCCCTGCTGGCGCTCTACATCGGCGGCCATACGCAGCTTTTCGCCAGAAGCTGGTTGATACCTGCCCTTCTGGTGGCGCCCCTCTTCCAGTCGGCCGGCTACTACGCCAACCTGATGGGAGTGGTGGAGCGCGCCCCTACCTATGCCTTTTTCTACGCCTTGCCGGCCGTTCTGCTGCTGCTGTATTACTACCCGGCTTACCGGGTGCTGGCCCAGAAGCGCCCTTTCCGGGCAGGCTGGGCCAGCAAGGCGGGGATAGCTGCTTTGGCCATCATTCTTCCCTTCACCGGCCCGCTGGTACCCGGTATAGTCCTTATCCTGTCCCTGCTGCTGGCCCGGAAGCGGGGCTCGCTCACCGCCGGCTACCGCCTTTCCATGCTGGCGCTGAGCATCCTGAGCGTTTACTCCCTTTATGTGGGAACCTTCAACGTAGAGCAGAACGAGGCGCTGAGCCTGCCAGAGCGATACGCCCGGCTGCCGGCGGGGCTCTTCCATCAGTTCACCCGAAAACCCGGCCCGGCCATTTTGCTGCTGCTGATCCTGATCAACGCCCTGCTGCTGCGTTTTAAGGTGAAGAACGAAAAAAGCCGGCAGGCGCTGTCTCTCCTGGGCTGGATCGGCCTGTTCAGCCTCCTCTACATCCTGCTGCTGCCGCTGGGCGGCTACCGCGACTACCGCGCCCTGATCATCCGGCGGGACACCATTATGCCTGTGCTGCTGGCCCTGTTCGGCTTCTGGGGCCTGTCGGCCTTGCTGCTGCTGAATGCCCTGCCCGGGCGGTGCCGGCAATGGTATCTGGCCTTCGTGCTGGCGGCGCTGGCGTTGTTCACCCTGGCCGATGAGCCCAACTTCGGGGCCAATGCCTGCGAACGGGCCGCCTTCGAGCGGCTGCATCAGTCCTCCGCCGATGTGGTACGGCTGAGCGACGGCTGCCTGCTGCTGTCCTGGAATCCGGCCAGGAACCCCGGGCAGTCGGGCCTGGCCTGTGAATTGTTGACGCTATGGGGAATTACCGGGGAGGGGCAGCATTTTTATCAGGAGTGAGCGCCCGGGGATAAGAAAATAAGCGCAACGCTCGCGCCCCCATAATTCCCCCGATCTCCGTATCTTGCAGGTTATGGTGGCGAAAAGGGAGAGCCAGGCCTTTTCCGGCTGCAAAGGCCTGTAGCCGTCCGTGATGGCATTCCTTACAAATGCACAGCCCGGCTGCCAATAACGAAAACCACTACCCATGTATCAAAAACTACTCATCATTCTTTGCCTGTTCCTTATGAGAGGGAGCGTGGCCTATTCCCAACCCCCGCCCCTTTCCCCCCGCACCGCCAATTACGACATACAACTGCGCCTGGATACTGCGGAGAAAAAAATCCACGGCCGGCAGCTGCTGCGCTGGAGCAACCCTTCCGCCGATACGGTCCGCGAGTTGCAATACCACCTCTACCTCAATGCCTTCCGGAACACTCAGTCTACCTTTATGAAGGAAGCGGGCGGCTTCGGCTTCATGATTGACGCCCTGAAAGAGAACTGCGGCTGGAGCTGGGTGGAGGTGAAAGGCATAAGAGATGAGTATGGCAATAACCTGTCCCGGCAGGCGGAATACATCGCCCCGGACGACGGCAATGCCGACGACCGCACGGTGCTGCGCGTGCCGCTGGCCCGGCCGGTACTGCCCGGCGCCGCCATCCGGGTAGAACTGGAATGGGTGGCGAAAATCCCCCGCGCCGCCATCCGCACCGGCTATAACCGGGACTATTACTTCATGGCGCAGTGGTTCCCTAAAGTGGGCGTATACGAGCCGGCGGGTACGCGCTTTGCAGAAAAGGGGCAATGGAACTGCCATCAGTACCATGCCGAGGGGGAGTACTATTCCGACTTTGGGGTGTACCAGGTGTATATTACCTTGCCTGCAGGTTTTACGGTAGGGGCAAGCGGTGTACTGCAGGGTATTGAAGAACAGGAGGGCATGAAAACCTGGCACTTCCGGGCGGAAGACGTGATCGACTTCACCTGGGCTGCCTCGCCGCATTTCAGGGAGCTTAAGGAAAGCTACAAAGGGATAGGGCTCCGCCTGCTGGCCTACCCCTACCATGAGCACCTGGCAGAGCGCTATTTCAAAGTGGTAAAGTACGCCATTGATTTCTGTACGTCGCGCTTCGGTGATTACCCCTATACCCACCTCACCATCATCGACCCGCCCTTCCATGGCATGTTCTCCTCTGCCATGGAATACCCGACGCTCATCTCCACGGCCAACCTCTGTTTTCTGCCCAGGGGCGTCAAAACTTCTGAGCTGTTGCTGGTACACGAGTTCGTCCATCAGTATTTCATGCAGATGGTGGCCAGCAACGAGCAGGAGGAGCCCTGGCTCGACGAGGGCATCACAAACTACTACGAGGCCCGCATTATGGACGAGCTATTCGGCAGGCAATCCTCCACGATGGAATGTATGGGAATAGGCTTTGGCAATATGGAATCCAACCGGGGGGCGTTTTTCGGGATGGAAAACCCCCGAATCGCCGATTACAGGCGCTTCAGCTGGCAGTTTCCGGAAGGCAGTTCTCATCCCATTTCCTACAGCAAGACCACCCTCTGGCTGCGCACCCTCGAGGGCCTGCTGGGCACGGAAACGCTGGATGAGGCCATGCGGGCCTACTTTCAGCGCTGGAAATTCCGGCACCCCTGCGGGCAGGATTTCATTGACGTGGTGAATGAAGTTGTCCGGCAAAAGTATGGCGCCCGCTTTGGGGAGAATATGAATTGGTTCTTCGACCAGGTGTTGTACAGCACGGAATTGTGCGACTATGCGGTGGCTTCTATCTCCAATACGCCCCTCCTGTCTTCAGCCGGCATTTTCGAAGATACGGAAGATTGCCTCCGGCCGGGAGCGGCGGAAGAACCCCTATTCCGCTCGAAAGTCGTTGTGCACCGCCTGGAAGGCCTGTATTTTCCGGTGGAAGTCCGTATCACTTTCGAGGATGGGAAAGCCATCACGGAGCATTGGGACGGCAGGGGGCGCAGCCGGGAGTTCCTCTTTGAAGGCACGGGGAAGATCATAAGCGCCGAAGTAGACCCGGAACGGAAAATATACCTGGATAAAAATTTCATCAACAACAGCCTGGCGCTGCATCGGCAAAAGGCAGGCATCCGGAATTACGCCTTTAAATTCCTGTTCTGGATGCAGAATGCCATGCAGAGTTTGAGTATGTTAGCATAAGGAATGATTGATTAGAGAACAAAGGAATGAATAGCGGCCCGGTACAGGAGCGCCCCTGATCACTCTTTTATTCTCTTACTCCTTCATTCCTTCATCCCTTCAGCCATGACCGTCATCAGGGCATACATCGCGGGTTGGAAAGCGGTATTCCGCAACGGCAGAATGTGGCTGGCGCTGTACCTGTTCAACTTCCTGCTTGCCTTACTGGCGGCCCTGCCTTTTTCCGGCTACCTGGGAAAAACGGCAGGCCAGTCGCTGGAACTGATGCGTAACCTGAACGGGTTCAACTACACTTTCCTCAACGACTATATGCGGGAATACGGCCAGGGCTTGTCGCCCATCCTCGATGCCTCTTCAGGTTTCATCATCCTCTACCTGTTCTTTTCCATCGCCTTGACAGGCGGCGTGCTGGCAGTATTCCGCCAATTTTCCGAGCCCTTCGGCTGGGGGGGGTTCTGGCAGGGCTGCACGCGCTTTTTCTGGCGGCTGCTGCGTCTTGCGGTTTATTTCGGGCTCATTCAGATCGCTGTGCTTGCTGTTTTCGTCCTGGCATTTTTCCTGGCCACCAACGGTTTTGCCATTTTTGAAATGGAAACGGAACTGCAGCTGGCAAAGCCTTTATGCTATCTCCTGCCGGTTTATCTTCTGGTGGCTGCGGCCTTTTTCATGGTGCACGACTACGCCAAAATACATCTGGTGCAGGTAGACAAAACGTTGCTCTTCCGCCCCATACGAGAGGCATTCGGGTTGGCCTTCCGCCATTTCGGGCCGTTTTTCCTCTTGTACCTCCTCAATATCGTCTCCCTGCTGTTGCTTTTCGGGCTATACTGGTGGGTGAGCGGCCGGTTGGAAGGCGCCTCCGGGACTGGACTGGGCCTGCTCTTCCTCTGGGGGCAGTTTTTTGTATTGGGCAGGATCGCCCTGCGCCTCCTCAACCTGAGCAGTGCGACGTACTTGTATCAGCGGGTTACCGGCCGGGGGTGATGGGATGTGGCCTTGTGGCCGGGCTGTTCACACAACTGAGTCTAAGGCATTCATTCCCATGAATATCCATCAGTATTTCCCCTGCCTCAATCCCTCCAGCTCGTCTTCAGTTGCCTGCGTGCCTCATGCCGGCTGATGGCAAATTCAATAAGCCTGGTGATCAGCTCCGGATAAGGAACCCCCTCCTCCGCCCACAGTGCCGGGTACATGCTGATATTGGTAAAGCCCGGCAGGGTATTGACCTCGTTGACGTACACCTTGCCTTGTGCCGTCAGGAACATATCTACCCGGGAAAGCACCTCGCAGTTCAGCGCCTGGTAAGCGCGAACGGCCACGGAGCGCAGGCGGCCCAGTTCTTCATCGCTCACTTCGGCGGGGATCATCAGTTTGGCGGCGTCGGCGCTTTCGTATTTGGCGTCGAAGGAGTACTCATCCTCGGATACCACGACCACTTCGCCCACCCTGGTCGTTTCCGGGAACTCATTGCCCAGCACCGCGCACTCCAGTTCCCGGCCGTAGATCATTTCTTCGACGAGAATCTTGGTGTCGTACTGAAAAGCATCCCCGATGGCGGCGGCGAACTGCTCCGCCGTTTTGACCTTGTGCACACCGACAGAAGACCCCATATTGGCCGGCTTCACGAAAAGGGGGCTGCCGAGTTGGGCTGTCAATTTCCCATAATCGAGCGCATCCCGTTCGTGGGCATGGACGACGACCCCCCTTGCCACATTCAGTCCCGCTTCTCTGAGCAGGCGCTTGGCCACATCTTTGTCCATGGCCACTGAAGAACCCAGGACATCGGGGCCTACGAAAGGCAGGCCCAGCGTGCGCAGCAGGCCCTGAATGGTGCCGTCTTCCCCCTGCGGGCCATGCATGATAAGAAAAATGGCAGCGGGCTGCTCGATGGGCTGCCGGTTGTCGAGGCGAATGATCTGGCCGGTTTCGTTGCCCGGCAGCAGCGCGAGCTGGGGCCCTTCGGGAGCG
>CAZAXA010000171.1:0-11404 GCA_964488965.1 uncultured Phaeodactylibacter sp. | reverse complement strand
GATGAAGCGTTCGTGGGAGTTGGTGTAGCGGGGCAGGAAGACGTTGAAAACCTCCTGCAGGCGCATGCCTGGTTTGAAATCGAAGAAATCCCTGCCCTCGTTCAGCACGGCGATGCCCTGCAGGTGGCAGCGCTGGCAGAGGTCCATCTGCAGATCGCGGGGCAGGTCGCTGGGGGTGACGATGGTGTAGTCGATGAATTTCGAGGTGTCGACGATATGGCCGGCCAGCTTTTCCCGGACGTGCACCTCGCCGGGGCCGTGGCAGCGCTCGCATTCGATGCCGGCGGGCATCGTGCTGTACTTGTTGAGGGAACCCTCTACAAAGCCGGGCAGGTGGTTGTGGCAGGTGATGCACTCCGTGGTCAGGAAGCGGTCGAAGCGGATGTTGTCGCCGCGGAAACCGGGCGCCATATCCCAGCGGCCTTCCTGAGTGTAGTAGGTGACCGGGGCCTGGTAGATGTAGCCGTTGAAGTCGACAATGTGAGAATTGGTATGCTGCCCCGAACCGACGATGTAGTCGATGCGCTCCAGTCGGCGGTGTACGGTGTCGGCGCCCTCCAGGCGGAACTCCAGCACGTACATCACGCTATCCCTGAAGAAGGGTTTGTAGTAGAGGTTGGAGGCCGTGTCGTAAACCAGGGCGTGATCGCCGAAGGTGGCGCCGGTCTTCTCCGGCGTCGCCCGGCCGAAAGAGCGGCCCATGCCGGTATGGATGAAGGTGGCGTGCACATTGGCGTGGCAGGACTTACAGGTGTTCATGCCTGCGTACTGCACCCCTTCGGCCAGGTTGAGATACTCGCCGGTTGTAGCCGTCGGCAGATCGCGGCTGCAGAGGAGCAGCAGGAAGGCGGCAAGGAACAGGAGAGTGTATATGAGGTATCGCATGGATAAATTTCAGTAATAGCATGTCAGATTGAGATCATTGGCCTTTGATCACCCTCCTCTCCTTTGCCCCGTATCCTCCAGCATGAAGCCAATACTTCGGATGCCCTCCACCGGATTCATCCGCATGTACTGCTCTACGGTGACCATATATTCCCCCGCCTGGTTGAAATAAGCGCCCTGCTGGATGGGGATTTTCAGCACGCAGCGTTCTCCCCGGCAACGGCCCAGCCAGACGCCGGCCTTGTCTGCCATTTCCAGGGACAGCAGTTCTTTGATGCGTTCTCCGGAAGGGAAGCGGGTGTACACCTGGGTATAGAGGTTCTGATAACCGTAGGCCGTATTGTGTTCTACCTCCAGGTAAAGGTTGAAAATGGCGAGGGTATCATCGATGATGAAGGTGAAGTCCAGCGTATCGGCCTGTGCCCAGGATGCCTGCTGAAATTCATACTTTTTCTCATACTCGTGGGCAGGGCCGCAGGAAGCCAGGGCAAGAGCGGGAACCAAAAGTGCAAGGGCGGGATATTTCATAGTATCGCGGGGTGTACTGTGCGCCCCTCATAGCTGGAATCAGGGCAGGGCAAAGGGAAAGCGCCGCTCTCCAAAGCCCTCTCCCGGCCGGGCAGCGGTTTTCCTTTGCAAGCTTACTTAAAATAATCTTTCATTTTCTCGAAGAAGGTCTTTTCCGACTTGCCCGGCTGGGGGTTGAAGTTGGGCATATGCTTGAGTTTTTCGAGCAGGGCCCGCTCTTCGTCGTTCAGCTTTTTCGGCGTCCATACGTTGACGTGGATCAGCTCATCGCCGGCGCCGTAGGCCTGGACGGAGGGCAGCCCTTTGCCCTTGAGCCGGAAGATTTTCCCGGACTGGGTGCCCGGCGGCACTTTGATCTTCACGCGCCCGTCGATGGTGGGCACCTCCACGGAAATACCCAGGGCGGCGTCCGCAAAGTTGAGGTAAAGTTCGTGGATGAGGTTCATGCCATCGCGTTGCAGGAATTCGTGGGTTTTCTCTTCGATATTGATGAGCAGGTCGCCCGGGGGGCCGCCTTTGGCGCCGGCATTGCCCTTGCCGCGCAGCGACAGTTGCATGCCTTCTTCTACGCCCGCCGGTATCTCAATGTCCAGCGTTTCTTCGCCGTACATGCGGCCGTCGCCCTGGCACTTGGGGCAGTTGGCCGTCACCTGCTGGCCGGAGCCGTTGCAGGTGGGGCAGGTCACCGTGGTTTGCATTTGCCCCAGGAAGGTACTCTGCACGCGGCGGACATAACCGGCGCCCCGGCAGGTAGTGCAGGTTTGCACCGAATTGCTGTCCTTGGCGCCACTGCCGTTGCATTGGTCGCAGGCGACGTGCTTTTTAACCTTGATCTTTTTGGTTACGCCGGCGGCGATCTCTTCCAGAGTCAGCGTCACCTTGATGCGCAGGTTGGCGCCGCGCTGCCCCTGGGAGCGGGTACGGGTGCGGGCGCCGCCGAAGAAACTGTCGAAGGGGGTATCGCCAAAAATATCTCCGAACTGCTGGAAGATATCGTCCATAGTCATGCCGCCGCCGAAGCCGCCGCCCTGGTTGCTCACCCCGGCATGGCCGTAGCGGTCATAGCGGGCCCGCTTGTCCGGGTCGCTCAGCACTTCATACGCCTCGGCGGCCTCTTTGAACTTTTCCTCAGCCGCCTTATCGCCCGGGTTTTTGTCGGGGTGGTACTGAATGGCCATCTTGCGGTAGGCCTTCTTGATGACCGCCGCATCAGCGCCTTTTTCCACTCCCAGTATGTCGTAATAATCTCGTTTCGCCATGTTTCGATATTAGCTGGCCAGGGCCCGAGGCCCTGCTCATTTTCCAACCACCACTTTGGCGTGGCGGATGATCTTGCCATTCAGTTTATATCCTTTTTCGATGGTGTCGATGACGTGCCCTTTCAGGGCTTCGGACGGCGCCGGGATTTCGGTCACAGCTTCGTGCAGTTCAGGGTCGAACACTTCGCCATTCGATTCCATCGGTTCCAGGCCCATCCGCTTCAGCGTAGTGTACAGCTTATTGTACACCAGGCCGACGCCTTCGCTGAAGCGCCCGGCGCCGCCTTCCTGATCGGCATTCTTCTTCGCCCTGTCAAAATCGTCAAGGATGGGCAAAAGCTCTGCCATCGTGTCCTGAGCGGCACTCTTCATGAGTTCCATTTTCTCCCGGATGGTCCTTTTTTTGAAATTGTCGAACTCCGCGAACAGGCGCAGGTACTTGTCCTTCAGCTCATCGTAATCCGACCTGAGCTTTTTGTGATCCTCCTCCGAAGCGCCTTCCTGTTCGGGCTTATTCTCCGGGCTTCCTTCCTGTTCAGTCATCACTTGTTCGTTGTATTGTTCCTCTTCGGGAGTTGGGTTTTTCTTGTCCTTTTCGCTCATTTTTCCGTTGTTTTGCTGTTCACAAAGAAACAACCACTTCCTCTTTCCCACAATTATTTTGCCAGCTCTTTTGTAGCGTCAAATTGTCAGGGGATGTCAGGGGGGTATCAGTGGGGAGGTGCGAATGCACGAATGCACGAATACACCCATACGCCTAATCCCTCACCCTTTCCCCCAGCAATTTATCCAACTCGTCCACGGAAGGGTTGACGGCGATGATCTGCCCTTTTTCATTCAGCAGGTATTTTGTGGGCACTTGTTTGACGCCGAACAGCTGCGCCAGTTCCGAATCGAAAAAGCGCAGGCTGCCGGCCTTGTCCAGGATGTGGTAGGGCCAGTGGAGGCCGTCGCGTTCGATGGCATTGCGCCAGCGGCTTTCATTTTCTTCAATGCCTATGCTGACCAGTTCGAAGCCTTCCGCCTGCCGAAAGCTGGCGCCCTTGTACTTATCGTAAAGCGCCGCCAGGGCCGGGTTCTCCTTACGGCAGGGCCCGCACCAGCTGCCCCAGAAGTCGATGAGCACATAATGGCCGCGCAGGCTGGAAAGCCTGAGCTGGCCGCCGCTGATCGTCCCGGCCGTAAAGTCGGGCGCGGATTCCCCGTTCACGAAGCTGGGTTGCCGGTAGAAATACCGGGCGATGAACAGGCCGATCAGCGCCAGCAGGAGGATATTGAGAATGGTATTGAAGGTAATTTTCATGTCGTTTATTCGTTTTTTGTAAACATCTTTGCATCCACAATTATCGAAGGCAATTGTTATCTTGCCCGGACACAGGAAAAATAAGGCCAAATTATGCGAGTTATCGACCCGAAGACAACGCCTACTCCCGACCTCCACCAGTATCTGCTGGGGACGATAGCCCCACGCCCGATTGCTTTTGCCAGTACGCTCGACGAGCAGGGCCGGCCCAACCTGGCCCCTTACAGCTTTTTCAACTGCTTCAGCTCCAACCCGCCCATACTGGTCTTTTCCTCCAACCGCCGCGTGGGCGACAATACGACCAAAGACACGCTACATAACGTAGAAGAAACGGGAGAGGTTGTCATCAATGCGGTGAACTTCAGCATCGTCCGCCAGATGGCCGTAGCCAGCATGGATTATCCGCCGGGCGTCAGCGAGTTCGAAAAGGCGGGGCTGACCCCCATCCCCTCCGACCTGGTGCGGCCTTTCCGGGTGAAGGAGTCGCCGGCACAAATGGAGTGCCGCGTCCGGGAGGTCATCCCCATGGGCGAAGGCGGCGGCGCCGGGCACCTCATCATCTGCGAGGTGCTGCGCCTTCATATCAGTGAAGAGGCGCTGGACGAAAAGGGGCGGATCAACCCCCACAAGATGGATCTCATGGGCCGCATGGGCCGCGCTTTTTACGTGCGCGCCAGCGGAGAGGCCATCCACAAAATCTACCAGCCTTACCGGCCCGTGGGCATCGGCTTCGACGCGCTGCCCGCCAGCGTCCGCAACAGTAAAGTGCTGACCGGCAACAACCTGGGCATGCTGGCCGGGCTGGCCGCCGCCCCCGATGAAGCGGAAGTGCTGGCCATGAAAGACGATGAGCAGGTCAGCCTTGCATTAAAATCTGAATTTCCGCTGGAAGAACTCCATCGCCTGGCCCAGAAAGAACTGGCCAAGGAGAACCGGGAACTGGCGGCAAAGATCGCCTGGCTGGGGGAGTATTTGCCTTAACCGGCTTTCGATAACTTGCCCCGAAACTGCAACTGGGTTTTTATCTGGTTGGAAAGCAGGGAGGATGACGGCAGTCATTCCAGTTCCACCTCTTCATAAACTTTGCCCAGAGGGAATTCAACGCCAAGAGAGCGCAACGGCAGCACCCCCTCCATACCGTGGGCATTGGATTCCCGCCACAGGCTTTCTTCCTCCCGGTAGAAGGCGACGCCCTCCACGGCATCCTGCCGCAGGCAGACGTACTCTTTAAAAGAAGGAATGGCACGGTATTCCAGGAATTTGTCATTCCTGTCATACGCTTCTGTACCGGGCGAGAGCACTTCCACGATCAGGAGCGGATTGGTGATGATGTCCTTGCGGCCGGGATAGAGCGCTGGCTTTTCGCAAACGACGACGGCGTCAGGATAGACGAAATGTTGAAAGCTCTCGATCCAGATTTTCATGTCGCTGTTGTACACCTTGTATTTCTTTTCAAGCTGCTTCGCCAGTTCAAGCAGCAAGGCGCCGGTTTTTAGGGCGATCTCATTGTGCAGGGGTGTTCCTCCGGGCATAGGCCTGATCTTTCCATTGAAATACTCCAGCTTCTCTTTCGCCCCGGCTTCGGTGGCGAAATATTCTTCGATGGAGTATTTCCTGGTTTCGATGTCTGTTGTCATCGTGAAAAAAATTTTGATCTGGAGGTTTTTTACACGCTGCGCGAGCGTATAAAGATACAAAAAATCCGAGCTTGTTGCAGGGAGGTTCTGCCGTTTGCCGGATAAAATATTATCAAGGTTAGATTCTGCGAGCAGGAATTGATCTATATATTTGAGGGGTGGGCCCTGTGGAATAGCGAAACTGAAAACACTTTACACGATGCCTGAAATTTCAGATCACAGCCTGCAGCAAAGAACCGGCCTCGGCATTGACCTGGGCGGGACCAAGATAGCCGGGGCTTTATTCAACGCCGACGGTATGGCCTCTCCCAGGAAAGTGCTTTTCCTGGAGCGCAGAGGCGGGCGGGAAGTTGGAGAGCAGATACTGGGCCTGATCCGCTATTTTCTGGACCGGGCTGCGGAAAGAGGCCTGGCGGTAGAGCGGGTAGGCGTCGCCGTACCCGGCATTTATTATTCCAAAACGGGAAGGGCCTGGGCGCCGAATATTCCGGGATGGGATGATTACCCTTTGTACAGTGAGCTGAAGGCAGTGCTGGAGGCAGAAGGTATCGCCCTTGCCATTGACAGCGACCGGGCCTGCTACATTCTGGGAGAGGCCTGGAAAGGGGCTGCCCGGGGATGCCGGAACGCCATCTTCCTGGCGGTCGGCACCGGGATCGGCGCGGGCATTCTGGCGGACGGCCGGGTGTTGCGCGGCGCCAGCGATATAGCCGGGGCGATTGGCTGGCTTGCCGTCACTCACCCCTACCTGCCGGGCTATGAAACCTATGGCTGTTTTGAATACCATGCTTCCGGGCTGGGAATGGCCAGAATGGCCCGGGAGATCCTCGCCAGAGAACAGGCATTTCTAAAAGGCGCGGAACAGCTGGCGCCGGAACAACTGACGGCCCGGAACGTCTTTGAGGCCTACCGGGAGGGCGACCCCGTTGCCGTTACGGTGATCCGGCGGTCCATCGAGTTCTGGGGAAAAGCCGGCGCCAACCTGGTGAGCCTGTTCAACCCGGAAAAGATCATTTTCGGCGGCGGCGTTTTCGGGCCCGCCGTGCAGTTTCTCGACGAGATATACCTGGAGGCTAAAAAATGGGCGCAACCCATCAGCATTGGCCAGGTTGCTTTTGAACCTTCTCAGTTCGGCAGTGAAGCGGGCCTCTACGGCGCCGGGTTCCTGGCTTTGGAAGAGAGTAAAAAAAAGGACTAATACCTATGGAGCGGGATTACCATTTCAAAAAGGTGTTCACTGCAGCCTGCCTCGGCATGTTGTTGTTCGGCATCGTCATCATCAGCCTGGGTTCGATATTGCCTTCCATTATTGAAAAATATGGGCTGGACACCCTTCAGGCCGGCTCGCTGGCTTCCATTCTTCCGGCAGGCATTCTGCTCGGGTCTCTGGTATTCGGCCCGATCGTCGACCGCTACAGCTACCGGAATTTGATGGTTGCCTGCTCTCTGCTCATCATTCTGGGGTTGGAAGGCATAGCTTTCGCGCCGGGCCTGCTCGCCCTGCAGTCCTGTTTTCTGCTCATCGGTTTTGGCGGCGGCGCGCTCAATGGCGGCACGAATGCTCTGGTGGCGGACATCAGCGAGGCCCGGCCCGGCAAACGAAGCGCCAACCTGAGCCTTTTGGGGGTGTTTTTCGGCGTCGGCGCCCTCGGGATGCCTTCTCTGGTGGCGCTGCTATCCTCCTTTTTGCCCTTCGAACGCATTTTGCTTTACACGGGCGCCGCTATTTCCATCCCTCTCCTTTATTTCCTGTTCATCCGTTATCCGGCGCCCAAACAAAGCCAGGCGGCCCCCCTCCGGGCCAGTTACGCCATGATCAAAGACGCGCCCCTCGTCCTGCTGGGCCTGTACCTCTTTTTCCATAGCGCCCTGGAAGGGATTATCAATAACTGGACGACCACCTTCCTGCAGAACGAAAAGGGAGCAGGAGCGACCGAGGCGTTGCTGGCCCTCAGCATTTTTGCGGCGAGCCTTACCCTGGCGCGGGTTTTGCTTGCCGTCGTGCTTCGGAGCGTGCCTCCGTTCCGGGTGCTTATCGCCTCCATCGGCCTGTTACTGGCGAGTACCGCATTGCTCATGCCAGGGCAGTCTCCGGCTCTGTACACCGGCGGGTTCATACTCCTGGGAATGGGCGCCGCCGCCGGGTTCCCCGTGATCCTGGGCTATGTGAGCGAGCTCTATACCGGCCTGCGGGGCACTGCTTTCAGCCTTGTATTTTTTATTGCGCTCCTGGGAAATGTCACGATCAATTATTTTATGGGCCTCACCGCCTACCACTTCGGGATCGACAAATATCCCTGGATGCTGCTTTTGTGCATTGTATGCCTTCTGGTGATCGCCGCAACCAAAATATCCGGAATAGCGGAAAGGGCCGCGCAAACAACTGATCCGCTGAAGTAATAACCATCATAAAATACAAAGCATGTTAGCAAAGAAATGGCTGGAGAACGCCCGCGCGGTAATGGACAGGATCGAGGCCACCCAACTGGATAACATTCAACGCGCCGCAGCGGTAATGGCCGATTCCATTGAGGCAGGAAGATGGGTGCATACCTTCGGCTGTGGCCATTCCACGCTGCCGATAGAAGAGATGTACCCCCGGATCGGCGGGTTCGTCGGTTTCCACCCCATTATCGAGCTGCCGTTGTCGTTCTTTACCCATATCGTGGGAGACATGGGCGTCCATCAGTTTATTTTCCTGGAGCGGGTGGAAGGTTATGGCGAGCAGATTATGAAGGGCTATAATTTTGACCGCAAAGACACCATGTGGCTGTTTTCCCACACGGGGATCAATAACGTGAACATCGATGTGGCGCTCAAGGCCCGGGAGATCGGAATGAAGGTCGTCGTGTTCGGCTCGGCAGCGGAATCAAAGGATAAGAAGTCGCGGCATTCCTGTGGAAAGACGCTGTTCGAACTGGCAGATATCGTGGTGGATTCCTGCGTGCCTTTGGTTGATGCCAGCGTGGATCTGAAAAACCACCAGGACAAGGTCGGGCCGTTGTCTACTCACGCCTTTGTCACCGCCGTTTGGATGACGATCACCACGGTTGCTGAGATTCTCGCCGACAGGGGCGTTCGCCTCTTCATTCACCCTTCTCATAACGTGCCGGGCGATACGACGGCCCACGAGCGGCTGGACAAAGCCCTGGCGGAGTACAAAAGAAGGGTGGCCGGTGTTTAAAGATGTAACCGAATGCCCCTCTTCGTCAGCCAGCGGGTGATCCACAAAATGATCAGCGTGAAGGCCAGGGCACGCAACATGCCGGCTCCCCCCCGGCTCCATGCGGCCGGAAAGAAAGAAAAGCCGGCGATGGCATAGAACAGGGGCGGAAGGATATAGGCCAGCAGCGGGTTCTCCCCGGCGGGTTTCAGAAAGCCGGCCCAGTTCTTCACCCCCTTCAGGTCGGCCAGCCAGTAAATGAGCGGAAAGATCAGGCAGCAGCATGCGGCGGAGAACAAGGCCCAGGCCGGCGTCGCGGCGATCTTGGAAATTCCCCCGAAGGGCCGGGACAGGTAGGCGGCCGCTACGAGCAGCACTCCGAACAGAAGGATATTCCGGATTTTGATGTTCGGCCGATACCCCAAACCGCCCCTAATCAGCATAAGGGAACAAATGATACCGGAGAGCGTGATCAGGGAATGAACCAGGTGGCCGGACTGGCCGCGCAGCCATTCCCCCGGAGCAGGGAGAACGGGAAGGCCTCCCCGCAGGGCAAGAATGAGGGCCGGCAGGCCTGCAAATATCCCCAAAAGGCCCCCAAGGTTTTTCCGGGAAGCCATATAAAAGATCATGGACAGCAGGTAGGCCCAGCCGATCAGGCCGAGAATACCCCACCAGCTGGGGGTCATGCCGGTAAGCTGCCCTTCTTCTCCCTTGCGGTAGAGAAAATACAGGGCGGCAAGAATGATGGCGCCCGCTATTCTCAGCCCGGCAAACAGCCGTTTTTTTCGCAAATCTTCAGTTTCGGGGTAGCGGTTCCAGATCAGGATCGCCGCGACGTAAAGCGCGGCGGCCCACCATCCGTGGGGGATCAGGCTGGCTTCCCGGTTCATTTCTGCGGAGTTCACCATATACACGCCCAGGATGAGCAGGCCCAGGGCCCGGATCAGCACGTGTTGCCAGAAAGCTGCCCGCCCCTGCCCTTTCGCCTCCCGGTTCTCCACCGCAAAGGGAATGGCCATTCCGACGATAAACAGGAAGGCGGGGAAAACCACATCGACGAAAGTCATGCCGTCCACGCCGGCAGGCACGTGTTTCATCCACTGCGGTATATCTGAGACACCGGCCAGTTCGTTGACGAAGAGCATCAGAAAGATAGTCAGGCCGCGGAAGATATCTACTGACAGGATGCGCTGTGCTCTCATTTTTCTTTTTTAATATCCTTTGCTCCAGAGGGCCATGATGAGAATAGCGTCGGCGACGCCGTCCATGGTCGGTTCATTGGTCGAATAATCGCCGATGTCATCATGGTACACCACATAGTCATTCTGGAGACCGGCAAATTCATCGGGCTCGTTCAGCCTCAGGCCCTCCAGATCGTCGTGGATCGTCCGGAAGACCGGGCCGTCTATCAGGCCGCCGGCCGGCGTTTCTTTCAATAAGGCGCGGGCCGGTATATGCACGTCCTCCGGCGTTTCGCCGTGGGCGGGAATGCCGGTAAACATGCTGGTTCCCCAGGGGTTGCGGCCGAACAGCCAGTCGCGGTGCAGGATCATGGCGGCGCGGTAACTGGTGTCGCCGGACATTTTTTCGTAAAGCTCCACCTGGGTGATGAAATTGACGAGCAGGTTGTTGGAACACCACAGGAAGGGGACGCCTATCCGGAAAGCATTGGTTTCGGCCCGGCTCAGCACTTTTTCGATGTTGGCGCGGTACCAGCCGGCAATGCGGGCCTTCACGCCCTCCGGCGCATGCGGATACAAGGCGAAATGGCCAACGTTCATAAAGGGGTATTTCTGATAATGGGCCATGGTGTCGCGGGCCATCCATCCTTCATCCCCGATTATATCGGCATAGCGGACAGCATCGCGGAGGTATTCCTCCTTCCCGGTGAGTTTGTACAGTTCGGCGGCGCCCCATTCCATATCATCGGCCCAGGTATCCTCATTGTAGCGGTAAGGCGCGCCGTAGGAGTTACCCTGCTGGTAGCCTTCCTGTTCGCGGCCCATACGGTACAGCTCTTCGGCCGCTTTGCGGCACTTCCGGGCGAAGGGTTCATCGGTGGAGGCCCAGGCACGGGCGCCCATGGCCAGCGCGGCGGCCGAACGGCCGGCAAGGTTGGCGATGCCCGTGGCCTGGCTTTTCCACCTGCCCAGCCCCTGGGGCTGGCCCGTGGCGAAATAGGCCGCCCGGTAGGAATTCTGGCCCCAGCCGTAATCGGCATTATCCCGGTGGGGAAATTTAAAGCCCCGGTGGTCGCGGTCGTCGGCGATCTGGTGGATCAGCCAGCCCTCCTTCGGGTGCAGTTTCAGGATCCATTCCAGGCCCCAGCGCGCCTCGTCCAGCACATCCGGAATGCCGTTGGGGAGCGGATGGCCGTAGCCGTCCACCTGGTCGGTGAAGCGATCCGGCGCCAGCTCATAAGCCAGCAGCATGCGGGCCGTGGCGTTGGAGCTGGTGATGAGGTATTTGAGCTGGTCGCCGGCATCGTGCCAGCCGCCGCTGAAATCGTAATAAGTGGAATCCGGCGCCGGGGCGTAAAAGACCCGCCCGTCCCGGCGGTGGCACACCTCGTCGAAGTAGGGGTTGTAGCCGCAGCGCTGCTGCCGCATAAAGGCCAGCAGGTCCT
>CAZAXA010000170.1:9183-11417 GCA_964488965.1 uncultured Phaeodactylibacter sp. | reverse complement strand
CCTTCCTCTTTGATGAAACCGAACGACATTACAAGGAAGGTTTTAAGCCGGAAAGTGAGCTTTGGAATACCCTGAAAACAAGTGGTGATACCTACATCTACGATGCGGTAAAATATGGGGCGTCAAAAGAAGGGGGCTTGTTTGATGACCTGCCGGCTGACGTACAAACTGGTTTCCAGCCCAGCTTGGAAAAACAAGTCGTCAAAGCCGATACTTCACCCCATCTCTGGGAGATACGCAAGCCATGGAACCAGCGGGCTCCTCAGGATATTGGCTTGCCCACCGAAATCTACCGCGAGCTGATCGAACGCAGGAGGCGCTACGCGGAGGTGAAAAGCAAAATCGAAGGCGGAGCAATCACCCACATCAACGATTTCATCACCTACAACCTCAACATCCGGCAGTTTGCCCAGGATTTCATTGAAACGGCCCAGGACCCCGCGTTCATCCGCCATTTCTACAAGGCTCTGACCAAGGTGGCCATCCTCGATCCGACCTGCGGCTCGGGAGCCTTCCTGTTTGCGGCACTCAATATTCTGGAGCCGCTCTACGAAACCTGTCTCAAGCGCATGGAGGAGTTTACCGAAGAGCAGCCGGGCAAACACAGGTTTTTTGAGGAAACGCTGGAATGGGTGAACAATGAAGAACACCCAAGCCTGCAATATTTCATCTACAAATCCATCATTCTGAACAACCTATACGGGGTGGACATCATGAAGGAGGCCGTAGAGATCGCCAAGCTGCGCCTCTTCCTCAAGCTGGTGGCCACGGTGGATTTGGACCCCGGGAAAAAGAACTTCGGGTTGGAACCTTTGCCGGATATCGACTTCAACATCCGGGCCGGCAACTCCCTGGTGGGCTTTGCCACAGAAAAAGAGTTGCTGGAAACCATCCAAAGGAAAGACGCCCTTTTTGCCCCAGCCAAACTGGATGAATTCAAAGAAGAATTTGAACTGGTGAGCAAAGCCTACAGCCACTTCCAAAACAGCCAGCTCGTCAGCGACCAGGGCAGCAACAGCTTCCGGGAAGCCAAGGCCGAACTCAACCGCAGGCTGAAAGCACTGAACCACAAACTCAACACGTACCTCGCCACCAATTACGGCATCGAAGCAGACCGTAAACCCTCCGAGTATAAAGCCTGGCTGGACTCCCACCAGCCTTTCCATTGGTTTGCAGAGTTTTACCGAATTATAGCAAATGAGGGAGGCTTTGATGTGATCATTGGGAATCCGCCTTATGTAAGATATAGTCCCTCATTCGAATATAACTTAATTAACTACGAAACAATTAAAACTGGTGATCTTTATTCATATGTAATAGAAAGATGTACTTCAATTGTTAGAGATCAAGGACATTTTGGATATATTATTCCTTTGAGTTCTTTCAGTACTGAAGGTTTTCAACCATTTCAAGAATTGATTCGTTCACGAAGTAGTTTTTTGCAAATTGCAAATTTTGATAAAAGACCAGGAAAACTATTTGATGTAGAGCAAAGGGTTACGATTGTTTTGGGTGTGAGTTCTTCCCAAAAAGAGACACTTATCAATAGCACCAAACTAATGAAATGGTATTCCATTCAGAGAGATACTCTTTTTGAAAATTTGAACTATTCTGAATTGGAGAATATTCACTTATTAGGAGGAAGTTTTCTTAAATTAGGAACAGTAAACGAAAAGCGAATAGCTTCTAAACTACTCGCACAATCTGTTCTAGGTAAGTCAACTGTTAAAAACGGAAATGCCTTTTACTACAAAAGAAGAAGTGGTTATTTCCTGGCTATTTTCGATTTCATTCCTAAAATGATGACTGAAAAGGGCGAAAAATTAATCTCAAGCGAACTTAAGTCAGTTTACCTTGAGTCTGAAGAATATCGAGATTCACTGTGTGCAGCCCTAAATTCAACTCTATTTTGGTGGTATTTTGTGGTAACTTCTGATTTTCGCCACGTAAATTCACGCGAAGTTTTTGGTTTTAATTTGGATGTAGATAGACTTCCAAATATACTCATTAAAGCCCTGTGTGAATTAAACAAGGTGTTGATGATCGACTTAGAGCATAATTCAATAATTCAGATTAACTATTATCCAAAATATGGAAATACGTCTATACAGACTTTTTACCATAATAAATCCAAACCCATCATCGACCAAATCGACACCGTCTTAGCCCGGCACTACGGCTTTACTGAGGAAGAGCTTGACTTTATCATCAACTACGACATCAAGTACCGCATG
>CAZAXA010000170.1:0-9173 GCA_964488965.1 uncultured Phaeodactylibacter sp. | reverse complement strand
AGGCTTTGTTTGGGGAGGAGGATGAGGGGGAAGATGAAAATGATGATTAAATTAGCCGCATGGTAATGAACAAGCTACTTCAAAAGCTGAACTGTATCGGGCGGCTTTCTGCCAACTGGGACAGTTACCAGGCGGCGGCTCCGTCTCCGGCGGCTATAACCAACGCCCGCAATTTTCTGATCGACAATCATACCCTGGCATTGCCTTTTTATTTTCTGGCGCCCGGCGTCAATGGAGAGATACTGATTGAATTCCAGGAAGATGGCCGATCTGCCGAGCTTTACTTTCTGCCTGACGGGCAAACTGAATTGATCTTATTTGAGGAAGACGAAGTGGCGCTGGAAGGCAGTCTTGCCCATCATTTCCGCGATCTGCTCAATTTTTTCAATGCCTAATGAAAATTGCTTATCCTGATTAACTTATGGAATACTGGGGAAATAAATCGATAATGAACCTTCGCAAAACCGGTTTCTTATGTTCCCGGAAATGCCCCGCCCATGTAGTGCTAAAGAGCTATGACTGGGCCAAGGCGCAAAGAGAAGCCGGAAGCTGTATTGTTTGCGGAAACCATTCACAAATTGAAAAGGATGTTTTTGAGATTCTGCTGAAAGGGAACCAGCCATTGATTCTGGTATTGGCTCGCGGCATGAAATTGCGATGGGAAAAGGAGATCGAAAAAGAAGTCAATAAAGGGCGATTGCTGGTAATTAGCCCTTTTGACAATGAAGTGGCCAGGATTGCCAGAGAAACAGCGCGTATAAGAAACCAAAAGATTATTGAAATATCCGAAGAATTAGTGGTGGGTTATGTTTCTGAAGGAGGGCAATTACAGGGATTATTGGGAGGCCAGAAATATGAAAGGTTATGAGTTCTGGCTGCTGCATTCCTATACAACTTGTCCTGAACTTGTTTCGGGATTGACAAGTCGCGCAATTAAAAAACCGTGTGCCTATGAACTCCCCCACCCTCCTTCTCGGCGCCGCTATGTGGGGCTGGACCATACCCCGCGCCGCCTGCTTCAGCCTGCTGGACTATTTCTACGGGCAAGGCTTCCGCGAAGTGGACGGCGCCACCAATTACCCTATAAATAAAAATATCGAGGATTTCCGGAAGGCGGAAAGCATCCTGCTGGAATGGATACGGGCCAATCAGGTGCAGGATTTGAAAGTGTGCATGAAAGTAGGCAGTATCAACAACCTGCGGACGCCGGAGATCAACCTGTCCAAAAGCTTCCTGCTGATGCTGCTGGACGAATACCGCAACCTCTTCGGCCCCAACCTCGATACCTTTATGATCCACTGGGACAACCGCCCGGAGGAAGGCCCCGTCCGGGAAAGCCTGGAAGCTTTACAGATCGCCCGGGAAATGGGGTTGAGGGTTGGCCTTTCCGGCATTCGCCATCCGGAAGTGTACGCCCTGCTGAACGAGTCCTTTGGAATAAAATTCCGGATACAGGCCAAACACAACATCCTTCAGTCGGACTATCCCCGCTACCGGCCCTTTCACGGCCGGGCCGCCTTCATTACCTACGGCATCAATGCCGGCGGCATGAAGCTGGACCAGAAGGAATACCACGCCGGCAGTACGCTGAAAGCCCGGGGCGGCAATACGGAAACCGAACACCCTTTGGCCGGCCCTCTGCGCGCCATCCTCCGGCAGGCCAGCCAAAAGGAAGGCCGGCCGCAAGCCGTAAATTTCAACCACTGCGGTATGGCCTTTGCCTACCACAGCCCCGATGTGGAGGGGATACTGCTGGGCACATCAAAGGTTGCCCAGTTAGAGGACAGTATCGGTTTTTACCGGGCCCTCACAACTTACGATTACCAGGATTTGTATCAAAGGCTAAAAGAGCTACATGGGCAGCAAGCGCGAAAAATATGATTTCCTGATCATCGGGGGCGGCATCTTTGGCATATACGCCGCCCTTTACCTGGCCGATAAGGGATTGCGCATCTGCCTGGTGGAGAAAGAGAAAGAACTGCTCAAAAAGGCCTCTATCGTCAACCAGGCCCGCCTGCACAGCGGCTACCATTACCCCCGCAGCGTAGCTACCGCCCTGATGTCGGATGACAACAAAGCCCGGTTTACCGCCGACCATCGGCAGTTTATCCACTTTAAGTTTGAAAAATACTACGCCATTGACCGCTTCGGGTCTTTCACCGACAGCCTGCAGTTCGAGCGTTTCTGCGAATTTATCGGCATCTATTGTGAGCCTGTGTATCAGCACCCCCTGTTCAACTACCACCGCCTGGAGGCGCTCTATGCCGCCACGGAATACTCCTTCGACCCCATCCTGATCGCGGAGTACTACCGGCAGCGGCTGAAAGAGTACGCCGGAAAGGTGGACGTGCGGTTGTTTACCAAAGTGGAACAGGCCGAAGCCCGGGGCGGCGCCTGGCATGCCTTGCTCTGCAGCCTGGACAAAGGCGAGCGGCAGGAAGTTGAAGCAGCCCAGGTGATCAATGCCACCTACGCCGGCAGCAATGCCGTCAACCGGCTTTTCGGGCAAAAGGATATCGACCTGATGCACGAAATCTCCGAAATGGTGTTCGTGACCTCTCCTCAGGCCGGAAACATTGGCCTGACGATAATGGACGGGCAGTTCGGCTCCCTGATGCCCTACGGCCTTTCCGGAATGCTGTCCCTGTCATCCGTGGCCTATACCCACCACAAAGTTTCCTACGACAACCTGCCGGCCTTCGATTGCCAGGCGCAGAACCCCGAATGCCGGCCGGATTTTCCTTCGGCCTGCAGCCCCTGCCCGGCACGGCCCCGTTCCAACTACCGCAAGATGATCGGCCAGATCAAACATTACTTCGCCGACGAGGTGGAATTTCATTATTTTTCTTCGATGTTTACCATCAAATCCAAACTGAAAGCCAATTATATAGACGACGGCCGCCCGACTGAGATCTCCATCCTCAATGAAAATCCACGATTTTATTGCATCTTTGCCGGAAAGATCAACTCCATTTACGAAGTAGAAAAGGTGGTGGAGGTTTAGCCCTAACTATTAAAGCCTTTGCAAATATGGCCAATAAAGTACATGTGTCTTCCGAGATCGGAACGCTCAGGCGCGTCATTGTGCACCGCCCGGATGAAGGCATAGCCCGTATATCTCCAAAGCGGGCGGAAGAGTTGTTGTTCGACGATATCGTTTACCTCCCCAAAATGCAGGAGGAGCACGATGTATTCACCAACGTGCTCCGGGCTTTTGTCGGCACGGAAAATGTGCTGGGCACGACCAACCTGCTGCGCGAAGCGCTGCGCCATGACGAAGACAGCAAAAGGGAAATGATCGAAAAGATCGTCGATTACGAAGAACTTCCGACCAGTTACAAAGATATGCTGCTGGAAATGCCGGACGAGTTGCTGGCCAAAGTCCTGGTCAACGGCTATTATCCGGAGGAGGATTACTTCCTCTTCGACCCCATCCCGAACTTTATTTTCACGCGGGATATTGCCGTTACGGTCAACGACCATGTCGTCATCACCAAGCCGGCGAAGGAAGCCCGTTTCCGGGAAAACTACCTCACCCGTTTTATCATCTGGGCGCATCCCATCTTCCGGGAACTACGGGACAGCGGCCGCCTCATCAACATGAACCGGGTGGATGAATTCCCGCCTTCCCGCCGCGGGGAGATGATCTCCATCGAGGGAGGAGATATGATGATCCTCAACAGCGAATACCTGCTGATCGGCTGCAGCGAACGGACTACGGAGTACGCCGTACAGTCTCTGAAAGATGTGCTGATCGAGCGGGGGGTGGTCAAGAACGTAGTGCAGGTGACCATTCCCAACGAGCGTAGTTTTATGCACATCGACACGGTCTTCACCCAGGTCAGCCGCAACCATATCGTAGCCTACAAACCCATCGTCAAAGACGGGCTGGGTTCTTATGTCGAAGTATTCGGAAAGGACGGCGTGGTGCGCAACTATCCCACGGTAAGGGACTTCATCACCTCGGAGATCAATTCCAAGATGAAATTCATCTGGAGCGGCGACGGCGAATCTCCCTACCAGGAACGGGAACAGTGGACCGATGGTTGCAACCTGGTCGCCCTCAAACCCGGCGTTGCCCTGACTTATGACCGCAACCCCATGACGGAACGGGCCTTCGAGAAGGCCGGCTACCGCACCGTCCACGCCCGGGAATTGCTGGCGGCATTCAAAGAGGGAAGCCTCCGCCCGGAAGAGGTCAACGACACCATCATCCTGCTTCCTTCCAATGAGTTGTCGAGGGCGCGGGGCGGCTCTCACTGCATGACCTGCCCGATCGAACGGGAGGATGTGTAGGGCTGTTGGGGTTCGGTATTCGCAGGTCTCGCAAGCATAAGGCCCGAACTGCGAACCGCCGAACCGCGAACTCCGAACCACCGAACCACCATGTACACACACGAGTTCAAAAAACGGGTGCGCTACGGAGAGACCGACCAGATGGGTTACCTCTACTACGGCAACTATGCTCAGTATTATGAGATCGGGCGGGTGGAGCTCATCCGCTCCCTGGGGCTGACATACAAGGCGCTGGAGGACAGCCACGGCATCATGATGCCGGTAGTGAGCATGAACGCGCGCTATGTGCGCCCCGCCCTCTATGACGAGCTCATCACCATACGGACAACCCTGAGGAAACTCCCCGGGCAATTCATTGTTTTCCATATGGAATTGTTTAATGAAAAGGGCAAACTGGTCAACGGCGGTACTGTAAAATTGTGTTTTATCGACGCCGCCAGCCAGCGCACTGTCCCGGCGCCTGATTTTTTAGTGGAAAAACTAAAGCCGTATTTTGAAGAAGATTGACCTGAAAGCGATACAGGATTACTTCCTGAACCATCCCGTGGTGAAGAAAACCGTCCAATGGACCAAAGAGCACTCCCTGCCCGGTTTTTTCAAGGCGTCTATTTACGACGTGATGGTTTTCCTCTATCACGAATCTCAGCGCTACGACCTCTTCACCCGAGCCAACGCCATTGCTTTCAGTTTTTTCCTGTCCATCTTCCCCTCTCTTATCGGTTTTTTCACGCTCATCCCCTTTTTCAAGATCGCTCTGATCGACTATCTTCCGGAAGGAGAAAATTTCGATATCTACCTTCGCTCAGAAATACAGCGTATCCTTCCCGGTGTTGCCGGGGAAAGGCTGTTCGCTTTTATTGACGACATCACCAACAACCCCCGCTTCGGGCTGTTGTCCTTTGGTTTTATCTTTGCCCTTTATTTCGCCTCCAACGGCATGCTGGCCCTGATGCAGGGGTTTGAAAAATCATACACCAAAACCTTCAGGAAGTGAGGGGAAATCCGGAAGCGTTTCATTGCTTTGGGGCTTACCGCCCTGCTCGGCGGCCTGCTCATGACGGCCGTCATCCTGATCATCCTGGGCGAATTCCTGCTGGGCCTGGCCTACAGCCTGGTGCAATGGGACTTTTTCACCGGCTTCATGATCCAGTTGTTGCGCTGGCTGGCTATTCTTTTCCTCTTTTACGCCGGCATCGCCATCATTTTCCGGTACGGCGCCTCGCCTATCCGGCGTTTCCCTTTTTTCTCTCCGGGCACTACCCTGGCCACGGTGCTTTGCATCCTCACCTCCGTCCTCTTTTCCGCCTACGTCAACGAATTTAACACCTACAACGAGCTGTACGGCTCCATTGGCGCCATTATTGCCCTGATGCTGTGGATTCAGCTCAATTCCCTCATCCTGCTGGTTGGATTTGAACCCAACGCCAGCATTGCCATAAACCGGGACCTGAAGTCTGAGATCAGGGAAAACAGCCTGTAATTTTTTTAGTGGAGCAATGCGCTCTTTTGTCTTAAATTTATGGCATGGAAGTGATAAAAAAATCCACCTGCTTACTATGAAAAAATCCCTGCTCCTGTCATGCCTCACGGCCATTGCGGCTATCGCACACACTCAGGCCAGCTTCTCCGATGCCTCCGCTCAGGCCGGCATCAACAATACCGGCAAAAACTACGGCGTCGCCATCGGCGATTATGATAACGACGGAAGAGAAGACGTTTACGTCTCCCGCCACACTTTGCCCAACCTGCTGTACCGCAACAATGGCGACGGCGCCTTCACCAATGTAGCGGCACAGGCGGGCGTAGCTCATCAGGGCACCACCACCTGCAGCGTATGGGGCGATATCGACAACGACGGCGACCTGGACCTCTATCTCGGCAACCGGGACGAGGCCAATGTGCTCTACCGGAACAATGGCAACGGCACTTTCACGGATATCAGTGAGAGCGCCGGCGTCAACACCCTTTTCCGCACCCGTGCGGCGCTTTTCGGCGATATCGACCGGGACGGCTTCATCGACCTGTACGTGGCGAATATGACCGCCCCCAATTACATGTTCCGCAACAATGGGGACAACACCTTCACCGATGTGACGGCTTCCTCCAATACCCAGGATTACGGGGTGGCCATGGGTTCCGTTTTTTTCGATTATGACAACGACGGCGACCTGGACCTCTACCTGACCCATGACGCCAACCAGCCTTACATCCTGTACCGGAATGACGGCACGGGGCATTTCACCGACGTGTCGGTACAATCCAATGCCAACTATGCCGGCCAGGGTATGGGCGTTGATGTTGGCGATGTGAACAACGACGGCTACCTCGACATCTACATCACCAACCTGTATGCCAATACCCTTTTGCTCAATGACGGCCAGGGCGCCTTTACAAACATTACCGGCAGTGCCGGCGTCGGCGACCTGGGCATGGGATGGGGCGTTCTCTGGCTGGATTGCGACAATGACGGCCTGCAGGATATTTACGTCGCCAATGACAGTTATTTTTCTCCTTTCCCTAACCTCCTGTACCACAACCGGGGGGACAACACCTTCCAGCCTATCGCGCAGGGCACGCCGCTTGCCAGCATGTACGGCGGCTATGGGGCCGCTTCTGCCGATTTCAATGCCGACGGCCGCGCCGATATATTCCTGGCCAACAGCGGCAATGACGGCAACCAGCTCTTTTTCAACCTCACCGCCAATGACAACAAATGGGTGAAAATAAAACTCCGGGGTACGGAGAGCAACCGTTCCGCTATCGGCGCCAGAGTAGAGGTGGAGGCCGGCGGGAAATTAATGGCGGATGAGGTGATCGCCGGGGCCGGTTACGCCTCCCAGAACAGCCTTATCCTGCATTTCGGGCTGGGGCAGGCGGAGGTGATCGGCCGCCTTACGGTGCGCTGGCCCAGCGGCCTGGTGGAAACCTACGAGCAACTGGAGGCCAACACCAGCTACCTGGTAACCGAAGGAGAAAGCCTGGCGGTGAATGCCGCTGCTCCGGAAGTTGCCAAAGCCTGGCTGGAAGCCTGGCCAGCCCCTTTCCGGAGCCGGCTGAACATTCGCCTGCAACTGGAAGAAAGCAGCCCCGTCCGGCTGACGGTGAGGGATGGGAACGGAAGGCTCGTAGCCCTTCTGGCGGAAGGCGCCTATCCTTCGGGAAGCCATACTTTTGAATGGGCGCCGCAGGGGCTGCCCGCGGGAATGTACACCTGCCATCTGCAAACAAAACAGGGGCGGCAGTTTACCCGGGCCGTCCTCGTCCCATAACCGCGGCATTCCTGTGATAGCCGGCGGCAGACAAAAGTGGAGGACGCAGAGCGCCCCTTACACTAATAATGCCAAACTTGCGTTTTGATTGTTGCGGAAGCGAACCCGGATCAGCAACATCATTCAAATAAATACGGGCCCGGTAATGAAGAGAATACTACCCCTTATCGTTTTTTCATGCCTGATGGCTTTGGCCAACGTCGCGCTACAGGCACAAAAGTACAGCAATGAGTTCCTTTCCATCGGAGTAGGAGCGCGGGCCCAGGCCATGGGCAACGCCGTTATAGCCGGCACGGAAGATGTAACGGCCGGCGCCTGGAACCCGGCGGGGCTGGCCAACCTCGACGAATTCGAAGGCCTGCAGCTTGGCGCCATGCACGCGGAATGGTTTGCCGGCATCGGAAAATTCGACTACCTGGGCATCACCCTGCCCTTTGCCAACAGGCAGCGCAGGCTGGGCTTGTCTGTCATCCGCTTCGGAATCGACGAGATACCTAATACCCTCAGCCTTTATGAGAGCGACGGCAGCATCAATTTTGACAATATCGTAGAGTTTTCCGCAGCCGATTATGCCTTTTTACTGAGCTATGCCCAGCGTTTAAAAACGCAGAAAGGACGCCTGCAGATAGGCGGCAATGTCAAAGTGGTGCATCGGCGCATTGGCCCGTTTGCCACTTCCTGGGGCTTCGGGCTGGATGCGGGCCTGCAGTACCGCAACAACGGCTGGCAGTTTGGCCTGCTGGCGAAAGATATTACGGCCACCTTCAATGCCTGGTCGTTCAGCTTTACCGAAGAAGAAAAGGAAGCGCTTAGCCTCACCGGTAATGAAGTGCCGATCAACAGCGTTGAAGTGACCAAACCGCAGCTCATCCTGGGCGCCGCCCGCCGTTTCGAACTGGGCGCCGTAGGCCTGTTGCCGGAGCTGGACCTCATCGTCACCACCGACGGGCAACGCAATACCCTGCTTTCTTCCGATCCTTTCAGCATCGACCCCGCTTTCGGGCTGGAGGCCGATTACAAGCAATTCATTTTCCTGCGCGCCGGCCTGAACCAGTTTCAGAAGATCAGGGATTTCGATGGCGCCGAAAGCCTCCGCATGCGCCCCGGCCTGGGCGTTGGGCTGCGCATTTCCAGCCTGAGAGTCGACTATGCTTTTACCGACCTGGGCAGCGAAGAAAATACTTACTCCCATGTGGTGTCTCTGATGCTGGATATCAAACCGGGTAAAAAAGGGTAAAGCAGAATTTTTACAATCCAAAGTTGCCTTTTGTAAGAAAACCTCATTATTTTGTACCTATCGATAGCTGATAGCAGCTATCTGCTGCCGTGCAAGTATCAAAAGTTTTGACTCTACATTTTTAACAAATTAGGGCGTGACTTGGTGTGACTAGGGCGGGCCTCAATCCCGATAGCCATCGGGATTCTCTTCTGAGACAAGGGGATTACTGAACCACGCCGGCTGCCTTATATGTATCTTTTTGCGAGGGTCCAAAAACGCCCCTGATACTTGTGCGGTTCTTTTCCGGAAAAAAGAAAAGCCACCGCCCTGCTTTCCGGCAAGCGGTGGCTTTTTCTGTTTCCGGAACCGGCAGCCTGAGCGGCCAGGTT
>CAZAXA010000169.1:4345-11574 GCA_964488965.1 uncultured Phaeodactylibacter sp. | reverse complement strand
GACCGCCAGCCGGAGTTTACCCAGATCGACTGCGAAATGGCATTTGTCACCCAGGAGGAGGTGCTGGCCACCTTCGAAGGCCTGACCAAACATCTGTTCAAAACGGTCAACGGGATTGATCTGCCGGATTTTCCCCACATGTCCTATGACGAGGCCATGCAGCGCTTCGGCTCCGACAAGCCGGACCTGCGCTTCGGCATGGAGTTCACCGAGCTCAACGGCCTGGCCCGAAATAAAGGTTTTGCGGTTTTTGACAGTGCAGAACTGGTCGTCGGCATCTGTGCCCCCGGAGCGGCGGAGTACTCCCGCAAGCAGGTGGACGAACTGGCCGAATGGATAAAGCGCCCGCAGATCGGCGCCAAAGGGCTGGTTTATGTCCGGTTCAATACCGACGGCAGCGTCAAGTCTTCGGTCGATAAGTTCTTTTCCGAGCAGGACCTCAAGGCCTGGGGCGAAAGGGCCGGGGCCCGCCCGGGCGACATGCTGCTCGTGCTGGCCGGCGAGGCCGAAAAGACGCGCAAACAGCTCAATGAGCTGCGCCTGGAAATGGGCCGCCGCCTCGGCCTGATGAAAGAAGGCGATTTCAAGCCGCTCTGGGTGGTCGACTTCCCGCTGCTGGAATGGGACGAAAATACCCGGCGCTTCTACGCCATGCACCATCCTTTCACCTCTCCCAAAAAGGAGGACGTGCCCCGCATGCTCAACGGCGATCACGAAACCATGAAGGCCCTCCGGGCCGACGCCTACGACCTGGTCATCAACGGCGTCGAGATCGGCGGGGGATCCATCCGTATCCACGACCGGGGCCTGCAGGAAAAGAACTTCAAACTGCTGGGCTTCACCCCCGAAGAGGCCGAAGCGCAGTTCGGTTTCCTCCTGGGCGCCTTCGAGTACGGCGCTCCTCCCCACGGGGGCATCGCCTTCGGCTTCGACCGCCTCTGCGCTGTGATGAACGGCCAGAATTCCATCCGGGACTTCATCGCTTTCCCCAAGAACAACATGGGCAGGGATATGATGATCGACGCGCCCTCGCCGGTTCACAAGGAACAGCTGGATGAGTTGCATTTGAGGCAGGTGAAAGTGGAGGAGTAGGGGATTCGTTATTCTGTGCTGTAACGGCAGTTGTGATAAAACAGAAATGCCAGTATTGTTGGGGGGTCGGAGGTTTCTGGTTTCTGGCCGGCCATGAACTGAGTTCAGGGAGGGTGGCCAGAAACAAGGAGCCAGAAACGATGGTTTGAAAGTCCAAAAAATAGTCCTGGATGCTGTTTTTTGGACGTTGATTTCTCGGATGGGTATTTTGGGCTCTTTTGGCGGGATAAATGATTCCTTTGGGTGGAGGGTATGTGGTGTGTTTTAACGGCGGGTTTAATGGACACCCAATAAGCGCTGTAAACCCCAAAGTATTTTCCTTCCCTTCTTTCCGTTAATTGCCCAAATTCATCTTGCCGTTAATCAAGGCAAGCAACCACTCAGTTAGGGAATTGTTGAGATAAAGGGGCGAATGAGCACTAAAAATATTATTTTAGCATTTCATCAGGAAAAGCTTACTTAACATGGTAAACTGGAGAGAACATATTCATTCCGATGACAAGATCCTGCTCGGCAAGCCAGTGATCAAGGGTACCAGAATATCGGTGGAATTTATTCTGGAAAGGCTGGCAAATGGATGGACAGAACAGGAGATCCTGGAGAACTATCCAAGGCTGACCAACGATGCTTTATACGCTGTATTCGCCTACACTTACGAATGCATGAAGGATGGAATGTTGTATATCCCCAAAGTGACCACAGCCTGACCCGATGAAGTTATTAGCCAATGAGAACTTCCCGCTGAAAAGTTTTAAGGTACTCCAAGAGAAAGGCTATGATATCAAACATATTGGCATTGAATTACCAAGTATCACTGACGAGGAGGTTATGGCAATAGCCATTGAGGAAGGCCGTATCATCATTACTTTTGATAGCGATTATGGGGAATTGGTATACAAGTATGGATATAAACCTCCGGGGGTAATCTATCTCAGGTGGAAAGAGTTTACCCCTGATTTTCCTGCTGATTATTTACATGAAATTTTTAAAGCTGGCCAGATTCAATTCGCCGGCCTGTTTACCGTGATTGACGAAAACCAGATACGGCAACGGAAAATAACAGGTTGAATAAATATTCTGGCAATGCTATGGCATCTTAGGGTGAAGAAAATTCATCGTAGAAATCAGGTAAACCAAAATGGCTACTGCTTTAAACAAACCGTCCATTTAAACCAACCTTTTCCTGCACTCCCCCCCATTCCCGGCTCACACGCCAGGCTCTTCAACTCCACTTTGCCCCTTCCTATACCCCTTCAAAACACTCCTCCCCGTCACCGACTCCGGGCGGGCCGCCTTGCCCCCCCTTATATTCTCAAAAAAGTAAAGCATTTCAAAGCTGAAGTGCTCACAATTACCTAATTTAACGACGCCTGAATTTAAGAAACCCATCAAACACAGATTTATGAGCCGCTTTTTCGACTTCCACCTGCATCCGTCCTTCAAACCCTTCCTGAGCCATCCCGATCCTGAACGCCGTGTCGATTGCTGGGAATATCTGGAAAGCCCCATCGGCATCATTCGTTCCCAAAGCTGCCTCGACCAGATGGAAAAAGGCCGTATAGGCCTTGCCGTATCGGTCATCTATGCTATGGAACGGCCTATGACATCGAGCTTCCTCATCGAACACCTGGCGCCAAAACTGACCGTTCTGCACGGCGAGATGCTGGATCATCCCTGCTATTCCAACTACCTTGGCTATGTGCACGATGAGATCGCACACCTGAAAAAGTCGCAGGGGGTTAACGGGCGCACCTTCAATATCATCAACAGCATCGGCGAGGCGGAGGAAGGTAAGATGAACCTCATTCTCGCCCTGGAAGGAGGCCATGCCCTGGAACAGTTTAATACCAATGTGCTGGACAACCTCCGTGCGCTGAAACAGGGGCCGCACCGCTTCCTGTATCTCACCTTTGTGCACATGACCCAATACCCCCTGGCCACCCATGCCTACGGCATGAAGCTGATCAAAGACAACGATCAGTTCAAACCCAATGGCTTTGGCATTACCGATACAGGCAAGGAGGTGATCGACATGGCCTACGATGAAAGCCAGGGCCGCCGTATCCTGATCGATATCAAGCACATGAGCCTGGTCGCCCGCCACAAATTCTACCAGTACCGCAGGCAGAAAGGTTACGATAAAATCCCCATCGTGGCCACTCATATGGGATTTACCGGCATCAGCAAGGACCCTAAAGAGATCGTCAAATACTTCAGCAAGCCGGCAAAGAGAAGAGGCAACTTCATCGAAGTAAACTACGGCCGCCCGCCAGGCATTGGCAAAGGTTTGTTCAACAAGACCTACTTCAACCCCTGGTCGATCAACCTCTTCGATGAGGATATCGCCGAGATTCTGGATTCCGGCGGCCTGATCGGGTTGAGCCTCGACCAGCGCATCATGGGTTCTCAGGAAGTTCAGGGGGAATTCTTCAGCGCCCGGGAGTTCAACTACATCCTGTCCGGATATAAGGACGAAGGCCATGAGGAACCTGTCGCTGCCGGCGAATTTTCAGACGAAGAGGAACGGGCACGGGAACTCAACGAACGCAAACACCTCCGCCACCTGTGCAACAATATCCTGCACGCCGTGAAAGTGGGCGGCGAACGGGCATGGAAGCAGCTTTGTATGGGCTCCGATTTCGACGGCCTGATCGACCCGCTCAACAACTGCACCAGCGCCGAAGAGTATCCCAAACTGGAAAGGGGCCTTGTCGAAGAACTGCCCCAAATGATGAAGGAAGATAAAAAACACAACTACGATGAAAGCAATATCGAGGGCAAAGTCCGGGATATTATGTATAATAATGCCGTGGATTTTCTGAAGAAAAACTTTAAATAACGTGAGGTTTAAGGCTGAGGCTGAGGACAAGAGGTGGCAGCCGCAATTCCGGCATTCTCTGGCAAGCATGCCTCAAGTCTGGATTGCCTGCGACGCCCGGCCCTGAAGGTTCTAAACCTCAACCTTAACCTCAGCCTCAACTGGCCTCAGCCTTCTGAATGGCAATACATCCAGGCCAACCCTCACGTTAAATAAAATATTGTTTCTGGTTTCTGGTTGCCCTGCCTGAGCAGCTCACGGCGGGCCAGAAACCAGAAACCCCAGCAACCTCATAAACCCCAGCAACCACTCCCCCCTCCCTGCGGCAGCTTCCCGATCACTTTGTGGAAGAAAATCTTGACGGAATCTTCTCCTTCTTCCTCCTGAATGCCGTCGCCGCCGATGACGCCCGTTGTGGGCTTCGGCAGCCGGGTGATGGCCACATTTCCCCTTTCATCGTTATGGCCCAGCGGGAAGTAATGCTTTTCCTGAGCATCATATCCAAAGGGCAGGATGGCCTCGTTCTCCGCCAGGCGGTGGCCGGGCGTGATGCGCAGCGGGCGGGCCTCATCCAGGCCGCCTTCAATGCCCGTCAGTTCCAGGATGCTGATATGATGATCGGGCCGGGAGGCGGGGCTGCGGAAGAAAACGGCCTCGCTGCCTTCCGTGCCCGCCCAGAGGTGAGCCGGTGGCAGGAAGGCCTTCGGTTCCGGGCCGGATTTAGCCGATGATAAGCGCTCCAGCCGGCGCCGGGCGCTGGCCTGGTTGGTGAGCTGGAAAGTGGCGGAAAAGCCGGAGGGCGTTTCCATCAGCAGGCCGCCCAGCTTCTGTCTGGTATTGGCGGCAACGGTGGCCGCTTCGGCCGGCCGGGTGATGTGGATGGGAATCTTGATGGTGAACCAGTCGTCCGTATCCACCTCCCCTTCGTCTTCAAAAACAGGACTGCGGGTAACGTCCAGCGGTATGGGATTCTGTTTGTATTGTTCGAGATTAAAAGGCTGGCGGGCTATGTATAGGAGGATATAATCGGTGGTGTCCGTGATGCCGAAATCGTGGTAGCGGGAATCCATGGAGAGGGGGATGGCGTTGAAGTTCTGCCCCCGGTGGGCAAACCCCATGTCCGCCCGGTAAAGGCCGGATTCGTCTCCGATCTGCTGCACGGGCAGGTATTCGTGGGTGATGCCGAACTGGCTGTCGAGATAAAGAGCGCCCACCCAGTAGCTGTCGAGATCCGAATTGTGGCAAACGCTCAGCCTGATGGCCGGCTGGTGGGGAGCGCCGTTCACTTTCTTGTAGGTAACTTCGATGGCCTCTGGGTCTTCCGGCAGGGCCTCGTACTGCTCCTCGTCGATCTGGTTGAAATTCCGCAGGTTGAAGGCCGTGCCCTGCAGTGTTTTTACTTCAACAATGATGTCTTCCCGCAGAATCCGGGTATCCGGGTTGCTCATGCGCAGGACGCTTTCCCATTTTCCGGCCTTATCCACATCGGCCAGGAAACCCCGGGCGCTGTCGCTGCGCAGGAAAAGCGGAATCTCGCTGCCGGGCCGGGTGAGGATATAACTTTGAGCGCCCTGGCTGTCACTGATGGCCCTGATCTCGTATTCCGGCTTTTCCCGGCCCCTGGCCATGCGGGCGTAATGAGGCGGGTTTTTCTCCAGCGCTTCCCCCACGGCGGCCCTCATGGCCTCCGGCAGGCCAGGCCCGTAGCCCAGTATTATTTTGGGGAAGGGCATGTTTTCTATGGTAGCCCGCAGCAGGGCATTGGACTTATCCGCATCCCCCAGTCCGCTGCCGTCGAGAATGGATTCGGCGGAGCGGACTTCTATGGCCTCCACCGCTCTGCCGGAGCCGTCGGTGAGCTGGAAAGTAGTTGGCCGGCCGGCCTCCGGCGGGACAATGCCCTGAATGCGCCCGGCATTGAGGAACCATTCCTGCCGGCCGTCCTTTTCGCGGTATCCTACTTCGTACTCCCGTTTGGGCGGCGCAAATTCATTGCGCAGAAAGAGCTGGTTGTCATCCCGGGCATGAGATAAACCGAGGATTGGGATTTGGTTGTCGATGTTGCTGCGCACTTCCATTTCCACCCGGCGAATCAGTTCGCGGTAACTGATCTTGCTACCGCTCTGCTCCAGCGTTTTCAGCAGGCTGTAGGTGAAAATGCCGTGCTTCTTTTTCCTGTGCGCTCCGCCTGCTCCCTCAGTCACTTCCACGGTCTTTTCGTGCGACTTTTCCGAGTCGCGCGAACCGGAGAGGTTAACGTAGCGGCCACGTACCAGTCCGCCGGGCTGTACCCGCTCCTGTCCTTTCCGGAAAGGCAGGTAGAATTCGTTACCCGTTCTTGTAAAGCCCAGAATCTGATCCTCTTTCGATATGGACAGGCCGGCGCCATCCATGCGCGCCCTGATATCCTCTTCGTCACTGCGGGTGTTGCTGCCGGAGAAACAACAGTCCATGATGGATAAAAAATGCACCCCCGGAGGCGCGCCCGCTTTACCTTCGTATGGGGTCTTGTCATGCAGCGCTCTGGCGATCAGGTAGCCCAGTTCCTTATCCAGCAGGTCGTGCTGCCCGGATTCCCGGTTGTTGAAACACACCATGGTCTGTAGTACGCCCATAGGGGAAATGTCGGCAAAAACCTCCGGCGTTTCGATGTAGGAGCCATGGCCGCTGTAGTAGAGCAGGCCGTAGTCGCCCCGTTGCGGATTGGCGCCCTGAAAATGATCAAAAGCTTTTATGATGTTTTCCCGGGTAGGTTCCTGGTAGCTTATTCCTTCTTCCCGGAGTATTTCCGCTTCCATTCCATCAAGCGGGGCGAGCAGGTAGAGGGGGTTCCATTGGATGGGTTCTCCGCCATCCGGGGCCTGGGCCTGGCAGAGGCGGGCAAAATAATCGCTGACGGCGAGTACGTCATTGATGCAGCCTTCCAGTGGGCTGCGTTGGTATCCATTAATCCCGATGAGAACGGCGTATAGGGTTTTTCCGGGCATAAGTGTTGTTTGTTTAGGGGATTGCTTCCTGTTTTCGACGCTAATAAAGGTAGGTATTCTCCGGGGTTTATCCAATTGAGAAAGGGCGCGGGGGCATGGCGCCGGGCTTTTATGTGCTGGAAGTGCCTGGCGGAAGGGCTTGGGGAGAACCCGCTTTGAGAAACTTCCGGCTGCCCGTAGCTGCAAGTTTCTTAAAGCTGTGGCTGGCAGGCCCGGCGGCAGGTTTAAGAACCTATGCTGGCAGGGGGTTGGCAGAAGGTTCTCAAACCGGCAGCCTGCTTTGAGAAACTTCCGGCTGCCCGTAGCTGCAAGTTTCTTAAAGCTGTGGCTGG
>CAZAXA010000169.1:0-4245 GCA_964488965.1 uncultured Phaeodactylibacter sp. | reverse complement strand
CGGCAGGTTTAAGAACCTATGCTGGCAGGGGGTTGGCAGAAGGTTCTCAAACCGGGGCTGGCCATTCAAACCCCCTCCAGTGTCTCCAGGCGCATCCAGTACTGGTCGGTATGGGCCTGCACCTCTTCCAGCATGTGGCGGTTCTCCGGCCGGAACAGCTGTTTGAAACGCCCCTGGTATTTCATGCATTCCTCTACGGGCAGGTTTTGTTCGGGCCGGTAGCTGATGGTATAGCGTTGCCTTTCAATTTCAAAGAGCGGGAAGAGGCGCGTCTCGACTGCCAGGCGGGCGATGTGGATCGACTGCGCCGGGTCCGTCTTATGGCCGGGCGGGCAGGGGCCGTCGATCATCAGCAGTCGGAAGCCTTTGGTGTTTTGGGCCTTCACTACTTTCGCCCTGAAGTCTTCGAGGAAGGCCAGCGAGGCGGTAGCGGCATAGGGCAGGTTGTGAGCGGCAACGATGCCCATCAGGTCCTTGGGCCAGGCCCGCTTGAAGCCCTTGCCGGGGTTGGTGGTGGTTATGGCGCCGTAGGGAGTGGCCGTGCTCGTCTGTATGCCGGTATTCATGTAGGCGCCGTTGTTATTGACCACATACAGGATGTTCTCGCCGCGGGCCGCCGCGCCGGAGAGAGCCTGCAGGCCGATGTCGAAGGTGCCGCCGTCGCCGGCGAGGACGACGACATTGGTGTCCTCCTTGCCTTGCCGGTCGAGGGCTGCCCGTACGCCGGTGGCCGTTGCCGGGGCTGCGGCAAAGAGCGTATGCACCAGGTTGGCCTTCAGGTCGCTCAGCGGATAGGGGCCGGAGATGATGGAAAAACAGGATGCCGGAACGACGTAGACGGTGTCTTCCCCCAGAATGCTGGCCAGGTGGCGGACGAGCAGCGCCCATCCACAACCCCGGCAGCTGAGGGCCCCGGAATATACCTTTTCATCCTTTATGAGAAATTCGAGTGCTGGTTTCATGGATCAGGCTTTCTTATAGTTCAACAATGGCCGGTCAGTCGACATCTATCCAGTTCACCTCCTCCGGTTGGTGGAAGGCGCGGTGGATGATCTTCTCAATGGTCACGGGCGGCACGTCCTTGCCGCCGGTGCCGGCGAAGAAGTCGTATAATTTATAGCCGGTTCCGTGAAGGGCGCGCTTCATTTCCTGCATGATGGCCCCTTCCCGGTCGCCCAGGAAGTTCCGCTCCACAATGGCCAGGATGGCGTCTTGGGGAAGCGGCGCCAGCGCCCTTCGGACGGCCTCTTTCGGGAAGGGCTTGAAGAGCCGCAGTTTCAGCAGGCCGATCTCCGGATAATCCCGGATGACGCCGCGTGCTGTCGTCGTGATGGTGGAGAGGGTCACCAGTACCAGCCTGGTCTTGGGGCCGATGTTAACGGCCTCCACATTGCCGTAGGGGCGGCCAAAATGGGCGCCAAAATCAGTAGCGATCTCCTCCGCCATCGCTTCCACCTGCTGCATGTCTTTCCAGAACTGGTAATTCAGGCGGTTGTAGTGTTCGGGCGGCAACAGGCCTCCGAAGGATTTGGGCTGCTCCATTTCAATGGACATCGGGCCGGGCCGGAAGGGCGGCAGGAATCGGTCGACCAGGTTAATGTCAGGTATCCAGATGTTCTCACTGGTATGGCTCTGATAAAAGGCATCGAGCACGACCAATACCGGGATATGCACCCTTTCCGTCAGCACGTAAGCCTGGATGACGGTATCCAGCACTTCCTGGGAGCTTTCTCCGTAGAATTGTATCCATCCGGCATCCCGTTGAGAGAGGGAGTCGGACTGGTCCGACCAGATGTTCCACGGAATGGATGGGCGGCCGACATTGCAGGCCACCATGGGGAGCCGGAAGTGAGAGATGGCCTGCAGCACTTCGTGGGCGTAGAACAGGCCCTGCCCCGCTGTGGCGGTGAATACCCGTTCGCCGCCCAGGGCAGCGCCCATAGCGGCGGCAAAGACGGAGTGTTCGCTGTCCATGTTGATATAGGTGGCGTCGAGTTTGCCTTCGGCAACGAGTTCCGAGAGGCGTTCCACAATAGTGGTTTGAGGCGTGATGGGGTAGGCGGGGATGAACCCCACCCGGCAGAGGCGGGCAGCTTCCGCCGCCGCGTAATTGCCCTTCATGACCAGCTCTCTGTGGCGTGGATACCTGGGGCGCTCCAGGATGGCTTCCTCCAGGCCTGCTCCATTCTGAATGGTTTCCTTTTTCATAATACGGCTTCCGTTAGTTGAAACTGCATAGCTGAACACGGGCACTCCTGGACGCAGATACCGCATCCCTTGCAGTAGTCGTAATCAATTCGCAGCCTGCCCGCTTCGTCAATATGGATGGCGGCGTCGGGGCAGAAATTATAGCAGTTGCCACAGTTGAAGCATTCCCCGCAATGGAGGCAGCGATTCGTTTCGGCAACGACTTCCACTTCATCCATTCCTTTCGTCACCTCACTGAAATCATCCACCAGGCTTTTGGGATGATGCAGTTTATTGTAATGCCGCGCCGCGGGCAGGTAATAGGTATAGTTGATGTCTTTGGGAAGGACGATTTCCGGCAGGCTTTCATCCTCGTGGTAGGGCTTGCCGCGAAGGTAGGCATGCACCTCCTCTGCTACTTTGTTGCCGCTGCCGATGGCCTCGGCGACGGTGCCGCCCCAGGCCATGTCGCCGGCGCAGAACACCGAAGCGCCGCTTTCGAGTTCGATGTATCCCTGCTGAAGTTCCACCGGCTGATGGCCGAAGGCGAACAGGTCGGCGCGCTGCCCGATGGCCTTGATCACCCGGTCTGTCAGTATGGTTCTTTCCGAACCGCTGGCCGGTATCGGCCGCCGCCTCCCCGTCTCGTCGGGGGCGCCCATTTCCATGTCCACCAGGGTGAGGGCCACCTTACTGGGGCCGGCCGGCGCCAGAGCTGCCGGTGCGGAGAGGAATTCGATCTGAACGCCTTCCATCAACGCTTCCCTGACCTCCTGAGCGATGGCCGGCATTTCCCGGATAGTACGCCTGTAGTAGATCGTAGGCTTAGTCCCCAGGCGGAGCACGGTGCGGGCCACGTCGATAGCCGTATTGCCACCGCCGATGATGGCTACTTCCTGTCCTTTACGGAGCCCGTCGGCATCGTTATCGAGCTTGAATTCGCGCAGGAAGTTGATGCCGTCCCGGGCAAATTCCTCGCCTTCGATCCGCAGGGGGCTGCCGATATGGGAGCCGGTAGCGGTGATGACCGCATCGAAGCGGCTGGCGAGTTCTTCGATAGTTACTTTTTTGTTAAGCCTGATCTTCACGCCCTTTTGTTCAATGCGGCGGATTTCCCGGGCCAGCACCTCATCCGGCAGGCGGAAGCGCGGGATACCGGTGCGCATCATGCCGCCGGCGTAGGGTAAGGCCTCGAAAACGGTGGTGGCGTAGCCCTTTTCGCAAAGCCGCAGGGCAGCGGTCAACCCAGCCGGGCCGGAACCTATGACGGCAATGCGTTCCTTATGGCATAGCGGGACGGGTTTGACCTCCTTGCCCGCGGCATGGTCGCCGAGGAAGCGTTCGATTGCGCCTATGTTGAGGCCCCGGTCCAGCTCATTGCGGTTACATTTCTGCTCGCAAAAATTCGGGCAGACACGGCCACAGATGGAAGGGAAAGGGTTATGCCTGCCGATCACCTCAAAGGCTTCATCGAATTTCTTTTCCGAAGTGAGGCGCACAAAGGAGCGCACATCCGTACCGGCAGGGCAACTGGCGCTACAGGGGGCCGGCCGTTCCGAATAGGAGGGCGTGATCAGGCGCCAGTTGCCGGTCTTGTTCTGGGACAGGGGCGACGACCAGAAGGGCGCCTCCAGGCCATTGGGTTCAGGCGGCGGGCCGAAGTTCAGGTTTTCGGCTGTTTTGGCGCCTCTGGCGGGGGTAGCGTGCAGGCACTCTATCAGGAACTGGTTGCGGCCGTTGGGGCCTTTTACGGACCGCAGCGCATTGGCGGCGGCCTCCACGTTGGCCTCCGGTTTGGCTGGTACGTTTTCCCGTATCACCTCCTGTACGGTCTCCAGGTTCACCTCAAAAATCCGGGCCAAAGCCCCGATCATGGCCGCGTTGACGATAGGCAGGGATTTGCTGCCCAACCCAAGGTCCAGAGAAATGCGGGTGGCGGGTACGGTGTACACCCTCCTGCCCGGGCTGGCGAAGCCTGCCCCCGGCTGTTCCGTATTGATCAGCACGGCGCCGTCTTCTTTCAGGCCGTTGAAGACAGGAACCTGTTCCATCAGGCTT
>CAZAXA010000168.1:0-11586 GCA_964488965.1 uncultured Phaeodactylibacter sp. | reverse complement strand
CATATCCGGCAACTTGCAATAAGGCGATGTTGCGGGATTCACCGGATATAGACATGGGAAATACAGGAAGGGAATACAGGTTTACTGTTTAAAAAATTTGCATATAAAGGTAGAAAGTAATTTCCGGATTTACAAGAAAACCCGGATGCCTTTAGCTGCCTGCCCTGAAGAATATTTTTCCATTCCACCATTCTTTTTCGATTATGGCATTGTAGCGCTCATAAAAATGCAGGGCCGGCTGGTTCCAATCCAGTACCTGCCATTTCACCAGGCGGCATTCCTTTTGCCGGGCCTGCTCCAGGAAAGCGTCAAAGAGGGCCCTGCCGATACCCTGGCCGCGCCAGGCTTCTCTGACCACAAAATCTTCCAGGTACAACATCCTGCCCTTCCAGGTGGAGTACGTCATGTAATACAGGGCCATGCCGACGGTGGAAGCGCCGGCAACCGCCACCAGTGTTTCGAATATGCCGGCTTCAAAGTCCCGTTCATAATCTTCAAGGGAAGCGGTAAATTCCTCTTCGGCCCTTTCGTAGATGGCCAGTTCGCGGACCAGCCCATGGATGGCGGGCAGGTCTTCCTTCCGCCCCCGCCGTATGGTGAGTTCTTTTTTTTCCATATTTTTTACACGCTAAGTAGTACATCCTGAAAATCCCTGCCGGCCCCGACAGGCAGATGCCATATCGGCCTGGCAGGCGGGCTGTTAATCCTGTCTGTTTTTCCACTTCTCCGGAGCTTCAACACTTTAACTCCTGATTCGCATGAGTCATCCTTTATTTTGGAATGGAACGCGAACGTGTTCTATTTTTCCCGGCATGAAAAACCCGGGATGACTCATGTTTAAATGCTCCTAACGTTGGACCTCAAAAGTTTCAAAGCCTTTTATCGGGCCTTCCTCAACGGTTACCTGCTCCACCCGCGCCAGATCGGGGCCTTGCCGGCACCAGTTGACGAAGGCCTGCAGGCCGGCCTCTTCTCCTTCGGCCTCGGCATAGACGCTGCCGTCCGGCTCATTGCGTACAAAGCCGCGAAGGCCCAGTTCCCGGGCTTTCCGATGGGCAGAAGCGCGGTACCATACGCCCTGTACCCTGCCCTGTATCCGGAGCTTGTAGTGCTTCATCCTTTTTTGAGGGATAAGATAAAAAAATTAAATGTTCCTTAGCTTTGCCTGAAACCAAAATCGGATCGCAATGAAAAGGCCTGTTTTTGTTCTCTTCCTGGCGCTGCTTCTGTTCAACACCTGTACCCAACCGGTGGAAACGACAGCCGACACTATCCTCATCAACGGAAATATCTACACGGTGGACGAGGATAACCCCCGCGCCGAGGCCATCGCCATACGCGAGGGGCGCATCCTGTTTGTGGGCAATAATAAAGAAGCGGAGGCATTTCGGGGAGACAGCACGAAAGTGATCGACCTGCAGGGCCGCTTTGCCATGCCGGGCTTCATCGAGGGGCACGGCCATTTTTCCGGCCTGGGGCAAAGCCTGATCCACCTGAACTTCCTCAAAGCCCAAAGCTGGGACGAGATCGTCCGCATGGTGGCGGAAGCTGCCCAAAAGGCCGAACCGGGCGCCTGGATCACCGGCCGCGGCTGGCATCAGGAAAAATGGACAGAGCCGCTGGAGCGCTCGGTATTGGGTTATCCCTATCACGATGCCCTCAGCGCCATATCGCCCGGCAATCCGGTCATACTGTGGCATGCCAGCGGCCACAGCCTCATGGCCAACGCCAGGGCCATGGAAATCGCCGGCATCAGCGGGGAAACGCCCAACCCCTTCGGTGGAGAGATCGTTCGCGACTCCGGAGGCGAAGCAGTCGGCGTTTTCGAGGAAACCGCCATGAACCTGATAGAAGGCGCCTACGATGAATACCAGGCAGGACTGAGCCCGGAGCAACGCAAAAACGAATGGCTCAGAGGTATCGCCCTGGCCGAAAAGGAATGCCTGCGTAAAGGGGTCGCCTCTTTCCAGGACGCCGGCTCTTCCTTTCAGGAGATCGGCTGGTACGCCGAACTGGCGGAAAAGGGCGAACTGGGCCTGCGCCTCTGGGTAATGATCAGCGGCCGGCAGGACGGCCTGAAGGAAAAGGCCGCCAGCTTCCCGCAGGTGGGCATCGGCAGGGATTTCCTCACGGTACGGGCCATCAAGGGGTATATGGACGGCGCCCTGGGCGCCTTCGGCGCCTGGCTGCTGGCGCCCTATGCCGACAAACCGGATTCCTACGGCAAGAATACCACAGATATCGATACCCTGAAAGCGTGGGCGCAGATCGCTTTTGACAATGGCCTGCAATACTGCGTGCACGCCATCGGCGACCGCGGCAACCGCGAAGTGCTGGATATCTTTGAAGGGCAATTTCGGTCCGATCCGTCCAAAAAAGGCCTGCGCTGGCGCATAGAGCATGCCCAGCACCTGGACACGGCGGATATTCCCAGGTTCCGGGAAATGGAAGTGATCGCCTCCATGCAGGGCATCCACTGTACGTCCGATGCCCCCTTCGTGGTCAAAAGGCTGGGTGAGGAACGCGCCCGCCTCGGCGCCTACCCCTGGCGGTCGTTGCTGGATAATGACGTCGTCATCGCCAACGGCACCGACGCCCCCGTCGAAGATGTCGACCCCATCGAGTGCTTCTACGCTTCCGTCACCCGCAAGCGCGCCGATACTGCCCTGGAGTTCTTCCCCGAGCAGCGCATGACGCGCGAAGAAGCCCTCTATTCCTATACCCTGGGCAATGCCTATGCCGCCTTCGAGGAAAACCTCAAAGGCTCGCTGGAAAAAGGAAAAGTGGCAGACATCGTCGTGCTGTCCAACGACCTGGCTTCCTGCTCCGACGAGGAAATCCTCGAAACGGAGGTGCTCGCCACCATAGTGGATGGGAAAGTGAAGTATGAGAAGAAATAATATTCTTCCTACTTGCTGTTCCCCCGGATCAGAGTGATATAGCCGCTCAGCAGTTCCGGGCCGGGCGTAATGCCGGTCACCCGGCGCTCAAAATAACGGCAACTGTAATAGTAGGTCCCTTCCGCCAGCTCTTTGCCGTTCTGGTTGGCGCCGTCCCAGTCGAGGTTCGGGTCTGTGGTGGTGAAGACCAGCTCGCCCCAGCGGTTGAAGACGTTGAATTCCACCCGGTCGATAAAACAGTAGGGATAGGGCCTGAAAAGGTCATTCTGCCCGTCACCGTTAGGGGTAAAGGTGTTGGGCAGAGAGTACGACGGGCAGTTGTCCACACAGACGATATTACTGGGAGCGCTGCGGTTCTCAAAGGTGTCGAGGGCAACGACGTAGTAACAGCCGGCAATGCCGATATCCGGTTTGTGGCTGTATTCCGTAATCCGGGAGTCGCCGATACTGGCGATCAGCTGAAAATCACTGCCTTCGAAGGGCGCGTAATAAAGCTCGTAGCCTACCACATCGTCCGTCTCTTCGCACAATTCCATGGGGTTCACCCAGATCGGGGTATTGAACAGAAGGTTCTCGTCCGTACAGCTGACGGCCTCATCACAGGCATTGCGCACTGTCAGGGTTGGCGGGCAGGGAGGGACATTGTCAACCGGCACGCCACAGGCTTCCTGAGAATCGTTCTTCAGGGAATCCATGACGCCTTCCACGCCGTAGGAGCCAAGGCTCTGCACTACGTAGCAATATTCCTCGCCATTGATCAGGCCGCTGTCCGAATAGGGCGGGCCCGCAACGGTGGAGAGCGGGTCCAGCCCTCCCTGGGCATTCCTCCGGAATATGGTGTATTCGTAGTTCTCCCAGGGCACGTTCTCCTCCCAGCTCAGCACATTGGCATTATCGGTTGGAGCTATGGAGAGGAAGACCGATGAAGCGGGATTGGCGGCGCCCAGCAGCGTGGTATTTTCAATATAGAAGTTGATCTTATAGCTGTAGGGCCGGCCCAGGGTGTTAAGGCCGGTATCTACAAAGCAGGTATCATTGGCGCCCTGCGGCCCGGAGAAGAAGGGGCTGGCGAATTCCACGCCGATCTCGTCGAAATCGCCGTCGGCGGGGTTGATGCCTTCAGCGCGCAGCACCTCATAGCGGTAGGGGCCGGGGTTTTCCAGGGTGTCCAGGTCAACGGCTACCGGTTTGGTCCAGCAGACCTGCATTTCCCCGTCGGTGGCGCCGGTTTTGAGTACGCTGACCATGGTGATGAGCGGGATGTCCCGGTCCAGTTGTATGCACACCTCATTGGAGGGCAGGCTTTCGACGACATTATAGGTGTACTGGCCGCCCGGCGTCGTTTTGGCAAACTGCGCCAGTATGCGGTAGCAGTAGGTGCGGCCGCGCTCCACATTGGGGTCGGTAAATACATAACGGCCGCCGGCCTCCTCCCGGATGGGCACATTGGTGAGCCTGGTATAGCCTTTGCCCGCCAGGCCGGGGGTACAGGTGTCGATCGGGAAATTGTTGCTGCCCTGCCGCCGCCAGACGGTGAAGCCCCGGAAGTAGTTGTCTTCCGCATCCTCACAGAAATAGGGTTTGGCCCAGGAAACCGTAACTACGCCGGAATTGGATTCGGCCTGCACATCCTCCGGCGGCGGGCCCACCACTTTTATGCGGACCGTCTTCAGGGTGGCCAGCCCGGTGGTATCTCCGAAGAAATCGTCCGTCGCTTTGAAAACGACGGAATAATACTGGTCGGAGATATGCTCGCAGGCGGTCTGCCAGCGAAATGTCTTCCTGACAGGGTCTTCTTCAAAAATATTATTATCCGGAATAAAAGTAGCGGGGCTGGCCGGCACCTCGAAGGGGCCGCCCAGAGCGGTAAGCCTTACCAGTTGGCTGGATTCCTCCAGGGGCGCGGCGCCAACCACTTCGAACTCCACGATATCCCCGGCGACCACGCAAATCTCATCGAAGGGCGTTTCCACAACAGGGGGCAGGTTTTCGCATTCTTCGACCAGAATCTGCATATCCCGAACGATGGTGTCGATGGCGATGCCATCCCGGTACTCTACGATGATCATGGCCAGGTTGTATTCCCCGGGGCGCTGAGGCGCATCCCATACGATATCGCCGGTTATGGGGTCGATGGTAAGCTGGTTGCTGGTGGGGTCCGTACCGATTAATTGTGGCCAGATGTAGTTGGGCACCTGGAGGCCAACATCCTGAAGGGGCACGATAAAGTGGTACGACAGGCTGTCCCCATCAGGGTCATAGGCATTGGGGTTATGGGTGAACACTTTGCCCACGCAGCCGATATCGATGGGCGGCTGCAGGAGCACCGGGGTGTTGTTGCAGCCCTGGAACTGCGGGTTGGGGAAGGTATAAGTGGTCTGGATATGAAATTTCACCTGGTCGGAGTTCGGAAAGTTCACATTCAGGATGCCGCCGTTCCGGTTGGGGTCGGTCATGGAGATCACGTAAGTACCACGGGAAGGGTAGGTATGTACGGCAATATATAAGTTTTTCTTGGTGTCGTTCTCCAGGGTCTCGCCCTGGGGGGGGTTGCCGGGGCCGTTGAAGCGGGGCACCCGTTCAAAAGTGCCGTCGCCCCAGTAAATGGTGAGGGTATCGCGGTCGGCAGGGCGGCTGCTGGCCTTGGTGTAGGTAGTGATGGTCGCGCGTACGGTGAGGCTCTGCACACAGTCCCCGACCTGTTCGACCGTGATCTCTCCGGCGCGGTTGTGCGTCGCCAATGCCTCCCCGGCGCTGCCTGCCAGCAGAAGAAAAAGCAGAAGGAATTGGTATATTTTGGGCATAAGCAATAGTTTTGGAATATTCTCGTTAGAACAAGTTAAAAATAATCCTGGAAATATACGCTGCTTCCTGTTTAACGACAGGCCGCTGGAAATAGTTTGTGGGAATTATCTGCTGGGTGTCATTGTGGAAAATAATGTGTTTTTGTTTTTCTTTTGCTAAATTGATATCATCACAAACTGGTGTTGGTGTATGAATAAAAAATACCCCCTCATGTTTTTGCTGGTCATGGCCCTGGGTTTTGCCATGCGGGAATGGGGCCGGCCTTCCGGCCTGGGAGCGGCCATGCTGCGCTACGAACCGGAACAGAACAGGGCCCTGTTGCCGCCTGCTTTCCGGGATTTCATGGATGATTATGAAGTTTTTCTCCGGGAGCAGCTGCAGGAGGAGGGGGTGCCCGGCGCGGCAGTGGCAGTGGTCAAGGGCAACACCATAGCCCTGCTCAAAGCCTACGGCGTCCGCTCGGCGGCTTCCGGCGGGGAGGTTGGCCTGCATACGGTATTCCGCATTGCCTCCCTGTCGAAGGGGTTCACCGGCCTGCTTGCCGCCATGATGGTGAAAGAAGAGCGGCTGGCCTGGGAGGAACCCGTTCAGGAGCACCTTCCCGGCCTGCGCCTTAAGTCCGAAGAGCAAGCCCGGGCGCTGCAACTGCAGCACCTGCTGAGCCATACCACAGGCCTGCCCCGCCACACTTATTCCAACCTCCTGAACACCGGCATGGCCTACCCTGCTATTCTGGAAAAACTTCCGCAGGTAGAGCTCACCCACCCGGTGGGAGCCTATCACAACTATCAGAACGTAGCCTTCAGCCTGGCCGGCGATGTGCTGGAGCAGGTAAGCGGCCAGCGCTTTCCTTCCCTCCTGGAAAAAATGGCTTTCCGCCCCCTGGGTATGGCCGATGCTTCTGCTTCCTACGACAGCATGCGCCTGGGGCGCAACATCGCCCTGCCGCATAAACGCACCGCGGGAGGTTACCAGGAAACGCCGGTAGAACCCAATTACTACGAGGTGCTGCCGGCCGCCGGCGTCAATGCCAGCATCAGCGATATGGCCCAATGGCTGCAACTGCTGCTGGGCAACCGCCCGGAGATCGCCTCCGAAGCCCTGCTGGGCCAACTGTTCCGCCCCTTCGTGGAAATCCCCGTCAACGACCGGGTGCTGCGCAACTGGAACGGGCTGGAGGCCGCCCATTACGGCATGGGCTGGCGCATACTGACGCTGAAGGGAGGAATGGAAGTCATCCAGCACAGCGGCTACGTCAACGGCTACCGGGCTGAGATCGCCTTCAACCGGAAGGATAAGGTGGGTATCGTATTGCTCACCAATGCGCCCAATTATACCGTAGGCCACAGCATCCCCGCTTTTTTTGAAAAGTATCAGAACAGTTGCCTGCCTTAAAATAATATTCTGGCGTAAGAGAAAACTTTTTTTGCCGATCAATGTTATAACATTAATTTACGCCTCTGCAGAATACCGGCGCGCCATTTGGCTATGCTGCGGTGGATGTTTCGCTCTTATGCCGGCCCGTTATTCCGATAGCCGGCGGGGCGCATTCTCAAAAATTCAAAATCCGAAAAAAAATGAGTACAGCAACTGAAGTAAAAACGACATGGAGTATTGACCCGGCTCACTCTGAGATTCAGTTCAAAGTAAAGCACATGATGGTTTCCACAGTGACCGGCGCTTTCAACGAATTCGAAGGCATGGTGGAAACGGAGAACGACGGCTTTGAAGGCGCGGATGTCCGGTTTTCCGCCAATGTTGGAAGCATCGATACCAACAACGCCCAGCGTGATGAGCATCTGAAGTCCGATGATTTCTTCAATGCCGCCAGGTACCCGAAGCTCACTTTCCAGTCGAAGTCATTCACCAAAAAAGCCGACGGCAACTACCGGCTGTCCGGCGACCTGACGATCAGGAACCACACCCACGAGGTGGAGCTGAACGTGGAGTACTTCGGCACGGCGGTGGACCCCTACGGGCAGGCCAAGGCCGGCTTCGAGATCACCGGAAAGATCAACCGCAAGGACTACGGCCTGAAGTGGAGCGCCGTAACGGAGGCCGGCGGCGTAGTGGTCAGCGACGAGGTGCGGCTGGCGCTGAATATCCAGTTGGTGAAGCAGCAGTAATTTTCGATCCAGGGCATGGCAGGTTCTCTTTCCTGCCATGCCCTTCTGTTAAAAACCCACAGGCCATGTCCAGACAACTCATAAGAGGACTGCACCACGTCACCGCCATGGCGGGCAGCCCGCAGCAGAATGTTGATTTCTACGCCGGCATCCTCGGCCTGCGGCTGGTCAAAAAAACGGTCAATTTCGATGCGCCGGATGTGTATCACCTGTACTATGGTGATGAGACGGGGCTGCCCGGCAGCATCATGACTTTCTTCCCTTTCCCGAACATCAGGCCCGGCAATACCGGGCTGGGGCAGGCGGCCGTCACCACTTTTTCCATTCCCAAAGAGAGCATCGATTACTGGCTCAGGCGCTTTGCCCACTTTGGAGTGAAGCACGAAGCTCCGAAAGCCCGTTTTGACGAAACCGTCGTCTATTTCGAAGACATGGACGGCCTGGGGCTGGAACTGGTGGCCAATGGCAAAGACGGCCGGGCGCCCTTTAGCTATGGCAATATCCCTCTTGAACACGCTATCCGCGGTTTCTACAGCGTAGAGCTGTGGGAGAGCGCCTACGAGCGCACCGAGTCGCTCCTGTCCAACCAGCTGGGCCATCAGTTCGTAGCCGAAAGCGGGGCGCGCCGCCGCTATTCCACTCATGCCCAGGGAAAACCAGGGCAGATCATTGATATCGTCTGGGGCGGGAACCGGCCCTACGGTTTTGGCGGAAGCGGCGCCGTGCACCACATTGCCTTCGATACGCCTTCGGATGAAAGCCAGCTGGCAGTAAGGGAACAACTGCTCACAGCGGGCATACAAGCCACGCCGGTGATGGACCGGCAGTATTTCCATTCCATCTACTTCCGCGAGCCGGGCGGCGTACTGTTCGAAGTGGCCACCACCCCTCCCGGCTTTCTGTACGATGAAGACAGGGAGCACCTGGGCGAAAGCCTGAAGCTGCCGCCCTGGGAGGAACACCGCCGGGCTTATATCGAAAAATTACTGAAACCCATCACCCTGAATACGGAGAAATATGCATCGCCATCATAAGAATGTTGTTGCCGCCGGGGCGCCCCTGCCGGAAGCGGAGAGGGCTATGATTATGATCCACGGCCGGGGCGCCACCGCGGAGAGCATCCTGGAGGTTGCCAACTACCTGCAGGTGGAAGGCTTCGCCCTGCTGGCCCCGCAGGCCAGCGCCAATACGTGGTACCCCTTCAGCTTCATGGCGCCGGCAGGGCAGAACGAGCCGGGCCTTTCCAGCGGTTTAGATATCATCAATCAAATCGTTGAGGATATCATGCAGGCGGGGTTACCTCCGGAAAAGGCTTACTTCCTGGGCTTTTCCCAGGGCGCCTGCCTGGCTTCCGAATACCTGGCCCGCCATGCCCGGCGGTACGGCGGCGCCTTCCTGTATAGCGGCGGCCTGATCGGAGACAGGATAAACCGCTCCAATTATCAGGGTGATTTCAGCGGCGCCCCCATACTGATCGGTTGCAGCGACATGGACCCTCATGTGCCCCTGCACCGGGTAAAAGATACCGCCGCCATTTTCACGGAGATGGGCGCCAGGGTTGTGAAACGCCTCTATCCCAACGCCCCGCATACCATCCTCGAGGACGAGATCGAGATCACCAACCACATACTGGCCAGGGCCGTGACGAATAATGATGTAATGTAACAAACGAATAACCCTTACCAGTACACCGGATGAAACCTGACCCCCCCCCTCGTATTCACCTCCAGGGCCGGCGCCGGTATCTTGATCCAGTTCAGGGCGCCCAGCAGGAAGCGCAGGCCGCGCTTTTGGGTAGGGATGCGCCGCAGGTCGGCATCGAATGAGAGGTAAAACTGCCGGTAGCGTGGAAAAGCCTCTGCATCGAGGGAGTAAGCGGCGCCGTTCTCCCCCTCCCAGCTATTGTCGAAGCCGCCGAACATATTTTCAGAGCCGTAGCCCACGGCGAGGTTGAGCCAGGGGGGCAGCCATCCCGGGCGGCGCTGCCCGGCGAAGGCCGCCAGGTTGAAGGAAGCCCACAGGCCCATGCCGTTGTAGTCCTTGATAAAGGCTTCCGCAAAGTTGCTTCCGTAGAGCTCTTCGGCACGCTGCCGCAGGCTCGCCGGAGGGCCGCCGCCATCGGGCGGAACGGGATAGTCCGGATAATCGGGGCGGCTGTTCGACAGCTTGAGCAATATCCGCTGGTCCTGCCAGGCCAGTTCCTGCCCGGCAAATACACCCACGCCCAGGGTGTTGAACGCCACATCTGCCCAGGAGAATCCCCACTTTTCCGAAAAACCGTCCATCACTTCCACCGTTCCCTGCAGCAGCATGCCTACGCCGGCGCCCAGCAGCATGGACCGGCGGCGATCCAGCCCCGTCCAGCGCGCGCCGTAGTAGGAAAATACGCTCTCGTTGTAGGCCGTCACGGTATGGCCCAGCTTGTCCATATCGTTCCATTCGCCCAGGTCGTTGAAGGTGTGGAAGCCGGCGAGATCGTAGTTCCTGTACCAGATGTGGTAAAGGCCGAAGGATGCGCTCGCATAAATACCGGCGCCGGCGGCCAGGCAGGTACGAAAACGGGCGGGTTCGAGGGTATCGGCAGGCTCCAGGAAGTGGCGCCGGAGCGGAGGAGGGGATTGCCCCGGCAGGATGGCGGGAAGCGCAAGGAAAAAGAGCAATATTGAGATCAGATTTCTCATTGCGTTTGGTTGCCGGCTGTTGTACGTTGCCTGTTGTTTGTTGTTTGTTGCCTGCTTTGTGCTGCCCATGAGCGAACAACAAGCAACGAACAACAAACTACCGAACCATCCCCTCCGGCCTCAGCACCGCCACCACTTCTCCTTTGGCGCAGGCCTGCCCGTCGGCGTAAAGGGTGATGTGCACCACCACTTTCCGCTCCTTGAGTTCGGCCACCTTTCCCCGGAGTTCCAGAGCGGGCCCCAGGGGAGTAGGGCGCAGGTAATCCACCTTCAGGGAAGCGGTGACAAAGCGCAGGAGGCCCTCCTCCATCTTCATGCCGCGGGCGCGGGAGGCCGCCGCCGCTGCCGTCCCGGTGCCGTGGCAGTCGATCAGGGAAGCGATCAGGCCCCCGTAAACGTAGCCGGGGATGGCCATGTGGTAAGGCTTTGGAGTAAAATGGGCCACCGTCTCTTCTTCTTCCCAGTAGCTTTTCAGATGGTGCCCGTGCTCGTTGAGGCGCCCGCAGCCGTAGCAGTGGCTGACGTCTTCAGCGTAGTAGTCCTGAAATGCTTTTTCCGCCATTTTTGGCGGCAAGATACCAATTTATCAGGTCATGGTTTACTACGTAATGTAACAGAGCCCATGATAAAACAGGGCGCTGTGCCCCTACTTCCCATCCTGCTTGGCAAAAACTTTTCTCAACAGCTCTGACGTCCGCGCGCCAACATTCTCCCGGATATCTTTTTCCTTCACTTCGATAAGGCCGAACAGGCCCAGCAAAGCCTGTCTGGCGACGTAGTCGTCCAGTTCCGGGTTGGCCTTGGAGGCGAGGGGGATTTTATTGTAGGCGGTCACCGCGTCGCGCCAGTAGGTGCGGGCATTGAACTTGTCGAGGGATTCGACGATGACCGGTTTGAATTCGCTGTAAAGCTGGTCGTAGGTCGTTTTTTCCAGGTAGCGGGTAGCGGCGTCCTTGTTGCCCATGAGGATGTTCATGGCACCCTGGAAGGTCATTTGTTTGATGGCGCTGACGAAGATGGGCCCGGCTTTTTTGGCCGCATCTTCGGCCGCCCGGTTGATCTTCAGGACGATCT
>CAZAXA010000167.1:0-11691 GCA_964488965.1 uncultured Phaeodactylibacter sp. | reverse complement strand
AGTGCCTGAGGCGCTGGAGGAGGAGTACCGCGTCATCCAGGGCCAGCACCTTACCCTGAAAACCGAGCTCGACGGCGAAGAGGTGCGGCGTTCGTACTCCATCTGCGCCAGCCCCTTCGACGGAACCCTCCGGGTGGCCATCAAGAAGCTCGAAGGCGGCCGGTTTTCCACCTTTGCCAATGAAAAGCTGCGCCCCGGCGACCAGCTCGACGTGATGACCCCCATGGGGCGCTTCTATACGGAGCTGAACCCCGCCCAGGAGAAAAACTATGTGGCTTTTGCAGCGGGTAGCGGCATCACGCCGGTTCTTTCCATCATGAAGGCCGTCCTGCAACGGGAACCCGGCAGCGAGTTCACCCTCTTCTACGGCAACCGCCGGACGGAGGCCATTATCTTCCTGGAAGAGATCGAGAGCCTCAAGAACGAATACATGGGCCGCCTGAGCGTACACCACATCCTGAGCCGCGAGCACCCGGGCAGCGAGTTGTTTGCCGGCCACATCGATGCCGAAAAGTGCCGGGCTTTCTGCGACAAGCTCATCGACCCGCAGGAGGTGGACGAGTTCTTCCTCTGCGGGCCGGAACTCATGATCCACGCCATCCGCGATGCCCTGATGGAGCTGGGCGTCAGCCGGAAAAAGATCCATTCTGAACTGTTCGTCGCCGGACTGAACGGCAAGGCCGCGCAGAAGAAGAAAACGGAGGAGGCCCGGGCCGTGGATGCCCGCATACGGATCACCCTTGACGGCAACTCTTTCGAATTTCCCTTATCGTCAGGCAGCGATACCATACTGGAAGCGGCGCTCAGAGCCGGCGCCAGCCTGCCCTTTGCCTGCAAAGGCGGCGTATGCTGCACCTGCCGCGCCCGGCTGCTGGAGGGAGAAGTCGACATGGATGTCAACTACGCCCTCGAACCGGAGGAGGTGGAAGCGGGTTATATTCTCACCTGCCAGTCTCACCCGAAAACGGATCGGATCGTGGTGGATTTCGACAGCTGACCTTATTGTGCATTTGTACATTGGCGTATCCAGCCCTGACACACCAATGCACCAATGCACTAATGCACTAATGCACATATACACATTCATGGCCACCAAATCCGGAAAGAAGCCCAGGAAGCAGGCCATCCACGAAGCCGCTGTCCGTTTGTTCCGCGACAAAGGCTACTCGGCCACGTCCATGCGCGACCTGGCGGATGCCGTCAACCTGAAGGCGTCCAGCCTGTACAACCACATCAGTTCCAAGGAGGAAATCCTGAAGGATATCTGTTTCGCCAATGCCCGGCGTTTTCTGGAAGGCATGGAAAAAGTAGAGGCCTTGCCGGGCAGCGCTGCCGAAAAAGTGGAGGCCCTGTTGCGGCTCCACATCCGGACGGCCACCGGGGATGCCGCGTCGGTAATGGCCTTTAACGATGAATGGCGCCACCTCAGCGAGCCGCTGCTCGGTGAGTTCAGAGCCCTGCGCCGAAATTACGAAAGCCGGTTCCGGGCCATTCTGGAGGCCGGCATGCGCGCCGGGCAGTTCCGGGATATAGAGCCTACGGTGGCGCTGCACACCATCTTTTCCTCCGTACGCTGGCTGTACGACTGGTTTCAGTCCGGCAAAAAGCTGACGGCCGCCGAGGTAGAGGAAGACATTATCCGGATGCTGATGCAAGGGTTGCAGCGGCGTTAAAAATAAGCCCTTGTGATCTGGCCGTAAAGATCCTCCAGCAGTTGTTCCACCATATCCTCCTCATCCATGAATTCCTCTTTGTCCACATCGAGGTATTCCTCCGGGATCGCCCGTTCATCGCCCGCCACCTGAATTTCCCGGATGACGGAGCGGAACTCCGCTTCGAAGCTTTCGCCGCTCAGGTTGCAATTGGGGTTCATCGCAGTGACATTGACGTTAGCCTCCCAGGTAGCCGTCCGGGTTTTGGTAATGGTGGTTACGTAACCCTCCACCGTACCGTACACGGGCGCCTCCCTTTCCCGGCCGGAAGTATCCGTAACGGTTTGGTACTCCAGGATCACTTCCCTGTTGTAGTCGCTTTCACCCTTTTCCTCGTGTATCTCGATGTCCAGCCCGCTGAAGCTGATCTCGATGTCACAATCGGCATTATCGGGCTGTTCTCCGTAAACGACCCTGAGGAACCCGCCGCTGAAGCCCTCCAGGTCTTTGAAGATGCGGCCGATCTCCCAGTTGTAGGTAACATCGAAAATGGCGCTGGCTTTCACCTGATAGTAAAGAATGCCTTTATGCTGGGCCAAACGGGTGAGGGAATCCAGTTCCGGCGGGATGGCTTCGGCGTATTTCCGGGCCTTGTTAAAATCGGTGTAGGCCTGCTGGGCATAGCGCTTCAGCCCGCTGCTGTCGGCCTGCGCCATTTTGAGCCGCCCCTGCCGATAGTAGCTCTCGTGCAGGCGCTTCCGGAGCTGCTGCGCTTCCCCGGGCAGGGCGCCGGCCTCCTTTTCGAAATCATCCGGCAGGAAAACGCGGGCATCGCGGATTTTTTCCTGCAAATCGTAGTTGATGCTCAGCGCCTGTTCCCAGTTGCCCGGGTTATCCGTCTCGGCCAGGCGCCTGCTTTCCGCCCCTTGCCCGGCCAGTATTTGCTCCAGCGATTGCCGGAGGATGCGCAGCGTTTCCTCACCGCCCCTGCCTTTCTTCATATCCGCCAGCGCCAGTTTGAAAGCCCTGGGGTAGTCCTGCTGCTGGTAGGCCGTCCGGGGGCCGGCACAGGCGGCAAAGAGAGCGAGTAAAATGAAAAACGTTTTTCGTGGCATTTCCTGAACAATTTTGAATGGATGGCCGGCAAAGTAAAAAACTCCGCCAAGACAAACAACTAAACGGTGTATAACACCACTTTCTCCTGTTTGCCGCGCAGCAAAAGGTTGCCGATGCGTTTGGGTTCAAAAGTATGGGGCGGCAGGGCCAATTTGTCCAGCAGGAATTTGGAGAACAGGATATTGACCCCCAGGTCGTTGCACTTGCCCTGTATGCGGGCGGCGGTATTGAGCACGTCGCCGGAAAAGGCAATATCCCGCTTTACTACCCCCACTTCGCCGGCCATGACATAGCCGTAGTGCAGGCCGGCCTTAAACTCCGGGACCACCCCATAGGTTTCCTGGTAGTAGGCGGCCTTGCGGCGCAGGGCCTGCTGAATGTCGAAGAAGCAACGCAGGCAGTTGGCATTTTCTACGCCCTTATCCATCTTCCAGCTGATGACGATCTCATCGCCCACATACTGGTAGATTTCTCCTTTGGCATAGATGATGCCGGGAGTGGCATGTTGAAAAACGTCTCTCAGAAAGTTGAAATACAGCTCTTCTCCCAGTTTTTCGGCGATGGCGGTAGAAGAGCGCAGGTCGAGGAACATGAAGATGCGCTCTTCCCTCTTGGGGCGAAAATACCTGCCCAGCAGGAAGGCGGCAAAGGTGCCGGGGCCGTACTTGTCGTTCACCTGCAGGATGAGGAGGGTGCCCAGGACAATGAACAGCCAGAACAGGTAGTTTTGCAGGGTGCTGAGCTCGGTGAAATGATCGAACACCATGCCCCAGACATCCGGAACAAAAATAGAAAGCCCCGTTTCGTTGCTATGCAAAAACAGGCCGGTAGTGAAAGCAATGGCAACAAATATGGCCGTATAAGACAGGAAGATGCTGAATATTGCCCAGCCGTAAGTTTTGTTCCGAAGCCACTCCTCCCAGAGCAGCACCACGGTACTGCCCCCGAAAATGCCCGCCAGCAAGCCCGACAGCAGGCTGGTCTTTAAAAACAGGTTTATGTTCTCCGCCGGAGGGGCCAGGTTGAAATCTATGATCGTGAAGTAAACATTGAAGAACTGAAAAACGGAAATGACGGTCCAGCCCACTGTTATCCAGAAAATCTTCCGGGCCTCGCTCATGAATTTGGTATAGATGAAGTTATCCATAGTTATCGGCCATTTTGATGAAAGCCCCGAAAGGAACAGGAGGCTTTCATCAAAGATAGCTTTTAACCTATACTTCCCCTATAAAAGCCGTACGGGCTTTCTCACAACTTCTCCAGATACCTTTCGATCTCCTTTGCCGCCGCCGGCCCCAGTTCAAACGAAGCCTCCCGGGCGGCCTCCAGCTGTGCTCTGGCAGCTTCTTTCCGGCCGCTCTCCCCGAGAATGATACCTGCGTGGAATAAAGCCTCCGGCTCGCCGGTCTGCCCGATGACGTGCCGCTCCAGAATGTCCACCGCCTGTTCCCGTTCGCCATTCTGGAAACTGGACCAGGCCAGCAGGTAGTAGGACATAGGATGAGGGCGCTCGCGCACTTCCTCCCGGGCGATCAGCAGCGCCTCAGCGGCATTCCCCTCCTCGCTTTTCAACCGGCAGAGGTAACTTTTGTACATGTTTCCATAGGTTTCGCGCGAGGCTTCCCGAACGAACTGTTCCCTGTATTTCCGTTCAGCGGCGCTGTCCTGCTCATAGGCGGTGATCTCTGCAAGAAGCAGATCGTAATCCGGCGCGGGGTGTATGGACCGCAGAAAGTTCAATATCCTTTTGGCTTCTTCGGCATTCTTATCGTTGGAAAAGGCGATCCAGGCGATGCCCTTCAGCGCATGGAGCCCTGCCGGGGCGGAACGCAGCGCCTCCAGGTAGGTTTCGTAGGATTTGCGAATCCTGCCCTGATGCCCGTACATGTCGGCCAGGTTCGACAATGCCCAGTAGGTGACGGGCGCCGAACCGGAGGCTTTGGCCAGCGCGGCGGCCTTTTCCATGCAGCGCACAGCCTCGTCCAGCTTGTCCGACTGGTCATGGAGCTTCACCTCCCGGATGAGATAGTCGAAGTGGGCCTCCGAGGCGATGTCGTTGAGCAGTAGCTGCGCTTCCAGCCAGTTGCCCCTTTCCAGGCTGACATCCGCAAGCATCAGAGAGGAAACGAATTTGTTCTCTCCTGTTTCCACCGCTTCCCTCAGATAACCCTCTGCTTCCCGGAAGGCATGGCGGGTAATGGCATTAGCCCCCAAAGCTTGCAGGACGCTCACCTGCCCGGGTATCCGGCTGTTGATCTCCCGCAGCAGGCTGTCGGAACGGTGTATTTGCCCGATGTCGCCGGACAATTTGAAATCGGCGGCATACAGCCCCGCCAGTTTTTGCTGAAAAACGGAGTTGCCGGGCGCCGCATCCAGCTTTTGCTCCCAGAAAGCGATCCGGGAGTTTAGCTCCTGGCGGCTCTTCCGGAGGTGTTCCGGGTTCAGGTACTGTTCGTAGTCTGCCTTTTGGGCCACCTGGCGTTCCGGGTTGATAAAGATGGCGGCGATCAGGATCAGAACTGAGGCTGTTATAAATATTATGTTTCTCATCTTTATAGATTTTTTGGCGGGGCCCTGCGCCCTCAGCGGCTATTTTGTCAAGTAACATGGGCATTGATAGCAGTATCAGATCCGGCGGTCTGTTGTTTGTTGTCTGTTGTCTGTTGTTTGTTCAGGGGCTGCCCCCGTCAGGCGTCAGGGCAGCGGCCGATAAGTAACAGGCAACGAAAGCAAGACGGCCAACAGCTTCATCTGCAAACCCGGGCTTCTGATATTTTCTCAGCGCCCATGTTACCTCACATAATAACAATTCACCTTTACCGGCCCAAAGCGGCGGAAGTAACCGCTAAGGGAGTTCCATTTCCGGCCTAATGCGGCGTCGCCAGATACGGGAAGGTATTCAGGAACGCCTTGTCATTCGCGTCGACGTTATCGTCCGTCAGGCCGGGATTGCTGGCGCCCTCGGGGCCCCCGAAGATGAGCAGCAGTTCAACCGAGATCACATCGTCGGCCAGGGCGCGGCCGGTCAGCACATTGACACCGTCGAAGAAAGTGGTCTTGCCATTGGTAGACACGGTCAGCACGTCGGTGGACAGCACGCCGGTGAAGGTGGTTGCGTCCAGGCCCAGGGCATTGGTGGTATAAGCGGGGTTCAGGGCAAGGAGCTTATCCCGAAACTTGCCGGCAAAGGCGGCGCCCTGAGCGGAAGGGACGGTGGTATTGAACTTGTCTTTGTCGCCGGAGCTTACGAATACCGTGTTGATCGCCGGGCGGGCCATCTGGTCTTCCTGCATGTACCGGCTGTCGTCGACGGGGGTTGCAGGGTCATCTTCGTTGCAGGCGGTAAAGGACATGGCAATGGCCATCAGGGCCAGGAGCCCTGTTATCAATTTATTTTTCATGATTGGAATGAATTTTCTTAAGTGATAAGACAATAGGTTTTCCAGGGTTGAATGGAATGGCTTCACTGTTGCCCTGTTTTCACAGGCCAGGGCCTGACCAATGAACTACTTCTCAGATTTTCCGTTTGGATTCCGCCCAGGTATTAAGGGTGGCGGCGGAGCCGAGCATGGATTTGGGAACTTCCACGACAACGGAGAGCACGTTAGTGCCGGCAAAGGCGTCGACACCGGGATCGTTGAAGCTGGAGGCGTTGCCGGCTATGATCTCTTTGTACTGCGCGAGGTCAAAAAAGAAGGGGTCATCACGCGGGCCGGCAAATACTCTCATCCCTTTGCCGGCGCCGATCCTGGCCGTCTCGTTATACGCTGTGATCTCGGCTTCCACCAGCCCTCCTTCGGTTTCCACCCGGCTCGTCAGCCCGGTTTCAGAAGGGGTTGCCGGGCCGTACACCTTTACTTTTCCGTCGCGAAAGACGGCCTGAATGACCAGGTCTTCCACCGCGTCGCCGGTGTTGTCGATGTTGAATTCTACCATAACCTGCTCGTCGAATTTGGCGCTGGCAGTGGCCATGGGGTCCAGCAGGCCCTGCAGATTAGCGACAAACACCAGGTTATCCGGATTTTCCGGGCTCTGGAAGGCGTAATAGTCGGTGATGTCCGAAGTAGTGGAGGTGACAGCGGGCGCGTCGATGTGGTCGGCCGCCCAGACGATTCCCATAGCAGTGGCTGTTACAGCCAGGGCTGTAAGGAGCAAATACTTCTTTTTCATCTCAATTTGGTTGTTTTAAGAAATACTGATAGACTTTACATACCCAATTACGAAGCAGAAGAGGGAATTGGATTTATAGAGCGTATATTTTTTTCAAAAAAAGAGAAGCCCTCCCTGTCAAGCCCGAGGGCGATAGCAGCCGCAGCGTATCCGATGTGCGCCCCTGAATCCCGTCAATCCCGTCAATCCTGCCCCGGCGCCAGTTCCAGCACCAGCGGCTCCTTGCCCGGCAGGGTGATGCCGCCCTCCATCCGGAACTCCTTGCCGGTCAGCACGTCCCTGCCTGTGGAAATACCCTCCAGCATTTGCGCAAAGCGGCCGAGCTCCAATGCAGTGGGGGCTTCATTGGCGTTCAGGATCACCATTACCTTATCCGTATCATTGTAACGGAAGAAGGCGTAGACGCCTTTCTCCGGCACGTAGTGCGCCAGCTTGCCCGTGTGGATCACTTCGGCATTTTTCCGCCAGCTGGCCAGCTTTTTCGTGAAGGCAAGGGCCAGCTTTTGCTTTTCGGTAAGGCCCTGTCCGGTGAAGGCATTCACCTTATCCCCTGCCCATCCGCCCGGGAAATCGCTGCGGATGATGCCGTGGTTGTCGGTGCCGGGATTGGCCATCAATACTTCCGTACCGTAGTAAATCTGTGGGATACCGCGGGTAGTGAGCACATAGGCCAGCCCCAGCTTGAAAAAGCCGAAGTCTTCATTCACCTGAGTGTACCAGCGGCTCATATCGTGATTGTCCGGAAAGACCACCAGGTTGTAGGGGTCAGGGTAGAGGAAATCCTGGGCAAGCATCTCGTAGAGCTGCTGGAAGGCGTTGTTGTTGTTGTTTTCGTTCAGGCTTTTCCGCATGGCTTCCTGCAGGGGGAAGTCCATCAAACCGGGCAGGCAGGAGGTGTAGCCGTTGGGGCTTTCCTTGCCCCTTTGCCAGAAGGCCACGATGGCGGGGTTGCCCACCCATTCTTCGCCGACGATGTTAAAATTGGGATATTCCTCCATGATGGCGCAGGTCCAGTCCGTCATGAAGTCTTTGTCGTTATAAGGGTAGGTGTCCATCCGTATGCCGCCCAGCCCCAGGTATTCCACCCACCAGATGCTGTTCTGGATGAGGTAGGCAGACATGAACTCGTTGCGCTGGTTGAGGTCGGGCATGGTCTTTACGAACCAGCCGTCGACAAAGCCGTAGTAATCGGCTTCCGCGACATAAGGATCCTGGATGACGGCCTTCTTGTGGTTGGTCGGCACAAAACTGCCCCCGAAGTTGATCCAGTCTTCGGTAGGCGGGTCTTCCATCCACCAATGCCGGGAACCACAATGGTTGGTGATCATGTCCATGATCATTTTGATGCCTTTTTCACGGGCCATATCAGCCAGCTTCAGGTACTCTTCATTGGAGCCGTAGCGGGGATCCACCCGGTAGAAGTCCGTGATGGAATAACCGTGGTAGGAGAAAGAGTCCATATCGTTTTCCAGGACGGGGTTCAGCCATAGGGCGGTAAAGCCCATATCGTCGATGTAGTCCAGCTTGTCGATCATGCCCCTGATGTCGCCGCCATGGCGGCCGCCCGGGTTTTTCCGGTTCGGCTTTTCCCTCATGCCTTCCACATAGTCGTTATCCGGGTTGCCGTTGACAAAACGGTCGGGAGTGACGAGGTACATCACATCTGAATTGTCATACCCCTTGATATCGGCGGCGCCTTCCCTGCGGGCCAGCAGGGAGTAGGAATGGCTGGCCACGGCTTTTCCATCCTTCCGGAACCGGATTTGTACTTCACCGGGGCGGGCCTGTTTCCCGATGTGCAGGTCAATGAAGAGGTAGTTCGGGTTGGGTACCCGGACGACGCGCTCCACGCTGACCCCCTCATGGCCGATGGAAGGGTACAGCTCAGAAATATTCTCCCCGTACACCAGCAACTGCAGCCGCGGGTTCTTCATACCCACCCACCAGTTGGGCGGTTCGACGCGCTGAATGGTGGCCTGGGCCCGGGCTGTGAACAGGCCGGACAGGAGGAAGGCGGTAAGAGCCAGAAACAGTCGTTGGTTTCTCATAACGGCGACAGGATGTTTTTATGGATGGTTGACATTGATTTCAGGAGGGGAAAATAAAGAAAAATTTTTGAAAGCGGCCACTTTAAAAGCGGCAGGGAATCGGCAGGCGTACAGGTGAGGCGGGCTGGCGTGGCAGGCACGTTTATACTTTTATACCTACGCACATTTTCAAGGCCTACTCCACCTCCTCCCCGTCCTCATACTTCCACTGCGCCCCGTATTCTTCCACCAGGATATTGTCATACTGGTCGGCGCATTCGAAGAGGTGTTTGAACAGTTTCATGCCGGTGCTCAGGTTCAGGTAGCGGTCGTAGATGAGCAGGGAAAGAATGATATCCCTGCCCTTGATGCTGAAGGTCAGGCCATCGACCTCATAATTCTGGCGCAGGAGGAATTCGTAAACGGGCTTGATATTATCCTGGGGAAGCATGCAGAGGTAGGCGTCGCCGGTGATCAGGCCCGTCTCTTCGTGGTAGGAGATATTGATGCGGGCGCTGCCCTGCAGGATTTCCCAGTTGTTGAGCCCCCGGCGGGAGAGGCGCACATCGTGGCCGGCCTTTCTCAGCAGCTCTTCGATGGTCATGGCGACCCCTACCGGCTGGTAATCCTCGGCCATAGAAGGCAGTTCGACCTTGGCGCCGCAATGGGGGCAGTATTTACTGTTCTCCACCTCCTTTTCGGAGATGATATTGCCGCAACCTTCACAGCGGGCGCATACGCCGTCGCCAACCTTTTCAAAATCGGTGATCGTTTCGCTGATGTAGTAGGCAGGCAGGGAGAAACCGATATTGTCCCCGTCTTTGATAATGAAGGTATTCACCCCCAGTATCCGCCCGCTCTTGTTGATCAGCGGCCCGCCGCTGTTGCCCGGATTGAGGGCGGCATCATGCTGAATGTAACGCACATCGTCATGTTCGTGAACGTGGCTGGCATTGGAGACGATCCCCTGGGTAGTGGAAAACTTCAGCCCGAACGGATGGCCGATGGCCACCACCGGATCCCCTTCCGACACTTTATCCTGAATGCCCAGCTCCACCTGCGGCAGGTCAGGGGGCTGCCGCATTTCCAGAAACGCCAGGTCGTATTTGGAGTCTGTGTACAGAACGCGCACCAACTGCTTCTCCAACTTGTCTCCTTTGACGATCACCTCCCGGTTGCCCTGCACAATATGCCCGTTGGTGACGATCAGGCCCGGCCCTTTCAGGTAAAAACCGGTGCCCGTGCTATATGGGGTAGCGATCTGAATGACGACGTGGCGGTATAATTCTATAACTTCTCTCATGAATAAGTTGGGCCTCCTGCTTTAAAAAGCAAATATAGTCGTCTGATCTTGGACTGCCAAGGGTTAAATGGATGAGGGCGCTCCGAAAAGTCGATTTCAGGATTTTGATACCTTCGATTTCAGAATTATATTTTAAATCCACCCCCTAACCCCGCCAGCAGGGGAAAATACGCCTCCGAATCGGAGGAAATGCCCCCCGCCGGCGGAGCTTGTCCCGAACTCGTTTCGGGAGGATAGAGGGGGTGGGCAAAATAATATTTGACACAAATGGTTTCCGGAGCAGCCTTATGGATGGATTGTTGGATGGCTGACAACAATTCAACGATCAACCAATTACCTCCATTACCACTCCATCCCCGGATACGCCCGCTGCACGAACTGCATTTCCGCCAGGATATGCCCCAGGTATTCGGTATGCATCTTTCCGTTCTTGCCGCCGCTTTGCATGTGTTGGCCGCCGGGCTTTTCCAGCGTGGCTTCCTGAAGGATGGCGGCGACTTTTTCGTCATACAGCGGCCGGATGCTATTCAGGCTGGCGCCGATACCCGCTTCCGCCATCAGATCGTCCACCTCATCGGGGGTGGCAAGTTCGCCGGTGTACATCCAGAGGCTGTTCAGGGCATGTTGCATTTTCCGGTGGCTCTCTTCGGTGCCGTCGCCCAGGCGGATCATCCATTCGGAGCTGTAGCGGAGGTGGTAGGTGATCTCTTTGAGGGATTTTTCGGCAATGGCGCTCAGTTGCCGGTCCTTGCTGGCCCTGAGGGCTTCGTGCAGGTAGAAATTGAAGGCGTCGAAGAGGAACTGGCGGGCGATGGTGAAGGCGAAATCTTCATTGGGCTGCTCCACGAGCAGGGCGTTGCGGTACTCCCACGTGTCGCGCAGGTAGGCGAGCTTGTCTTCATTGCGGCCTTTGCCTTCCACGGCGCCGGCATGGGCCAGGAGGTTGCGCGCCTGCCCCACCTGGTCGAGCGCGATGTTGGTCATGGCGATGTCCTGTTCCAGGACGGGGCCGTGGCCGCACCATTCTGACAGGCGGTGGCCGAGGATGAGGGCATTGTCACCCAGGCGGAGGAGGTATTCGAAGTGGGCTTGTTGCTGGGTCATGTGAGTGGGTTGTTTGACTGTCCGGGAAGATGGCTGGGGATTGGCTATCGTTTAGGTGTTTTGGTGTTTAGGTGTTTTGGTGTTTTGGTGTTTTGGTTTTATGGTGTTTCGATATCCGGCCGAAATACCCCAATACCATAACGCCGAAATACCAAAAAACCGCAACACCGTCACACCTAAATATGCTTCACCTCATCGGGCAGATCATAAAAAGTTGGGTGGCGGTAAACCTTATCATCTGCGGGGTCGAACAGGGACTACTTCTGGTTAGGGCTTGAAGCAGTGATGTATCTGGATTCCACCACCCATATGCTGACAC
>CAZAXA010000166.1:0-11745 GCA_964488965.1 uncultured Phaeodactylibacter sp. | reverse complement strand
AAGGGAGCATTCACGAGCGCCATCAGGAAAAAGAAGATGTGAGCGAGTAAATGCGGCCGAATGCAGGCGCTTGCGCGTACGGACAAGGATTTTTTGAAAACCAAAAACCATACCATCATGACAAACAGAAAACTGATCATCGCCCTTGCAGGCCTGTGTGTATTCCTGTACATCGGCTGTGGCGGCTGCTCACAGGAAGGTAAAACCGAAGAGGCGGCCGGACAGGCCGAAAGCCGGGAGGAAGGGGGCGGCAGTGGAGAACCCCAAAACCTGCAGGAAGCCATGGAAGAGGTGCAGAAGGCCCTGGAAGGCGCCGGAGAGGCCAAAGAGGTGGTTGACTTCCGCGAGCTGAAGGCCTTGCTGCCGGAAAGCCTGGCGGGCCTGAGCCGTACTTCCCATACCGGCGAGAAAGCAGGCGCCATGGGGTTCAAAATGTCTACCGCTTCGGCCGAATACCGCGAAGGCGACAAGGAAATGGATGTAGCCATCGTCGACTTTGCCGGCGTAGGCGCCGCTATGGCGGGCGTAGCTGCCTGGGCTACTGTCGAAGTAGACCGCGAGACCGAAGAAGGCTACGAGCGCACCACCATGATCGAAGGCTATAAGGGCTACGAAAAGTACGACAGGAAGAATAAGTCCGGCCAGGCCAGTGTTATCGTCGGCAGCCGGTTCGTCGTGACGGTGGAGGGCCGCAATGTCTCGGAAAAGGAACTGTCGGAGGCCATCGGCAGGCTGGAGCTTAAGAAGCTGGCGGGAATGGAGTAGGGCGGGTTTGTTGTTTGTTGTTTGTTCAGGGGCGGCCTTACCCTATGAACTGCGAGGACATTCTTGCCGGAGCTACCCTTCCTCCCCCAGGGGCGCCCGTTCCAGCACGCGGTGAAATTTGAGCAGGTGCCGGGGGTCGGCTTCGTTGTAAAGGCAGAGGATGAGCGTCGTCTTTTTCCGGCGGTCCAGCGGGAAGAGCACTTTGACGGGGTTGTGCACATAGCCGCTGTCTTCGAAGAGCAGTATCTGCTTATTGCGGGTGGGGAGGCGGAATAGTTTCAGCTCTTCGGCATTGCGGGGCAGAGGGATATCTCCGTAGCCTTCCTCTTTAAGGAACTGGCGCACCATTTCGAAGGTCGTTTCCAGGTTGGAGCCGGCGAAGACGGTGCGGTACTCGTAACCGTCGCTTTCGCCGCCCAGGTAATCGGAACCCGCCGGAGGGAAGTCTTCACGCAATGCCATATGTCCCTGTTTCTGCTATTCTATCGGCTTACAAAGGTATGTCCTTTGGGGTAATTTTTGCAGGCAGGGGCCGCTTTTTCAGCGACAGCTTTTCGCCTCATTCCGGAAACAACTGCTTCAGGATATGTTGCTGCACATCATCGGGTATCCCTTCCATGATGGCTGCCTGCTCCTCGAAATAGACGGGCTTGTCTACGTCTTCTTTCACCTGAAATTGGCGCTACTTCCATATTACAGAAAAATCAACTTTGGCCCTGCATTCGCCCAATTCGAACTCATAGGCTATTTCCCTGCCTTTCAGCCGGAGTTCATAATCCCCGCTGGCCTCGTTCAGTTCGAACACAGATGCGGTTTCCGCCCTGGGGTCGATAATAATATAATAGCGTATCCCCAACGACTTGTATATTTTAGGCTTGGTTTTCTCATCCTTTATCTTGGTTGAAGGGGATAAGATTTCTACCACCAGCCGTGGAGTATTGGTGACATAGGCGCCTTCCGCTTCCTCTCCACAAACCACCAGCAGGTCCGGATGAAGGAGGTTGGTTTCATTGACCTTGTAGTTTACGGGCAGAAAGGCCTCACAGTCGGGGCAGCGGCCCAATTTGTCCGAAAACTGAATGTATAGCCGGCCATTTATCCTTTGGTGTTTTTTATCCGGCATAGGAGACATCGCATAGGGGATGCCTTCGATCAGCTCCCACTTGCCCTCCCATTGTTCCCATTGGGCAATGGTATATCTCGGCAGGTCTTCTACCTCGATCTTCCGGTTGCGCATTGCAGTCCCCATGCCTGAAATTTTTGATCCAATTTAGGCAATATTTTTTGTTCTGTCAAAGGTAAGAGGCCTTCGTTACCGCCCGATTGCCAACTGCCGGCGCCCGGCCATTGCGCCGTCCTCCCCGTACAGTACCAGCCAGTACGCCCCCGCCGCCTTGCCGGCCCTTTCAATGGTGAATGCGGAGCGCTCCCGGATGTCATAACGCCCGGCCTCGCGCCCTTTGGCATCGAGCAATACCGCGAGGCTGGCCCCGGGCAGGTTTTTGAGGCTGACGGTTGTAAATTCCACCATGGGGTTGGGCGCCAGGGCGATGTGGGCGTTCTCCGGATGAATATCTTCAGCGGCCGTCATTTCCGGGGCCAGTTCGATCCGCAGTTGTTCCCGGCTGCCTGCTTCCAGGCCGACGGCGAGCGTTCCGGGATGGTAGCCCTGAGCAAAAACCTGCAGGGTATAGCTGCCGGGAAGGTAACCGCCGGAGAAATTGCCCGCTATATCAGAAGTGTACAGGCCCTGCGTTTCCTCCACCTGTATGGCGGCATTGAAGATGGGCGCCCCGCTAAGGGAATCCACCACCTGCCCGTAGAAGCGCCCGGCGCGGGCATTGTTGAAGGACCACACGTACAGGCCATCCTCCCGGTTGCCGCCGATGATCCTGCCGGAGGGCAGGTAGGGGCAGGCCGACCACAGGCCGCGGAAGCCTCCGCTAGGCCCGCTGTAGGTGTCGTAAAAGCCAACCTCAACGGGTACGGCCGGGTCGGCGATGTCCACTATGCGCAGGCCCTCGGTATTGTGGGAAATGAAAGCATAGCCGCCCAGTATGTAAGGGTTGTGTACCAGGCTGGCGGCATTGCCGGTCCAGGTGGCCGCCTCCCGGGGGTTGTCCAGGTCCCGAATGTCGAAAATGCGGCCCGGCAGGCCGTCCTGCTCGTCAGCTACGAACAGATAGTCGAGGGCTTCGGTGGTGGAAAAACTGTGGGTGTTGCCTCCCGGGTCATCGATGGAGGCGATGAGCCTCGGGTTGCTCTTGTCGGCAATACTGACGATATCGATGATGCCCTCGTAAAAGGCGGCGGCGAAGAGCAGCGTATCCCGCACATGGCAGTCGTGGATGTAGTAACCAGGTTGGTAAAGCCCCGCCTCTGCCGGATGAGAGGGGTCGGACACGTCGAGGATGTGTACGCCCTGCGTCGTCTGTGTGCCGCAAACGTAAACGAAGGGCGCCTCGCTGAAGATGTCCTTCTGGATGATATGCCCTCTGCCGAAGGTTTCGGAGTATTCCGCCAGCAGGAAGGCCGTATCCGGCAGTTGCGCCAGGGCGATGACCTGCATGCCGTAGTGGGGAGAGCCCGAGCCTTCGGTGACGACGTAGGCATGCCCGCCCACTACGGTTACTTCCCGCCAGTTGGAGCTGTACCCTGGCACAAAGCCAACCTCCCGTATATCGCCCGGATCGTCAATTTTTATGATGGAAGTGCCCGTCTGTGCGCCCAGCACTGCGTATTCCGTGCCGTCCGGGGCGGCATAATACCAGGAGCCGGAGGCCCGCCCGTCGCCCCGGTTGAACTGGGCAAACAGCTCCACATTCAGGGCATCCTGGGCGCTTGCCGCGAAGGGAAGGCAAAACATCAGGGAAAGTACTTTTCGGGTCATTATGAGGCCTGCTTTTGTGAGCCTCAAAGATAGGAAGCTTTTCAAAGGAAAAGGGCGGGCCTGTCAGGCCGTTTCCGGTTTTGTCGGCAGGGCCCCAAATAAGATTTTAGCATAACATCTCTAAAAGACCAGGCGATAGCGCAGGTCGAACAGGACTTCCACCTGGTAGCTGGTCATCACCTGGTTGGCGCCGGGGTCGAAGTAGTATTCCAGCACATTGCGGGTCTGGAAGAGGTTCTGAATGTCCAGGCTGAATTTATGGGTCGCCTTTGGGTTGTTGGCGGTAAAGCTCAGCAGCAGGTCAACCCGGCTGTAATCAGGCGCTTTTTCGCTGTTGATGAAATTCGGGTTGAGCACTTCGAAACCCCGGGCGCGGGAGGCTTCTTCATTGATGCGGGAGTAGCGGTTGCCCCCGGCATAGACGAATTTGGCATTGGCCCCCAGGCTATGGTTCTTCCGGATGGTGAATTCCCTGCCGCCCAACAGGTTGAAGATGTAGTTGCCGTTGAAACGGGTGCTGAACCAGCGGCCGTCGACGGTCGAATAGCGGGAGTCATAGAGGGAGGCGGTCAGCAGGCAGTAATAGCCTTTGGAAAAGAGCTTCTCGGCGGTGAGTTCAAAGCCGATGTTCCTGCCCTTGCCTTTGTTGGAAACAGGCATTTCTGCCGAGTCGAATACGTCGTAATTGTTGAGGATGTTGAGTATGGATACCCAGGGCTGGTCGGGGTTGCTGCTCACGGCGGCGTCGAAGGTGTGCTGAAAGTAAATCTCGGGCCTGATGTGCCAATCATTCGACAGGCGGTGGTTGTAGCCCAGCACGAAATGGAGGGATTTTGGCAACTGCCGGTTGCGGAAGGGCTGTACGTCGAAGTCATAAGGAGAGTGGTACAGGTAGCTCGACAGATGGCCGATATAACTATGCAGGCCCATGCCCAGCCTCAGGGATTCCCGGGCATTGGCCTGCCACTCCAGCCCCAGGCGGGGTTCTGCGGTGAAAGCCTGGTTAAATCCGAAATAGAGCAGGTGGAGGCCGTGGTTGAAGGTGAGCTTTTCCGAAAGGCGCCGCTTCCATTGGCCGTAGGCCTGCAGGGTGGTAGCCGTGCCGGCATCGTCCAGCAGGACGCCCTGCTGCCCGGTGCGCTCATTGCTGAAGCGGTATTTGTAGCTGAACAGCTGCCTGCCATAGATCAACCCAAGCTGGGTCGCCGTGCGGGCATTGTTCTTCTTGTTGTATTGGATGCTCAGGCGAAGGGCGCTGGTCAGGTGGCGCTCCCGGGTATAATATGCCAGTTCCGACAGGGGCGTTTCGGTGGAATCGCTGAAGAAATCGTAGCGGTACTTGTAAGTATCCCAGGTAGTGGCCAGCACGGCCTGCAGGTAGGCTTTTTCCGAGAGATGGAGGCTGTGCTTCAGGCCCAGAATGCCGAAGCGGGAGGACTCTTCGCTGAAATAGGTGCGGTTGTAGCGGCCATCGGGCTGCAACTCGGGGCTTCGGGAGATGGTGTTGGTAGCTCCCAGCCCGAAAAGGGTAAAAATGCCGGCCTTCCGGGTGGGGGCCAGTATTTTGAACGCCAGGTCCTGATAACGGGGGACGCCGCCCTCCAGCACGGGGTTTATCCCCATCTCTTCGAGGAGGGCCAGGGTGGAATAGCGGTAATTGAGCAGGTAGGAGCTGCCCTTATTCTTCTGTAAAGGCCCTTCCACGCCGGCTTCCATGCCCAGGACGCCGGCACTCAGGGTATATTCGTTGCGCTCGGTATTGCCGTTGCGGAACTTCAGGTCGAACACGCCCGAGATGGTATTGCCGTATTCGGCGGGAAAAGCGCTGGTCAGAAAATCGGAGGTCGTCAGCACGTTGCTGTTCAGCATGCTGATGGCGCCGCCGGTATTGCCGATGGCGTGAAAGTGGTTGGGCGTCGGGACTTCGATGCCTTCCAGGCGCCACAGCAGGCTGGTGGGGGAGTTCCCGCGGATGATGAGGTCATTCTCCAGGTCGCTGATGTAGGACACGCCCGCAAAGGCGCGGCACATGCGGGCAGGATCCTGGAAACTGCCGGGGTAGCGGCTGCCTTCTTCTACCCGGAACTGCCGCCCGCTGACCGTCACCAGGCTGTTGAGGGGTTGCATTTTGTCGATCGCCGTAGTGACCACGACTTCATCCAGAGTGGTGGTGGATTCCCGCAGCTGGGCCTCCAGGACGAACTCCTTGCCGGAGATCACGGCAATATCCCGGATGGTCAGAGGTTCGTAACCGAGGTAGGTAAGCAGGAAATTGCGCCGGCCTACGGGCACGTTCTTCAGTTCAAACTGCCCGTCGGCGCCGGTGGAAGCGCCCAGGAAACGGGTGGAGTCCAGCAACTGTATATTGGCGCCTGCCAGAGGCATGCCGGAGCTTTCGTCGATGATCCGCCCCCGGACGGTCTGGCTGAGCTGGCGCGCGCCCTCGCCGGCCGCTTCCTGCACCGGCGGCGCTGCCGCCGCCCTGAGGGCGACCTTGCTTCCCATCAGCCGGTATTCTATGCCGGAATTGTGGAAAAGCGCCTCCAGCACCTGCTCCAGGGGGCGCTTACGGGCATAAATGTTCACCCGCCGGTGGAGAGAGACAAACTGCTCGCTGTAGACAAACTGAATGTTATAACGCCCCTCCAGGTCGTGGAGCGCCTCCTTCAGGGGCGTGTTGCGGTAGTTAGCCGAAACGCGCAGGCCCGAAAAGCCCTGGGCAACCAGATCCGCGGTGGAGAGAAGTAAAAGTAAAAGTGTCAGGTGAATTACAGCCCGCCGGTTCATGGCGCAAATTTAGCCGCCCTGCCTCTAAAGGTCAATGAGCTTTCTCACCTTTTCGACAACAGGCCGGAATTTACCCAGGGATGCAGGGGGACGGCCTACGAAGGGCAGGCATTCGTGGATTCCAGTTCATCTTGCCGGCGGCGTCGGTATTTCATTCTTTTTTTGTAAAATTGCAGGCGTTAAAAACCTCAACAAACAGATATGGAGTTTGTTTTGCCCGATTTTGCCAATGCAGGCGTATGGATGAGCCTGCTGACCCTGACCTTCCTCGAGATCGTCCTCGGCATCGATAACATTATTTTCATTTCCATCGCTGCCAACAAGCTGGCTGAAAAAGACCGGCCGAAGGCTACCAACATCGGCCTGATCCTGGCTATGGCGATGCGCATCGTGCTGCTCTTCGGCGTATCCATACTGGTGGCCATGGAAGAGCCCTGGTTCTCGATCCACGGCGATTTCATACATGGCGGCTTTTCCGGGCAGAGCCTCATCCTGATTGCGGGAGGGCTGTTCCTGCTCTATAAGAGCACGACCGAAATCCGCCATAAACTGGAAGAAGAAGACCACCTGGAAATGGCAAAGAAAGGGGGAGGAATGTCTACCCTGACAAATGTCATCATTCAGATCACGGTCATCAATATCGTCTTCTCCTTCGATTCCATCCTGACTGCCGTCGGTATGACCAACGGGCTGAATGGGGCGCTGGTGATCATGATCATCGCCGTGGTGCTCTCGGTACTTATTATGATGCTCTTTGCCACGCCGGTGGCCAGCTTCGTCAACCGCCATCCGACGATACAGATGCTGGGGCTTGCCTTCCTCATCCTCATCGGCTTCATGCTGATCGCCGAAGGCGCCCATCTGGCCCACCTGACTGTCGCCGGGGCGGAGATCGGCGCCGTGCCCAAAGGGTACCTCTATTTTGCCATCGCGTTCTCCCTTTTTGTGGAGTTCCTGAATATGCGCCTGCGGGCAAACCGCAGGAAAGAACCGGTACAGCTGCATGGTTATACCGAGGATGCGGCAAAGGAGGGATTGCTGGGGAAGTGAGGTGGGGAGCGTATCGGTGTATCAGTAAAACGAATACAATTAAAGAAAAAACCAGATAATGAGAGCTAAGACCATCAGGATTCTTCCTTTAGTATTTTCTTTCCTGCTTCCGGGCGCGGGAATGCTTTCTGCCCAGCCTTCGGCCATTTACTACGCTGAAGATGTGGAAGTCAGCCGTTTTGATTACGGTAAGATGTGGACGTTTGAGCACGCGCCCAATGAATATTTTAAAGAAACCTACAATTTTCAGCCCGACGCTGCCTGGTGGGAGAAAGCCCGGATGGCCTCCCTGCGTTTTGCCGGTTATTGTTCGGCTTCCTTCATTTCTCCCGACGGGCTGATCCTGACCAACCACCATTGCTCTCACGGCGAATCCGGCAAGGTTGCCCGGGAGGGCGAAGACCTGGATGCCAACGGTTTTTATGCCCGAAACAGAGCGGAGGAACGCCGGGCGCCCGGCCTGTTCGTCAAGCAACTGGTGAAGATCGCGGATATCACCGAATATGTCCACTCTGCCTCGGCTAAAGCCAGGGACGATGATGAAGCGCTGGCCCGGAGGCAGGAAGCCCTGAAGGCCGCCGAAGCCGAATATGCCGGCAAGGAAGGCTGGCAGGGCCTGGAAGTGGAAACCGTCGCCTACTATAATGGTGGGAAATACTCCATTTATGGATACAAGCGCTTTGACGATGTCCGCCTGGTCTTGCTGCCGGAATTGCGCATCGGCAACTTCGGAGGGGACCCCGACAACTTTACCTACCCCCGCTATAACCTGGATTTTACCCTCTGGCGCGTTTATGAAAACGGGGAACCCGTCAACTCTTCCGGCTTTTTCTTCCCTCTCCACACCGGGGGGGCTGCGGAAGGGGAAGTGGTCTTCACCATCGGCAACCCCGGCAGCACCGAGCGGTACCGCACCATGGCGCAGTTGGAATACGACCGCGACTATAAATACAAAACCCTGAAAACCTGGTTTGGCAACCGCCTGGCGATCATGCGGGAGCAGTATGCCGACAACCCCAGCCCTGAACTGCTGGACCAGATCCTGACCATCTCCAACGGCGACAAGGCCTTCGGCGGTATCCTGGATGCCCTTCATGACCCGGTTCTCATGGGGAAGAAGAAAAAGATGGAAGAGATGATCAGGAGCCGTTCCAAAGCCGTGAGCGGCGGCAACGACCCCTGGAAGGCACTGGCTGAAGAATACGAACAGATCAAAGGATACCGGACAGAGAATTTCTTCCTGGCGCCCAGCCCCATGAACGGAACGGCCATGCAACTGGCATTTTCTGCCTACGGCCTGATCCAGGCCGTCGAAGGCGGAGCTTCTGAGGAGGAACTGGCAGAGCTTAAAAGCGAGATCAGGGCCCTGGCGCAGGGCTTATCCGGCCCGTACGAGGAAAAGACGCTGGCTATGCTGCTGGAGGAACTGAAAATGTTTGCCGGGCAGGACGACGCCTACATCGCCGAATTGCTGGCCGGGAGGGCTCCCGCCGCCGCCGCCCGCGAGATCCTCGGCGAGACGAAGTTCGCCGACGAGAAGAAACTGGAGAAGCTGCTGGAGGCCAAAGCGGAAAAGCTTCAGAAATCCAAAGACCCCATCATTCAAATGGCCTTGTTGCTGGTTCCGGAATACCTGGAGTCTCAGCAGGCCCTGCAGCAGGGAAATGCCCGGCGCCAGGCCCTGGAGGGCCAGATCGGCGCCGAGGCCTACAAAACTTACGGCTTGTCTATCCCCCCCGACGCCACCTTTACCCTGCGGATTGCCGATGGCGTCGTAAAGGATTATGCCTACAACGGCACCGAAGCCCCGGTCAAAACGACTTATTTCGGCTTATATGACCGCCATTATTCGAACGATGGCGCTTACCCCTGGGACCTTCCGGAGCGCTGGCTCAACCCGCCTGCCGCCCTGCTGAAGGCGCCCCTGAACTTCATATCGACCTGCGACAGCACCGGCGGCAATTCCGGCAGCCCGATGATCAACAGGAAAGGCGAACTGGTCGGCCTGCTCTTTGACGGCAATATAGAGTCCCTCGCCGGCAATTTCATCTACGATGTGACGGCAAACCGCTCCATCGGCGTTCATGCCGGAGGTATCGCCGCGGCCCTGAAGCACATCTATAATGCAGGCCCTATACTGGAGGAGATCGGGGTGAAGTAAGGCGATCCCAGCCGTCACGGATGCAACCCGCACTCTGTCTTGGCCAGCCCTTTCCAGCGGCCGCTGCGGCCTTCTCCCCGGGCGGTGCAGTATTTGCAGCCTATGGAGCCATAACCCTCGTCTTCCAGGGGATGGCGCGGCAGGTTATGATAGGACATGTAATACAGGAACTCTCCTTCATCTATATCGATCAGGGGGTGAAACTTCAGGATATTGCCTTTGGGTTCAAAGACCCTCAGTGTAGAGCGGAAGCCGGTCTGATAAGCCATCAGCCCGGACATCCATACGCTGTGCTGTGCTTTTATGGGTTCCAGTGGCAGCACTTTGTTGACGGTGCAGCAGGCGCCCGCATCCTTTTGCCACCATTGTTCTTCGGCAGTGGCCTTGTTCTGAGCCGGATCCGGAAGGACATCTATGACCTGGAGCCCGAACTGCACGGCCAACTGCCGCTTATACGCCAGGGTTTCGGGAAAGTGAAAAGCCGTATCGATAAAATGGACCGGCTGGGCTGGTTGTATCTGGGATATCAGGTGTAACAGAAAGGCCGATTGGGAGCCGAAGGAAGAAGTCAGCAGCACTTCCCGCTGGCGGAAATAATGGTACAGCAGCCGGATGCGCTTTTCGAAGGGCAGGGGAGTGAAGATCTCATTGAGGGCGTCTGCATCCGGCCCCTGTTGTCCGATTTTTACTGCGCTGTAGGTCGTTGTCATACATTAATGCTTTTAATCTTTTGCCGGCTGATAAATGGAATGAAAGGCCATGGCCTTCAAAAGATTTACAGCGGCAAGTATAAGGACATTGGAAAGATAAAACAATACTAAACCTATAGGATTTAAATAAAATTACGGCCCAAAAAGGAGAGATTTCCTTGCATGGGCTTGGCTTTCAATTGATTGCCTTTAGGCTTAATCCGGCCTGAATCTCTTGAAAATATTGAGTGAAAGGGAATTGATCTGGCAAATATCCTGAAAATATCCTGAAAGAACGACTAATACGGGGTTGAGAAAGGCTTTGAGGCCCATTGGGGCAAAAAGCGCCGGGAAGGCAAAAAAAAGGGGACTGCACAAAGTGTACAGCCCCCAAATCCCAATCCACAACTAGTGTGTACAGGCAAAGATAGCTAATAGCCTGTTCACTCTAACGTGGCTGGTATGGCATGTTAATGTTTCAGGACTTTGAGTACTTTCACTCCCGATTTACTGTAACGCAGGGCGAAGAAATAGACGCCCGGCGGATAACCCCCCAGGTTGAATTCAGCGCGCTGTGTGCCTTCAGCCAGCAGGCGGGAATACAGCCGGGCGCCGTTGGCGCTGATGATATCTACCTGTACTTCCTCTCCGAAGTCCTCAAAAAGTTCGATCACCGCCTGGCCCGATGTGGGGTTGGGATACAGCAATGCGATTTCCGAATCATTGAAAAGGATCGCTTCCTCCACTTCTGAGAGAAATTCCTCGCCTGCGGGAGTATGTATAATTATACGGTAAAAGTTGCGCCCGCGTTTCGGTTGGCGGTGCTCAAATTCGTAATAATTCATACTTCCGAGGTAAGCGGCGGGGTTTTCCACCACGCCGATGGCTTCGAACTGCCCGCCGTCGCCGGAGTGTTCCACCGTGAAGGTATGGCCTGTGGCGAGGGAATTTTCCATCATCCAGCTCACCAGTACCTCACCTTCTTCCTGGCCGGTAACCTCCACATTGATCGGGAAGGGCCTTCCCTGGCCGCAGTAGAGCGAGCTGTTGGTAGCCGTCACCCGTTTTATGTTGCGGGCCGTACAGCCGTTCTCAATGACCTGCAGGGTGATATTGACGATACCGAAGTTATGAGCGGTGAGGGTGATCTGGGGCCCGGCGCCGGATGTGGGCGTTACCGGCCCGCTGACGTACCAGCTGATGACGGCGCCGGCGCCGGTTGGCCCGGCGGTATAAGTAGCGGTTTCGCCTACACAGATGTATCCGGGCCCGTTGATCTGGGCGTTGGCTACGCTGCCCACCTCTACGGTGACGATGTTGCCTTCCAGGTAGACCGAGCAGCCTTCCCGGCGGACACAGCGGGCGAAGTATGTCGTTTCATACAGCACCGGCGGGTCGTAAGT
>CAZAXA010000165.1:7643-11795 GCA_964488965.1 uncultured Phaeodactylibacter sp. | reverse complement strand
ATCTAACCATCCAACCATCTAACCATCCACCCACTTCCAATAACACACCACCCGGTTCACCTCCTCATACCCCATCCGCCGGTGAAAAGCATGGCTCTCCGCATTGCCGATCTCTGCATCCGATGCCATTTCCGTGCAGCCCTGTTCCCGGCACCACCCTTCGCCGGTTTCCAGCAGCCGGCGGGCCAGGCCGCCCTTCCGGTAGCCCGGCCGGACGTAGATGCCCTCGATGTAGCCCACCGGCGTGGAGTTTGTGCCTTCCACATAGTCATGGCGGAGGGACAGCTGGATGAAGGCGATGTATCCGCCATCCGGGGCTTTGCACAAAAATACGGCGTCCTGAGGGGAACGCAGCAGCTTTTCGGCATTGAGGTATTCTTCTTCGTGCCGGCATTCGGGCCAGAGTTCCAGCGTGAGCCGGGTAAAGGCCGCCAGGCTTTCTTCGGAGAGTGGTTCGATCGTCATAGCCGCTGTATTTCGAGTTTCATCAGGAGGTCCGTCTGTATGTCATCGCCCAGGCGGAAGAGGTGTTTGCCGAATTCCACAAAGCCGTGTTTCCGGTAGAAACGTATGGCGGAAGCGTTCTTTTCCCACACGCCCAGCCATATCGCATCCATCTTTTTTTCTGTCGCGATGCTGCACGCCTTTTCGAACAAGGCCTTTCCGGCGCCCTTTCCCTGGTATGCGGGCAGGACGTAGATGCGCTCTATTTCAAGGGCGTTGTCCAGCAGAGATTCGGCCTGGGCCGCTCCCCAGTTCACCTTGAGGTATCCCGCCTCTTTATGGGATACTTCGGCGAAGAAGAAAAGGGACTCGGGGTTTTCAAGCTCGGCCGACAGCTTTTCCAGGCTGAAGTTCTCATCCAGGTATTTTTCCATATCGGCGGCCGCATTCTGGGCGCTGAATGCTTCGGCAAAGGTGGTTCTGGCGATTTCCTGCAGCGCCTGCAGATCGGTTTTTTTGACTGGCTTTACGGATATCATCTCAGGTGTCTTTATGAGGCTGTTTATCTTTCGTCGGATTTTAGGCGCCAAAATGCCACAATACTGAATAGTAACACAATTGTATTATATTTCGCTTCTTTATCATCCTTTAAAAATAACCTGTAAACCATAAACCGATGAAAGTTACTGAAAAATGCCGGCCTTACTCTCGGCGCTTTTCCCTTTTTCCGGAGCCGGCCTTACAGCATAAAAAGAGTGAATAAGTTTTATCTGATACTGGCCCTGGCCCTCCTGCCCGGGAAAACAGCCCGGGGCCAATCGGTTCTGGATTATGTGAACCTGTTCATCTGTACAGCCGGAGACCACGGGCAGCTCGACCCTTCGGCCACCGTCCCGTTCGGAATGGTAAAGCTGGGCCCTGAGACGGAACCGGGCAACCATAGCGGCTATGATTATAATGCCCGGAAGATAAAGGGGTTTTCGCACAGCCGGGCGCCGGGAGTGGGCTGTGAGGGCGCCGGAGGGAGCATCCTGGTGAAACCTGGCGTCGGAACGCCTGCTGATGAAGCTTTGGCCATGGACAAACAGGAGGAGGAGGCCAGCCCCGGTTACTACCGGGTATATTTGCCCGATGTTCAGATCAACTGCGAACTCACCGCCAATAACCACCTGGGCTATCATTGTTACACCTTTCCCGCATCGGATGAGGCATATATCATGGTCGGCCCGGAATATGCTTACGCGAATTTTATCGACGCCGGGTATCAGATCGAGGGCCTACGGGAAATCACTGGCTGGGTAAAGGCGGGAAATGTGTGTAAGAAAGGCGCTTATACGCAGTATTTCCATCTGGAGTTCTCCAAAGACGTGCGGCGCTATGTGGTATCGGGCCGCAAAATTTATGCGCTCTTCCATACGGAAGCTGATGAAACCATCACCGTGAAAGTGGGGATCTCGCCATTAAGCAGTAAGCAGGCGGCAACAGACAAAACCAACTCCTCAGGAGACATGCCTTTTGAAGAGGTGAGGGCCGCTGCAGCCAGGGAATGGTCAGAACTCCTGGGCAGGGTAGAACTGGAAGGAAAAGAAGAATACAAAACTCTTTTTTATACACATTTGTACCACAGCTGCCTTTTGCCCGTCAATGCCACTTCAACCAAAGGGGAGTTTAAAGGGGCAGATGGAAAAACGCGCCGGGCTGAGGGCTATACCCATTACAACGGTTGGTCCATCTGGGATACCTACCGCACCAAGTTCCCGCTGCTGGCGCTTCTCTTCCCGGACAAGATGAAAGACATCAGCCGTTCCATCGAAGACTTGTACTATTACGGGCAGGGGCTTACCGGCTGGAGCGGAGAACAGGAATCGACGCCTACCGTCAGGAAAGAACACTCCCTGCTGGTCTTACTGGATGCCTGCCGCAAAGGGGTTGCCGATGTGAACTTCGAAAAGCTCTGGCCGGAGATCATCGCGGAGGCGCCCTTGCTCCCTTACCGGTCTCCCGATGACATCCTGGAAACCAGCTACGATTACTGGGCGATCTCAGAGGTGGCCGGCATCCTGGGGAAAACGGCCGAACAGAAAAAATACAGGGAACTGGCGCTCAACTACCGGCGCATCTGGAAAAAAAAGTTCATGGTGATGGATGATCGCTCCGATATCATGCATGGCGACGGCCTGTATGAAGGTACGCTCTGGCAGTATCGCTGGTCAGTACCCTGGGATATGGACGGCATCATCGGGCTCATGGGAGGCAAAGGCGCCTTCACGGCACAACTGGACTATTTTTTTGCAAATAACCTTTACAGCCACGGGAACGAGCCGGCCCTGCAGGCGCCCTTCCTCTTCAATTACAGCGACAAACCCTGGCGCACTCAGGAAGTGGTGAACAGGATACTCACCGGGGAAATGATACAGGCCTACGGGACGCATGAAAAGTGGGAGAAGCCATACTACGGCCGGATTTATAAAGCGGAGCCGGAAGGCTATATCCCCGAGATGGATGACGATGCCGGCGCCATGTCCGCCTGGTATGTGCTGGCCTCCATGGGCTTATACCCGGTATGTGTAGGCAGGCCCGAGTACCAGCTGAGCGCTCCCATTTTCGATAAAATAACCCTCCGCCAGCCGGGCGGGAAGGAGATCGTCATCAGGGCCAAAAAACGCAGTGATGACAGTTTTTACATCCGCTTCGTGAAATGCAACGGGAAACGCGTCCGCGCCAATGCCATAACCCACGACCAATTGGCAGACAACGGGAGGTTGATTTTCTACCTGTCCAATACGCCGGATGATTAAACGGCGGCTAATATTCCCCCAGCCCGAAACCATTCTTCCACTCCGTCCACCGGCCCCGGGTGAAGTCCGGGAAGGGCATCGGCTGGCCGCCCATGGCGATGGACTGTTCGCTCAGCGGGGTGATGGCCATCCATGTGGCGGCGTCATAAACGTCGATGGGGGGCTTTTCTCCACGCTTGAAGCTTTCCACAAAGGCATTGAGCAGGAACCAGTCCATGCCGCCATGGCCGGCGCCTTCCGAGTCGGCGGCATACTTTTGCCAGAGCGGGTGGCCGTACTTGTCGAGGTAGGGCTGGGCGGGCTCCCAGCGGCGCCAGGGGCTTTGCCCTTCGAGGTGAATGGACTGGTTGACGTCCATCCATAGCCCTTTCGTACCCTGTACGCGGAAGCCCAGGGAGTAGGGGCGCGGCAGGTTGGTATCGTGGCTGATGATGATGCTCTCGCCATTGGCCGCCTTGACGACGGTGGTCACCACGTCGCCCAGGCGGAATTCTACCTTCGCATTGGGGTGAGAGGGGCCGCCTTTCGGATGATTGACGATATAATCATGCAGCCCCCGGGCCTTGCTGGCGGCAGAGGTAAGCGTCAGGAAGCGGTTGCCGCGGTTGATGTCGATATATTCCGCCACAGGGCCGATGCCATGGGTAGGGTAGAGGTCGCCGTTGCGGTGCACGGAATGCTGTGTGCGCCACCTCGCTTCCGAGAAGCCTTTTTCGCCAAACTCCACGCCGCTGTCGTAGGGCGTTTTCCCGTCGTTGAACTTGACGCCGCGCAGGTCGTGCTGATAGCCGCATTCCAGGTGTATGAGCTCGCCGAACAGGCCCTGCCGCACCATGTTGAGCACCGCCATCACATCGCGGCGGTAGCAGACATTCTCCAGGAAGAACAGGGGCGCGCCCGTTTCTTCATG
>CAZAXA010000165.1:0-7633 GCA_964488965.1 uncultured Phaeodactylibacter sp. | reverse complement strand
CCAGCACTCGTCCAGCGAGAAGGCGCCGCACACTTCCACCCCTGTGTATTTGCCTGCTTTCATGGCCGCGACAGCCATCTCCGTGTGCCACCGCCAGGGGGTGGCGATGAGGACGGCGTCGATATTTTCATCCTCCAGCAGGCGCCGGTAGTCGCGCTCGCCCGGGCCGTACACTTTGGGCTTGGCCTTACCCTTCTTTTCGTAGAGGGCGGCGGCCCTGTCGGCCATCCCCTGGTCGATGTCGCAAATGGCGGGCGCCTCGCAGTCGCTGCGGTTCAACAGCATATCGATATGCCCCTGCCCGCGCAGGCCCGCGCCGATGATGCCTATGTTCATCCTGGACCGGGGCTTGCCACTTTTGCTAATGGCGGGGGCGGCGAAGGCGGCTCCGGGGAGGGCGGCCAGGCCGGCGCCCACGGCGGCCGTCTTTTGGATGAAATGGCGGCGGTTGATCTTGTCGCTCATGGTTTTCATTGTTTTGTGAGAAGAAATTTAAGCAAAAAATAGAATTACCTCCTTTCCATAAAAAAGCCTATTTTGGCCCTGATACTTTAAAGTGTGCAATGAACCGCAGGGCCCATCTCCGATCTCTTCTGGCCGAAGGCCAGTCCAGGCAAGTCATTCAGGAACTGCTCCGGCTCACCGGGCGGGATTCCGCTCTGCATGCCGAAGCGGCGGCCCTTTCTGCCCGTTACCAGCAGTACCTGCGCGAAAAGCACGGCCATACTGCCTCTTCCGATGAGCTGGCCATAGAGCTGAATCGCATCAACGCGGCTACCCTTCACCTCATCGGCCAACTGCCGGAAGAGGCCTTCCTTGCCCCGGTTCGGGACTGGCGCAAGCTGGCCGCTGCTATTGGGTCCATTATCCTGTTCGGGGCGGCAGTAGCGGAATTTTCGGGCTACAGCCTGCGCGATCTGTTCCAGAAGGAGGAGCCAGTCAGCAGTATCGGACAGCAGGCGGCAACGATTGATACTACCCGGGCCGCCCAACAGCCGGCGGGCCCGAATCCGGCAGAATCCGACGGGGGCAAACAACCGGCGGAGAAGGCATCCGGCCCGCTTGTTCCGCCCCCCGGAAAAAGCCATCCGAAGGCTGCCTCTACGACCCCTGCCGACACTGCCCTGGCCGTCTTCTGCCGGACGGACAAGGGCCGCGACGGGCTTCAATATAAGGCCGGCGAAACCATGCGCCTTTATTTCCGGGCAACCCAACCATGCTATCTGCGCATCATCTACCGCCTGGCCGACGGCAGCCTGGTGCTCTTTGACGACGACCGCCGGCTGAGCGCTGCTGAAGCCGGTTCCGAAATTGAGATCGGCGACGGCTATGAAGCTACTGAGCCGTTCGGGGAGGAAACCCTCTATGTATTTGCCCAAAGCGCCCCTTTCGCCCCCCTCCAAACCCGGCTGGAGGACGGCTATCGCTATATTACTGAAGGCCTGCCGTCAACCCTGAGCAAAACCCGGGGCTTCAAAAAGAAAAACCGCTTTGCGGAGGACTCCCTGGTCATAACCACCTACCGGTAAAGGCGAATTTATTCGCCTGCCCCATAAACCGCATATTGATAACCAGCAAAACCGCCAAACCATGAAGCACCTTGCCCTCTTCCTCGCCACCTGGCTAAGCGCATTCCTCCTGGCGCCCGGTTCCGCCTTTTCCCAAACTACCACCCCCATCCTCACGCTGAACACTGAAATGCATACGGCGGCGATAAAACGTATCAGTACCGACAGCCGGGGCCGTTATCTGCTGACCTGCAGCAATGATAAAACTGCCAAGCTTTGGGAACTGGCCGGCGGGGAACTGCTGCGTACTTTCCGCCTGCCCATTGATAAAGGCAATGAAGGCAAGCTTTACGCCGGCGCCCTCTCGCCGGACAGCCGGGTGGCGGCAGTCGGAGGGTGGACTGGATACGACTGGGCGGCGGAACATTCTATTTATATTTTCGACGCCACATCCGGGCTGATGCTGCATCGCATTACCGGCCTGCCCAATGTGATCAATGACCTGGAGTTCTCTCCGGATGGTCGTTATCTGGCGGCTGCCTTAGGAGGAGAAAATGGCATCAGGATTTTTCGCAGCAGCGACTATGCATTGTACGCCCAGGATGCCGATTATGGTGCAGAGAGCTATAACCTTGCCTTCGATGCCTGGGGGCGGCTGGCAACTGTTTGTTACGATGGCCATATCCGGCTTTATGACAGCGATTTTAAGCTTCAGAAAAAAGCTTCTCCCAAAGGCGGGAAAGAACCCTTCTCTCTTGCTTTCTCCCCCGACACCCGCCTGCTGGCGGTGGGCTACGATGACATTACCCAGATACAGGTGCTGGACGCCACTACCCTGGAAGTACGCTATGAACCGGATGTCACCGGCGCCGGCACTTTGGGCGACCGCCTGGAAATGGTAGCCTTTTCCTCCGATGGGGCGAGGCTGGCAGCGGGTTATGGTTATAAACTGTACAAAGGAGGCAACTGGTGGTGGCAGGTTCGCGTCTGGGAACAGGCGGGAAAAGGCGGTTATACCGACTACGACGGGGGAGAAGACGGTATTATGGACATCAAACCTTTGCCCGGCGGGCTTTTTGCCTATGCCAGCGCTCAGCCCAGCTGGGGCGTGATCAACCCCGCGGCCAGGCAACGCAGCAACTATATAGAGGGAGAAGTCAATGCTTATAATGCTTCCGATAAGGCCCATTTCCGCCTGGGGCCGGGCGGCCTGGAAGTAGGGGTTACCCCTTTAGGCGGTTCCCCTTTATCATTTTCTGTTATCGGCCGGCGCTTCGCCTCACTAACTTCCTACCACGCGGCGCCGGTGACAGAGCGGAATGGATTGAACGTCACTGACTGGAACAATAATTATAGTCCGAAGCTCAATGGAAAGCCCCTCTCTATTTTAGATAGATATGAGTACGTTTACGGCATAGATATCGCCACCGGCGGGCAGGGCATCGTTTTTGGCACCAGTTGGAATATACGCTGTACCGACGCCGCCGGGAGCCAACGCTGGTCGCAGTCGGTGCCAGGGGTCGCCTGGAGCGTCAATATCGACGAATATAACGAGGTCGTGGCTGCGGCCCTGAGCGACGGTACCATCCGCTGGTACCGTTTCCGGGACGGGCAGCCGTTGTTGTCCCTCTATTTGCATCCCGACAATGAACGCTGGATACTGTGGACGCCTTCCGGCTACTACGACGCTGCCCCTGGCGCGGAAAACCTCATCGGCTGGCACGTCAACAACGGGATAGATCGGGAAGCGAATTATTACCCGGCGTCAAAATTCCGTCAAACCTACTATCGCCCCGACGTGATCGACCTCATTTTGGAAACACTGGACGAGGAAGAGGCCCTGCGGCGGGCCAATCAGGTTTCCAACCGCCGTTCCAGTACAACGCCCATCACCGCCCAGTTGCCACCTACTGTGCGTATCCTTTCGCCTGATAACGAAACTGAGCTGAGCAGCAATACCCTCAGCCTGTCCTACAGCATCGATTCGCCCAACAATGAGGCGGTCACCGGCATTCGCATACAGGTAGACGGCCGGCCGGTGGCCACCGAGCGGGGCTTCAAGCCTGCCGGGAAGCGGCTGGAGGCCACAGTCGTTGTCCCTTCTTCTGATTGTGTGGTTTCCGTCATTGCAGAAAACCGCTTCGGGGCAAGCGAACCGGCCACCATCCACCTTCGCTGGAAAGGAGCGTCCCCATCGCCTGCCTTCACCGATATCCGCCCGTCCCTCTACGTGCTGGCTGTTGGCGTGAGCAATTATGATCATGCGGATATCGAAGACCTGAGCTATGCCGCCAAGGATGCTACCGACTTCACAGCACTGATCCAAAAACAGGAGGGCCTGCTTTACAAGAGCGTAAAAACCAGGCTGCTCACCGAGGCTAAAGCCACCAAAGACAACATTCTGGACGGGCTCGAATGGCTGCAGCAGGAAACGACCAGCCGGGATGTGGCCATGCTCTTCTTCGCCGGGCACGGCATTGACGACAATAGCGGCAATTTCTTCTACCTGCCCTCCAATGCCGACCCGGAATCCATCCGGCGTACCTGCCTGTTGCACGCCGATGTACAAAGTACCGTAGCCTCTGTAGCCGGCAAAATCCTGGTCTTCATGGATGCCTGCCATTCCGGCAGCCTGATGCGAGAAATCCGCCGCAGCACTATGCCGCCCGATGTGGCGGTTATCATCAATGAATTGGTATCGGCAGAAAACGGCGCAATAGTATTTTCTTCGGCCACTACCCGGCAATATGCTTTGGAAGATGCCCGCTGGGGCAACGGCGCCTTCACCGAGGCTTTGCTGGAAGGCCTTTCCGGCAGGGCGCGTGGCCCCGGAGGCAAGATTACCGTCAAGACGCTGGACGCTTACGTCTGCGAAAGGGTGAAGGAACTTACCGGCGGCCAGCAGTCGCCCGCCACGGTTTATCCCCCTAACGTGCCGGATTTCCCGGTGGCAATCGTGAGGTGAAGCTTAATTATATAAAGATCAATATTCGTACCAATAACCGGCAGCCCCCTTTTCTTCTATGGAAAGTGTTTCTTCTGCCACTTCCTGCGCAACCCCTCTCATACGGGCCATCTTTTCGCGGGGTTCCCGGGACAGCAGGTGGGAGAAGATCAGCCAGAAGCCGGGGCCGCGGGCCTTTTGTTCCAGCAACGGGCCCAGGGAGGTATCCCAGTTCAGCAGCACCGCATCCGGCAGGATGAAGGCTTCCCTTTGGGCATGCCACTGGCTGTAATAGCGATAGGCCGGCGCCGCATCGTGATCAATGCAGGCTATGCCGCCCTTATTCGCAGCCTGGGCCTTCCGGAGCACATCCTTCAGGTTTTCGATAGCCGTGGCTTTGCCCATGTGCTGGATGGAATTGAAGAAGGGCGCCGCTTCCAGGAGCAGCAGGGCCAGCAGGGCCGGCCGGGCAAAACGGCCGCCGATCCGCCAGGCCTCAGAGGCCCCGTAGGCTGCCAGCAGCAGGAAAAGAGGCATCAGGAAGAGGGAAACCCTTGATATGAGGGAAAAGTGGCGCAGGGCGGAGGCCGCCAGGCAGGCCAGGATGGGAACGGCCAGCAGGAGGAATGTGCCGGGCTGCCGTCGTGCCAGGCGGAAACTTCCGAACAATAAGATCGTTATGCCGGTGCTCAACCCCGCAACCGTGAAGCCCAGTACCGGGCTTAGCAGGCCGTAACCGATCTGCCCCATCTGCTGCCAGGCTTTCGCTTCCCATAAACGGACGGGAAGAAAATAGGGAGCATGATAGCTCAGCAGCTCAGGCGTGGCCAGGCTGGCTCTCAGCACGGTGAAATACAGCGCCAGAAAGGAGGCCAGCCAAAAGGCGCCGGCCAGGGAGAAGAGCCGAAGCGCTTTCCATTGCCGTTGTTGCGCCATGCCGTAGCTATAGCGGGCGGCTACGCCACAGAGTACAAAAGCTGCCGGCATGGAAAGCCAGAGGCTTATTCCGCCCACTAATGCCCACAGCAGGAAATGCCGGCGGCGGAGGGCTTCCGGAGGAAGGCTTACAGCCAGCAGGGCCAGGCCCAGGGCTACGGCGGCGTCGGTACTGTACTGCTTAACTTCCGTGCCGTAGCGCAGCAGGAACGGGGAAAGGGCGAGCATGGCGATGGGAAACCACTGAACCGCTGAGGACAGGCCCATCTTTTGGATCACAACGCGGAAAAGCAGCAGCATAAGCAGGCTGCCCGCCAGGGGCCATAAGCGCAGCGCCCATTCGTGGTTGCCCAGCAGTTGGACGGCCCCTTTGGAAAACACCATGAACAGGGGAGGAGCATATTGGTCGTAGTATAGAGGCCTGAAGAAACCGCCATAACCAAGCTCGGAGATGTTCAGGGCCAGGTTGGCCTCGTCGATGAACAAAGAACGCCCATCCAGATAGTACCAGAGGCGAAGGAGGATGCCTGCAACCAGGAATGCCCATACTGCCAGCTTGGAAACAGAATGCCTCTTTGTCATCGAGGCAAAATAAGAAGATTTTCCAAGTGCTTAATTAAAAGGTATCCATAGCGGCAACCTCGCCTGCAGGCCCCTGGAGTCCTTAAGCTCCTGCACAAACTGCAGGTAAGGATAATATTCGCCCAGCTCGGACCTCAGAATGGCTTTGGCGCGCACATTCTCCTCCCCGAACCATTGTTCTATAAGCTGTTGGATGGGATCTTTCACCTTCGGGTATTCGGTCAACCGGTATTCGTCCAGTTCGGCCATAGCGGCTGCCGAGGCAATGGCCTGTTCCAGGCCGCCGATGCGGTCTACCAGGCCGATCTCCAGCGCCCTTTCCCCCGTCCATACCCGTCCCTGAGCAATGGCATGGGCCGAATCGCGGGATAGTTTCCGGCCTTCGCTCACCCGTTCCAGGAAGGTTTCGTACATGTCGTCGGTACGGGCCTGCAGCATGCGGGATTCTGCCGGGGAAAGAGGGTAGAAGGGGGTGATGCCGGTGGAGAAGGCGCCTGTTTTCACCGAATCGAAGCGGATGCCCGCCTTGTCTTCCAGCAGTTCGCTGGCGTCCGGAATGGCCATGACCACGCCGATCGATCCGGTCAGGGTATTGGGTTCGGCGAAAATAGAGTCGGCCATGGCGGAGATGTAATAACCGCCGGATGCGGCATAGTCGCCCATGCTTACCACTATCCGTTTGCCTTCGTCCCTGGCCAGGCTCAGTTCTTTCCAGATGTTTTCCGATGCCATGGCGCTGCCGCCCGGCGAATTGACGCGCAGGACGATGGCCATGATGTTGTCGTCCTGGCGGATCTGCCGGATGTACTCCGTGTATTTCTCATCGCCGATATTGCCCGGCGAGCCTTTGCCGTCGACGATGGCGCCTTCGGCGTAAACAACGGCGATCTTTTTCTTTGCCCGGTAGTTGGCCTTGCCCGGCTTGGCCTGATTGTATTCCTCCAGGCTGGCCATGGGGATTTTTTCATTGTCATCCAGGCCGAGGCGGCTACGCAATTCATCAAGCGCGTCCTCGCGGTGGGCCACCTTGTCCACCAGGCCGGCCTCGGCAGCCGCTTCGGGGTCCATGCCGGTGTACTCATTGGCCAACTGCCGCAGGCGCTCTTCGCTGAGGTTGCGGGAGGCGCTGATGTCTGCCAGGAAATATTCATAGATGTCGTCGAGGTATTCCCGGATTTGCATCCGGTTCTCATCGCTCATTTTACTGAGGCGGTAGGGCTCGCTGGCGCCTTTGAATTTGCCGGCGTAGTAAACCTGCATCTCTACGCCGATCTTGTCCAGCATATCCTTAAAGAAGGGCATCTGGGCGGCAAAGCCCCGGAAGTCGACCATGCCAAGCGGGTTGACCATGACCTGGTCGGCGCTGCTGGCCAGATAGAAAGCCCCCTGCGAATAGTATTTGGAATAGGCAATGATAAACTTGCCGCTTTCCCTGAATTCCACCAGGGCATCCCGTAAAACGGCCGCCGTGGCAACGCCGCCCCCGGCCAGGCCGTCGACTTCCATGAAGATACCTTTGATGTTATCGTCATTACGCGCCCTTTCCAGGGTGTTAAGGGCCTCCTGAAGGCCGAGCACCTTTCTGGTCTTGAAATCAAAGGGATCCAGTTCCAGGTTGTTGGTCTGTTCAGGCACCTCATTATCGAAGGTCAGGTGCAGGACG
>CAZAXA010000164.1:7628-11833 GCA_964488965.1 uncultured Phaeodactylibacter sp. | reverse complement strand
GGCCGGTGTGGATGCCCATGCCGAGGCGGATGGGGCGGCGCTGTTTCCGCTGGCGGTAGCGGTTGTAATCCTGCAGCGCCTCCTGCATTTCTATGGCGGCCTTTACCGCATCCATGGGTTCGCCGGGGAAGATGGCCATGATGGCGTCGCCCAGGTACTGGTTGATGAAACCCTTGTTGCTGCGGATATAGGGGCCGAGGCGCCCGTTGAGGGCATTGACGAAGCGGAAATTGTCGGCCGGGCTCATGGTCTCCGACAGGGCGGTGTAGCCCCTGATGTCGGAGAAGAAGACGGTCACTTCGCGCAGGGCCTGGTCGCCCAGGCGCACTTCGGTGATGGCCTCGCGGCCCAGCGCCTGGAGGAACTCGTGGGGTACGAACTTTCCTGTAGCGGCATTGATGCGGTGCAGGTAGAGGTGGGTTTTGACCCGCGCCAGGAACTCTTCGCGTGAAAAGGGTTTGGCCAGGTAGTCGTTGGCGCCGACGGCAAGGCCCTCCACCAGGTCGCTGACCTGGTTCTTGGCCGTTACCATGATGATGGGCAGCTCGCTGGGCAGGTGGCGCTCGCGGATTTTCTGGCAGACCTCGTAGCCGGACATGCGCGGCATCATGACGTCCAGCAGGATGAGGTCGAAAGGCTCGTCGGCCTCTTCGATGGCCCGCAAGGCCTCCCGGCCGTTCATCGCCGAGGTGATCTGAAACTGCTCGGCCCGCAGGTGGTTCATCAGCACCCGCTGGTTGATGGGCTCGTCATCGACGATTAGGATGCGGATTTTCTCTCCGGCTTCCTCCTGCCTGAGGAGCGGCGCCGGATGCAGGGGGCGGGCCCTCCCGGCGGCCCGCGGGTAGGCCTCCGGGCGGGAAGCCGGCTCGGGCGGCGCCATATCGGGCGCTGCTTTTTCCTTGCTCAGGGGAATGGTGAAGTAGAAGGTAGAGCCCCGGCCCTCCTCGCTTTCTACCCAGAGCCTGCCTCCGTGCATTTCTATGAGGCGTTTGCTCACGCTCAGCCCCAGGCCGGAGCCGGTAAAAATCCGCGCCTCCGATCCGTCGCCCTGCTCGAACTCCTGGAAGATGGCCTCCCGCTTGGCCTCGGGAATGCCTATTCCGGTATCTTCAACGGAAATCTCCAGCATGCCGTCCTGGCGGCGGGCTTCCACCCTGATGTGGCCCGATTCGGTAAACTTGATGCCGTTGCCCACCAGGTTGTGCATCACCTGCATCAGGCGGTTCTCGTCGCCGCGTACGATGCTGCCCCGCAGCGGCACCTTGTTCTCCAGGGCGATGTCCTTGCCCCGTGCCAGCGGGCTGTGGATGCGCAGGATGATGTCCACCAGCGCGTGCATATCCACAGCTTTGGGCACGAGTTCTATCTCGTGGTTCCTCAGCTTGGAAAAATCCAGGATGTCATTGACCAGGCTGCTCAGGCGCTTGCCGGAAGAGATGATCATCTCGATATCTTCGTGCTTATCCAGGTCCGTTTCGCGGTTTTGCAGCGACTCCGCCAGGCCGATGATGGCATGCAGGGGCGTGCGCAGCTCGTGGGAGGTATTGGCGAGGAACTGGTCCTTGAGGCGGTCTACCTGCCGCAGGCGCTCGTTCAGCTGTTTTTCCCTTTCCAGTTGCGCCCGCTGCTGGGCCAGCTTCTGGCGGTCGAGCCGGCTGCGGCGCCGCATCAGCGCCCATATCGCCAGGGTGAGGAACAGGCAAAGGGCCAGGTAGGTAAAGGGGGTACGCCACCAGGGAGGCGCTATGGTAAAGTAAAAGCGGGCCTGCGGGCTGACGTTGCCGTAAATGTCGCGCGCCATCACCCGGAAAGTGTATTCGCCCTCCGGGATATTGGTGTATTCTTTTTTATTGGTGTTGCTCCAGGAACTCCAGCCCTGATCGAAACCCTCCAGAAAGTATCGGTATTGGTTGTTCCGGGCGTCGTCGTAACCCTGGGCGGCAAAGCTGAAGGAAAGGTTGTTGAGCCTGTAATTCAGCGGCGCGCTCAGGTTGAAGAACTGCTCCTGCGCGCTGCCGGCAGGAAGGGCGCCGCCGAAGAGCAATGAGTCCCGGCCCGCCACGACTTTGCGGATGCCGGCGGTGAACGGGTATTGCATATTGGCGAGCTGCCGGCGGTTGTAACGAAACAGGCCGCGGTTGGTGCCGATCCATAATATGCCGTCCTCATCGGAGAAGATGCCTGCGATGGCCTGAGGCAGGCGTTTGTGGAAAACGGTATCCAACTGGTAAGCCTGCTCAGGAGGAAGGTCCGGCTGGCCGAGAAAGGCAATGCCTATGGCCTTATAGGTATTGTCCTGAAGATGATAAAGCAGGATATTGCCTTTATTATCGGCCCGCAGGAAATTGGCGCCATGAGTTTTCATCCACTCGCTGAGTTCTGTCGCCGGCTCGAAACGGCCCTTTGATGCATCGAAGCGGCTGGCGGCGCCGCCGGCCATAAAGTACAGGCCATCAGAAAGGGGGAGGGGAGCGGTGAGGCTTTCTGCCGGCACGCCTTTGTCGGCGCCGTAATAGGCCGGCGGCCGGTTGAGCAGCGCCCCATCCTGCCCTGTTGCGAGCAGGGCCAGGCCCCGGCGGTAGGTGCCCGCCCAGATTCTGCCGTCTTCATCGGCGCCCAGGTAGGAAGGCCCGTCTATGCTCTGGCGGCCGTCCTCTATCCACCGCCCCTGTTCGAGCCGCAGGGTGCGGGCCTCGTCATTGACCCGGTTGAGGACATAAATGCGCCGGGGGTAAGCGGGAAAGTAGTAGAGGAATTCAGAATTTTTTTCCGTATCGATCAGCTGGGTGTGCCACTGGCCGTCCTCATCGTGCAGCACTTCCGCCAGGCCGGAACTGCCGCCGATGATCAGCCGCTCCCTGCCGTCGATGGGCGGCGTGCTGAGCAGCGTCAGGGGGTTGATGATCTTGCCCAGGCGGCCGAAGTGCCGGAAAGGGGCCTCGGGGTCTCCATGTGGCTCGAATATCTGAAGGTTGTTATAGCTGGCGATGAAAAGGTGGCCGGAAAAACGGGTGATGCCGGCCAGGCGGCTGCTCAGCCCCTTTTCCTGCCCCCAGAAGGTAGCCGGCAGGTGGGTTTCCACCCTTGAGATGCCGTTTTCGGAAGTGAACCACAGCGCCCCCTGCCGGTCGGTCATCAGATGCTCGACGACCTGCACCGTGAAGCCTGAAAACTGGTGAAAGCGCTCCAGTTGCCGCCCCAGGCTGTCCATGATCAGCAGCCCGCCGGTGAAGGCGCCCAGAGCCATGTTGCCGCCCGGCAGGATAAGGCCGCTGTAGCACTGGTGCTCCAGGAAGTAGCTGTTCAGTTCGGTAGGGAAGGGGCGGAAGGCGCCGGCGCCCTGAAGGCGGGGGTTGTACAGGAACAGGCCCTGGTCCATAGTGCCGAGCAGAATTTCTTCTCCCCGTGGAAGCATGACGTACACATGGGTATTGGCGAAGCGCTCGCCGCCGGGAACCAGTCGCAAACGCCCCTCTTCCAGCACGCACAGGCCAGGCTGTAACTGGTCGACGTAGATTTTGCCGTTGACGTGGAACAGCCCCCGCCAGCCGTTGACCGGCCAGGTTTTCAGCACGCGCCGGGCGGCAAGCTGCACCAGCAGTTGTTCGCCCCGCAGGTACACCGTATCCCCTATGGCGATGGCCTCCCGGAAGAAGCCGAAATCCCGCTGCCCTTCCGGCAACTGGCCGGCCAGGGAGTGGAACTGCAGTAACCCCCGGCCGTCCGGCCACAAGTAGCCGATGTTTTTCAGCCCGCCGGCATAAATAGTGCCATCCCGGCCCTGGGCCAGCGCCCGCACGTCCTGCCCGGCCGGCGCCTGAATGAGCCGCCACTCCGCTCCGTCATATTCCAGCACACCCCGCCCATTGGCCACATAGATCAGCCCGTTTTGCCCCTGCAGCAGGCTGGCGCAGGTGATGTCGGCATGATATTCCTCAGGAAAAAAATGGCGGATCAGCGGGCGGCCCAGCTCGGAAGCGGCCTGCTGTGCCATGACGGGAGACAGCGCAAAAATCCAGAAGAAGAGCCAGAGTTTTCGGATTAGTGTTTGGGGGAAATACATATTGCTAAAACTTTGCTCAAAGGTACGGTTTTAGGTGGAGCTTTGGATCAACAGCCACAGGTTTAAGAACCTATGCATGCAGGGGGCTGGCAGAAGGTTCTCAAACCGTGGCGGGCGGGCCTTCCCGGCAGGCAGGTTT
>CAZAXA010000164.1:0-7528 GCA_964488965.1 uncultured Phaeodactylibacter sp. | reverse complement strand
CAGGCAGGTTTAAGAACCTATGCATGCAGGAGGCTGGCAGAAGGTTCTCAAACCGTGGCGGGCGGGCCTTCCCGGCAGGCAGGTTTAAGAACCTATGCATGCAGGGGGCTGGCAGAAGGTTCTCAAACCGTGGCGGGCGGGCCTTCCCGGCAGGCAGGTTTAAGAACCTATGCATGCAGGAGGCTGGCAGAAGGTTCTCAAACCGGCGTCACTCCGCCTCCTGGCTAACCTTGCGGTGCACGCCGAGGTACTCGTCGTCCTCCTCGCCGTCGCCGTCCCAGTCGAGCAGGGTGCGGAATTCCGCCAGGCCCTTGCCGGTGGAGACGACGTACTGGTAAGTGGCATTGGGCTCGATCAGCATCAGGGTGTCGCCGAAGGTGTTCCATAAACCCTTGGTGACGCTCATGGACTGCCCGTTCAGGGCCGTGAATTCCTGCCGGTATTTGTTGTCCGGCAGGAAATACCACTGAATGGGCTGAGAGCCCAGGCGCACGGCCCATTCTTCTTCGCGGACCTCGAAGACGTAACTGCTGTCCGGCAGGCCCTCTGCGGAGTTGACCAGCACCCGTACGGAGACCGACTGCCAGGCGCCGGGCAGGGCTTCATTCAGCGCACCCTTTTCCTCCGCCGGCTTTGCCTCCTGGCCCTGGCAGGCAATGAGCAGCATGATGGAGAGCGCCATAAAAAACGAGATTATCCTTTTCATGTCAGTGGGTTAAAATGTGCCTGGCGGGTATTGGTTGTTTGTTGTTGGTTGTTTGTTGCAACCAGTACCCGGCAAAGCTGCAAAAATACAAAACCCACCGCTTATTTCTTCTGGACGGAGCCCGAACCGGCCACCCTGGTGTTTACTGTCGGCGAGCCGGTATAGTACACATCCCCGGAGCCGGTAATTTTGGCGTCCGGCATTTTGGAAACATCGACGGTGCAATCCCCGGAGCCGGCGATGCTGATATCGGCCTTTTTCGCGCTCAGCCGGTCGGCGCCGAAGCTCCGATCCCACATTTTTCATAAAGCATGCATCTTTTACCCGCTTCCCCCGTTACAGTAAAAAAAATATTTTCCTCATGGCAACTGCCCCCCGTGGGCCCGCATTTGCCGAAAATTTAAAGATATATGTGTAAAACACCCACTTTTGCCCTGTTATTTTCCCTGGCGCTGCTGCTGGGGCCGGGCTGCCGGGAAACGGCGGTCAGTGTGACAAAAGACTATGAAGGCCTGCCCACTTTTGTGGAAGAAGGCATCAATGTAGTGGTGGAGATTCCGGCGGGTACGAACCACAAGATCGAGTTCGACAAAGAGAAGAAGAAATTTCTGGTTGACCAGCGCGACGGCAAAGACCGCATCATCGACTTTCTGCCCTATCCCGGCAACTATGGCTTCATACCTTCCACCTATATGGACCCTGCCCGGGGAGGGGATGGCGACGCCCTCGACGTGCTGGTCGTTGGCGAGTCCATGCCGACGGGTACGGTGATCGCGGTCAAGCCCATTGCTTCCCTGTTGTTGCTGGATGAAGGCGAAGAAGACACCAAGATCATCGCCGTGCCGGTTGACCCTAAGCTTCAGGTGATGAAGGCCGATGATTTTCAGGAATTCAGCATCGCCTACGACGGCGCCAAGCACATCATTCAGAACTGGTTTCTGTATTACGACGGCCTGGGGACCGCTGAATTCAAGGGCTGGCAGGACGAAACCAAGGCCCTGGAGGAAATCCGGAAGTGGGCCGTCAGCAGCGGAGAGAGCACTGCCGAGGCCGGGAAATGATCATTTCTGCCTGCGGGGTTCAACCTTCTCCGCCTGCCGCCTGTTGTTTGCATTGTACAATTCAGGAACACTACATGAAACAACCCTCAGTCGACTACCCGGAGAAGTGCCCTTTCTATCAGTCTATACAGTCCATTTTCAGCCCTTCGGCTTCCAGGGACGCCGGCCAGCCTCCCATGGCGTCGGCCGCATCAGGGCCATCCTTTGCCCTGGCCGCGCCTGATATGGAGCTGTCCGTTTACCGGTCAGCCCGGGAGCTGCCGGAATGCTGGGACGAGCTGCTCCCGGAAGGGCAGCGGATGATGGGCCGCGCCTACCTCTGCGCTCAGGAGGAAGCGCCGGCGGAGGGGATGGGCTACGCTTATCTGATATTCCGGAAAGGGCGCCAGGTAGTGGGCCTGGCCAACTGCCAACTGATGGAGTTCCGGGCGCTGCAGCAAATCCAGTCCCTGCAGGAAAATGCCGGGGGCCATGTGTTCCGGCAGCTCTGGCGCCTGGCAAAGCGGGCTTTCGCCAGCCGGATCAACTACAACCTCATCATCTGCGGGGCTACCCAGTTTACGGGCCAGCATGCTTTTGTTTTTGACCCCTCCCTGGCGAGCCCTGCCCTCGGCATGCAACTGCTCAACGAAGGGCTGGAACGGCTGGCCGGAGCCCTGCAGGCCGAAGGCTGGCGCGCCAGCGCTATTCTGATCAAAGACCTGGAGAAGGGGCCGCAGCCCTTCCTTCAACACCTTCGGGGTTATGGTTATGCCGCTTTCCCCTTTCAGCCCAATATGGTATTGCCCCTGCCGGCAGGCTGGAACAGCTTTGAAGACTACCTGGAGGCCATGGTCTCCAAATACCGGGTGAGGGCCCGGCGGGCATTTAAAAAGGGACAAGAGCTTACCGTCAGGGAACTGGACATGGAGGGCCTGCGCTGCCATGAAGAGGAAATTTACCGGCTGTATAATGCCATCGCCGGACGGGCCGATTTCAATATGCTCAGCCTTCCCAGGGGTTATTTCCTGGCCCTTAAGCAGGCCATGCCCGGGCACTTCCGGGTTTTCGGTTATTACCGGCAGGACGAGCTGCTGGGCTTTTGCTCTACCCTCAGCAACGGCCCGGAGATGGAGGCCCACTTCATGGGCTTTCGCCCGGAGGAAAACCTGAAATACCAGCTGTACCTGAATATGCTCTACGACATGATCCGCATCGGCATCGAGGAAGAGCGGGCGGAAAAGATCGTCTTTTCCCGCACCGCCCTGGAGATAAAGAGCTCCGTCGGCGCCGAACCCGTCGAGATGTACTGCTGCCTCCGCCACCTCAACCCGGCCGTCAACCGCGTGCTGCCCGCCCTGGTCCGCTGGCTGGAACCGGTGGAAGAGTGGCAGCAAAGGCATCCGTTCGGGGGGGGATGATCCGGGATTCGGGATTCACGCAAACCTTTTGCGCTTCAGCCGCACGGTATAGCCTTCCTCCCCTTTTTCAATGGCCAGTTCCGCTTTGATGCGCCGGGCGCGCATGGACAGGTTGGACAGCCCCTGCCCGGTCTTTTTGCCGTTCATCTTTTCCGATGCCTTGTCTTTAGGGCTGCCATTGTCTTTGATGATCATGGTAAATTCCTGCCCCTCGTTTTTCAGCGTGATGTTTACTTTGGTAGCGTTGGAATGCTTGGCGATGTTGTTGATCGCTTCCTTGAATATGAAGTAGAGGTTCTGCCGGAGGGTGACCTGCATTTTCTTCTGCCGGTCCAGCCTGCTGATGTGCATCTGGTAGACGATATCCAGGGGGGCCAGCATCTCGTCGGCATGTTCGCGCATGCGGTGCAGCAGGTCTTCGACCCTGTCTTTGCGGGAGTCGATAGACCAGATGACGTCGCTCATCTTGGACATGGCCTTGCGGCTCACTTCGCCGATCTGTTTCAGGCGCTCTTTGATCAGGCGTTCTTCGACCTGCATCTGCAGTACGTCGGTTTGCATGGCAATGCCGGAAAGCAGGCCGCTCAGCTCGTCGTGCAGGTCGCTGGACAGTTTGGTTCGGATGCGTTCTACCTGCAGGCGTTGCTCCAGCCGGTTCTGGAAAATGACGTAAATGATGGCCGAGCCGGCCAGTATGCAGAGGAGGATAAACCAGATGGTCTGGGTGAAGGCCGGCATGATGCGTATGGGAAGGGAGAAGTCGGCGGCGCTCCAGTTGCCGTTGGCATCCGCTCCCTGCACGTGGAGCACATAGGAGCCCGGCGGCAGTTTATTCAGGCGCACATAGGGGGCGCCGCCCTGGTAAACCCACTGGTTGTCATAGCCTTCCAGCCGGGTCTTGAACTGGTTGCGGCGCGGGCTGCTGAAAGTGGGCAGCATGAAGTGGATGGTAAAATAGCTGTCGCTGGGATGCACCGCCAGTTCTTTAATTTCGGAAAGCCTGTTATCCTGCACGATGGTGCTGTCCAGCCTGGCGTTGTAACGGGTGATCTTGGTGAGCACTACCGCCGGCGTGGTTTCATTGACCAGCAGGTCTTCGCTGTAGAAGGCATTGACGCCATTGACGCCGCCGAAGAAATACTGGCCATCAGCGCTGCGGTAGTAGGAAAAGCGGTTGAACTCATCGTTGCTCAGCCCGTCCACGGAATAAAAGTTGCGGAATATCCCTTCCTGAGGATTGAAGAAAGACAGGCCGTTGAAGGTGCTGATCCAGTAGTTGCCGTTCCCGTCGGGGACTATGCCGCAGACCGTATTGCTGGCCAGGCCGTCCTTGCGGCTGTAGTGCAGAAAATGGCCGGACTGGGGGTCGAGGATATTCAGGCCGTTGGTCGTGCCGATCCAGATGCGCCCCTGTTCATCCTCGTGCAGGACGTAGACGATATCGCTGGCCAGGCCGTTTTTCTGGCCCTGCAGCGCGCGGTATGTTTTCGATTCCCCATTTTCCCGGTTGATCTGGTACAGCCCGTTTTCCGTGCCGGCCCATAGCTGGCCGTCGCTGGCCTCCATGATAAAATTGGGGGTGGCGTTGCGCAGGGGGTTGCCGGATTCCTTGTTTTCAAAAGGCAGAAAAACCTCCTCCCGGGGGTCGAACTGGAGGAGCAGGCCCTTGGAGTTGGCCGGCTGGGCGCACAGCCACAAGATGCCGGAGCGGTCGATGGTAAGGGCGTTGAACTCGTAATCGTACTCATAGGTTTTCAGCTGGCAGGACTCGATGTGGTAGCGGTGCAGGCGCCCGCGCCGGGCGGCCGAGTTCTGGCAGGAGGTGAACCACAGGCTGCCCTCCTGGTCGAGGTGAAGGCTGCGGGTGCAGGCGATGTCTACCTCCTCGCCATCCGGGCCGAGCAGCGGAAGGGTATCCAGAAAGCCCGTGAGCTGGTCCAGTTCGTAGAGGTGGTTCACTTCCCGCAGGAAGTAGATGAAGCGCTCCCCGTCGCCCACTATGCCGCGCATGACGGCGCCCCGCCGGTCCTGGCTGAGGTCTTCGGCGAGGTAGGTTTTAACTTTGGACTGCCGGTTCTGGACGATTTTCAGGCCCGTGTCGATGCCCAGGAAGATGGTCCGGAAGAAATCCCTGCTGAAGGCGCTGACGATATACCGGCTCAGGCCGGCCAGGTAATCGAAGTTGAACAGTTGCCCGTCGGCCCGGATGCAGGCCAGCCCCTGCAGGGGGTAGTTCTCTCCCGCCTGGCCGGAATAGCTCAGCAATACGTTGCCTTGCTGGTCTTCCCAGATCGAGCCGAAGTACCCCTTCTCTTCCAGGCCTTCGACAGACTCGAAGGTGTACGCGCCGGGCTGGTAAATGAAGACGCCGGGTTGGCCCTGCAGCGACAACCATACCTTGCCCTCCCGGCTGAGGTGGAGGAACTGGGCCGAGCCGGGGTAGCTGCCCGCGAATTCCCGGCACTGGAAATCCTCGATGCCGAAGCGCTTTAGCAGTTGCCCGGAGGCGGAGATGTGGCGCAGGCCCATCTCGCTGTCGTTGAGCAGAAAGTCGCCGCCGGGAAGCTGGATGAGGTGCACGGCAACGCTGGCCTGGCTGTGGCGTTCCGGGATGCTGGCGGCCGGCCGGAACGCGTTGCCGCCCATATACTGATAGATGGTAGTGGCCTTTTCGCTGATGGCCAGCACCAGTATTTCGCCTTCCGGGGTGGCCATAACCAGCCGGGGCAGGCCCTCGACGCCGTATTCCGGAAGGAGCTTGACCGTCGTCAGTTCCAGCGTTTCGGGGTTCAGGATGTCAAAAAGGCCGTAAGTGGTGCGGTAGGCGATGACGATATTGCCCTCTTTGTCGAGCCAGAGGTGGCGGATATTGGAATCGGAGAGCTGGTGGGGGTTGTCGGGGTGGTTGTTGAATACGATAAACTCATAGCCGTCGAAGCGGTTGAGCCCGTTGGGCGTACCCAGCCAGATCAGGCCGCGCTGGCTTTGGACGATATCGGTGACCATGCGGTCGGACAGGCCGTCGTTGATCGAATAGTATTCTACGGGAAGGTCCTGGGAATAAAGCCGCCCGGCCAGCAGCGAGCATGCCGATAGCCCCAGCCATATGAGGAAGCAGGCGTACCCCCGCACCCTTCCTTTCCCCGCGAGAAGAAGCGTTTGCCAATAACCCATGGGTTCAGATGCCACTTAAATGCCGAAAATTAAAAACAGTGCTACCTGTGCGGGCAAGTTATTAAAAATCAGGCAGTCTTTCACGGATCTCCCTAAATTTCGCCATCCAGTTTCTTGCGAATGACTTCCGCCTTACTATTTACCTGCAGTTTCCGGTAGATTTTCTTGATGTGGTCCCTTACCGTTTCTACCGAGATCAGGTACTGGTCGGCGATCATTTTATAACTCAGGCCGTCGACCAGCCCGTTGACGATCTGATGCTGCCGGTCGGTCAGCACCTGCCCGTCGGGGTCTTCCTGTTTGGGGGCAAAGTGGTTGATCACCTTGCGGGCGATGCTCGGCGACATGTAGGAGCCGCCCCGGTTGACGGTCAGGATGGCCTCTTTGATGACGGGCAGGCCGGAGCGTTTGAGCAGGTAGGAATCGGCGCCGGCACAGAGGGCCTTGAAAATCCGGTCGGAATCGTCGTAGGCCGTGAGCATGATGATATCGATCTCCGGCCGCACGCCTTTCAGGAGGCGGATACCTTCCAGCCCCGACATGCCGGGCAGGCCGATGTCCAGCAACAGGGTATTCAGCGGCATATTGGGCTGCAGGGCTTCCAGAAAAGCCTCCACCGAGTCGGCGGAAAGGACAGGCTCTATATCGGGCTGCGCGCCGAAGTAGATTTCCAGGTTTTCCCGCACCATGGGTTCATCTTCGATAATGCCGAGGTATATCATGGCAGTACATTCTTTCAGTTGTGAAGGGGGCCTGCTTTCGCAAAAAAGGCCCGAAGCGCTGAAAGATAGTAAAATATTGAAAGCACAACAAGCTTTTCCCCCTGCCCGGCCCATCATTCACCCCGTTCTTCTGCGGCTGCCGGCCACTCCCTGCGCCTCCCGCATCAGTTCCGAAAAGCGGTTGCGGACGGAGCCCGGCGCCAGGGGCAGCCGTTCGGCGATCTCGTAGTGGTTATAGCCCTGCAGGCGCAGGTCGAGCAGGCGCTGCAGCCGTTCGTCCAGCGACCGGTACCATTGGAGCAGGCGTACATGGCCCTCCCGTTCGAAAAGCTCGGCGGCGGTACGGCAGGCGGCAGAAGGCGCGGCAGGCGGCTCCCCGGCGGCGCTGAGTTCCTGCCAGCGGCGGCGGCGCTCTTTCTTTTGTTCGTCGCAATAACAATAGCGGACGACCGTCAGGGCGTAGGC
>CAZAXA010000163.1:1979-11842 GCA_964488965.1 uncultured Phaeodactylibacter sp. | reverse complement strand
TAATCATTACCCGCCCATCACCCCCAACCCTTTCATCCATTCCAGTTCTTCTTCAGAAAATGCCGGAGGGGGCGGGGCTTCGCTATAGTTTACGGATCTTTCGAAAAATCCCTGCTCATACAACTCTGCAAAAGCCTTTCCCAGGTCCAGAAAACTGTCCTTGTCAGGTTGCTTCAAAGGAATGGGAATAACCGGCAGCGGCTCTTTCACACCCACCGCCCAGGCCTGGGTCTTACCAATTCCGGCCCGGGCCAGGCAGATCAGATAGTGTGATTCAGGCAGATAAGGATGTTCAAAGGGCCGTTCTCCCCGCCGGATCAGGTCGATCTCCACCAGGTGTACCCCGGCATAATGCAATCTTTCCCGCTTTTCCCGGTAAGGGGCCAGGCCGGGCTTGCGTTTGTTGACCGGCGACAAGATTTCGATGGCTGTAATGAGTTGGTTGCTTTTTTTGTCTTTGATCTCTACTACCGGTATCCTGACTTCCACATTCCTGATGGCGGGCAGGGTAATGGTTTCCGGCGTTATCGGCGGTTCATAGCTTCCCGCTGGTTCTCTCGCTATGCCGGCCTTCCGAAAAACCTCGACATCCGGGTACATAATCCCCACATCTTCCTCCGGCGAGGTGTCCTCGACAGTGTAGGTATTCAGGTGTACGATATACGGTTCCATTAGCCGCGAAGCCAGCTGCACCTTGATCAGATAGGCAAGGCTGTTGTGGACGTCAGGCCAGAGATGGCCTTCCAGATAGGGATCCATGCCGGGGAAGGGAGAGGGCATAAGAAGGATTTTTACAAATTTAAGCAAAGGGGAAGACTATGCCAACCGTATTGAACTTTCAGAATTTTATTCTTCATACCATCGCAAAGAAAAAATTTTTTCCCATCCCGTTTGCCGGCCAAAAAAAATCCTTTAGCTTTGAGTATGTTCAAACATATCTAAAATGAACGCAAAGGTTGACCCCAACAGCAAGCTTCCCCTGCACAGCCAGGTGGAGCGCATGCTGCGGGCCCTGATCCGGCAGCCGGAATACCAGGAAGGCGCTTTTCTGCCCAAAGAGGTCGACCTGGCCCATCAGCTGGGCATTTCCCGGAATACGGTGCGCCACGGCATCAGCAAGCTGGTCAATGAGGGCCTGCTGGTCCGGAAAAAGGGGGTCGGCACCAAAGTGGCGCAGCGGAAAGTATCTACCCGGCTCGACCACTGGGCCAGCTTTTCCGGGGAGATGAGAGCCAGGGGGATGGAAGTGGTCAATTATGAACTCACCGCCCATTTGGTGGCTGCGGATGCGGAGGTTGCCGGGGTTTTCCACATTCCCCATGGCAGGAAGGTGGTAAAATTATCCAGGTTGCGGGGTACGGGGGAAGGGCCCGGCCTCTTGTCTCTGTCCTGGTTCCACCCCCGCCTGGGGATGAACGGGCAGGAGGATTTCTCCCGGCCTCTTTATGAACTGCTGGAAAATGAAATGGGCGTCTATCCCGCCGTTTCCCGGGAGGAGATCGCCGCTATAGCTGCCGGGAAAAACCTGGCGGCCCGGCTGAAGATCGAAGAGGGCGCGCCGGTACTGTTCCGGAAGAGGTTGGTTTATGACTCGGACGGAAAAGCCATAGAGTTCAATAAAGTATATTACCAGGGAGAAGGGTTTTCGTATTCCATTGACATTGAAAGGAAATAGGCCCGCCCCTCAGATATAAACAAATAAAAAACAGGCAGTGAAATTGCCCGGCAAGCCGCTGCCCAAATGAAGTTGCCATGAGAGCTTTCCTGCATGCCCTGTTCCTTCTGCTTATCGCGGCCCCCGCGCTCAGCCAGCCCCGGCTCGTCACCGGCCAGGTTACCGACCAGGCGGACGGCCTTCCCCTGCCCGGCGTCAATATCCAGGTAAAAGACACCCCAACGGGAACGATCACGGATGTTGACGGGAACTATGAAATACGCGTGCCTGAGGCTTCCGCCATCCTGGTTTTTACTTTCGTGGGTTACAGGCCTCAGGAAATAACCGCAGGAGATCAAACGGTGATCAATGTAGCGCTGGCTCAGGAGGCGGAGTTGCTGGATGACGTAGTGGTCATTGCTTACGGCCAGGTACGGAAAAGCGACCTGACCGGCTCGGTATCTTCCATCTCGGGAGAAGACCTGCTGCGCACGGCGCCCACTTCCCTCGACCAGGCCCTGCAGGGGCGGGCCGCAGGCGTCCAGGTCACCCAGGTGAGCGGCAGGCCGGGCGGGGAGACCTCCATCCGCATACGCGGCGCCAGTTCCATCAATGCGGGCAATGAGCCGCTTTACGTCGTCGACGGCATGCTCATCACCAGCGATAACGGCCAGACCAATGCCGGCGGCGCTGCCGGCAGCAACCTCAACGGCCTGTCGGCCATCAACCCCTCCGATATTGAGTCCATAGAAATCCTCAAGGATGCCTCCGCTACGGCCATGTATGGCTCCAGAGGGGCCAACGGGGTCGTCCTGATCACCACCAAACGAGGCAAAGAAGGCCGGTCCTCCATCACCCTGGATGCCTACTACGGCCTGCAGGAAGTGCAGAAACAGCTGGACATGCTGGATGGGGAGGCTTTCGCCAACTATATCAATGCCTTCAATAAAGATGCGGGTTTCCCCGTCGACCCCCGTTATCTCATCCCCGATAAGATCGGCGCCGGCACCGGCTGGCAGGAGGCCATTTTTCAACGGGCGCCCATGCAGAGTTACCAGCTGAGTTTCCTGGGGGGCGGCGCCAATACCCAGTATTCGGTTTCCGGCGGCTACTATCTGCAGGAAGGGATCATCCTCAATTCTGATTTTGAACGCTATAACCTCCGGACGAACCTCGACCAGAAAGTGAATGAACGGGTAAAAGTAGGCGCCAGCATCAGCCTGAGCCACATCAATTCGAGGGGGGTGCTGACGGGAGCGCTAAGCCCCGGCACGGGAGTTTTGCTGCCCGGGGCAACGGCTTCCGCCCTGCTTTTTCCGCCCACCCTGCCGGTACTGGACGAGGGCGTCCCCGGCGGCTATACCTTTGAAGACGACCGGGGGCGAAACCTTGCCAATCCGGTGGCCGACGCCGCGGAGACGGACAACATTTCCAAAAATTCCCGGGTGATCGGCAGCGCCTATGGCACGCTGCTGCTGGCCGAAGGGCTCGCCTTCAAGGCCAGCATCGGCATCGACGGCTATTCGGTGAAAGAGAACCGCTTTATCCCCAACTTCCTGAAACGCACCGAAGCCAACAATGGCGAGGCGGTGGTGGCTACCGTCGACGGTTATACCTGGCTGACGGAATACACGCTGAACTACAAGCGCGCCATCAAAGAAAAACACGCTATCGACGCCCTGGCGGGCGCCACTTACCAGGGCTTCCAGTCGGAAAGGCTCTTTGCCTTCGCCCTGGATTTCCCCGACAACCGGACGGGCTACCACAACCTGGGCAGCGCCCTGAACCCCCAGCCGCCGGCCAACGGAGAGTCCTCCTGGGGCATCATCTCCTATCTCGGCCGGGTCAACTACACCCTTAATGACAAATACCTCTTCACGCTGACCGGCCGCCTGGATGGAGCCTCCAAATTCGGAGAAGACAGCAAGTACGGCTTCTTCCCCTCCGGTTCGGTAGCCTGGAAACTGCACCAGGAGCCTTTCATCGAAAAGCTCGGTTTTTTCACCAGCCTCAAGGCGCGGCTCAGCTACGGCGTCATCGGCAACCAGGAGATCGGCCCCTTCGGCTCCCTGGCCACTGTCGGGCCGCTGGGCCAGGGGGTATTCAACAACGACGAACCCTATATCGGCCAGGAACCTTTGCGCTACCCCAACCCCGGCCTGAAATGGGAACGAACCAACCAGGCGGATTTCGGCATCGATGCAGAGTTCCTGGAAGGGCGCATCGCCTTTACGGCCGATTATTACCGGAAAAACACTACCGACCTGCTGCTTTTTGCTCCGCTGCCAACGACTACGGGCTTCTCTTCCTACCTGGCCAATATCGGAGGCCTGAAAAACCAGGGGTTTGAAGCAGCCGTCAACTCGCGGAACACTACGGGCGCGTTCCTCTGGCAGACCAGCCTCAACTTTTCCGCCAACCGGAACGAGATCACTGAACTGGTCAGCGACAGCGACATTCCCGTTCCCGGCGTCCTGCTGGTACCTGCCGGATGGAGCATCCTCCGGGTAGGGCAGCCCCTGGGCGCCTTCTTCGGCCTGAAGTCGGCAGGCATTTTCCAGACAGATGCGGAAGCCCAGGCCGGCCCGGCGCTCCGGGGGCAGAACGCCGAAGCCGGCGACCGCCGCTATGAGGACATCAACGGCAGAGATGCCGAAGGCAACCTCACCGGCCAGCCGGACGGCCTGATCGACGAGGCCGACCGCACCATCATCGGCAATGCCAACCCGGACTTCATCTGGGGCCTGGCCAATACTTTCTCCTTCAAAGGGATCGACCTTTCGTTCTTCATTCAGGGGGTCCATGGCAATGAGATCGTCAATGCCTATTTGTTCGAGATCGGCGCGCTGGCCGGAGAGGCCAACGTGCTGGCAGAATACTGGGAAAACCGCTGGACGGAAGATAAGCCCTCCAACGAATACCCGAAAGTGAACCCCAACGAACGCAATATCTTCAGCGATGCTCAGGTGGAGGACGGTTCCTTTATCCGCATCAAGAACATCACGCTGGGGTACAGCCTGCCGGCGCCATGGTTGCAAAAGGCCCGGATGAGCTCCGCCCGCCTGTATGTGGCCGTGAACAACCTTTATACGCTAACCGATTACCGGGGCTACGACCCCGAGATCAACGCCTTCGGGCAGAACAACCTGCTGCAGGGCATCGATTACGGCGGTTATCCGCTGGCCCGGACGGCCATCGTTGGCCTGCAGCTGGGGTTTTGAATGGGCAGCCGGGTTAATTCTTATATTGAGAATATTAAACCTTTGAGGTTTCCGAAACCTCAAAGGTTTTTAAGCCAGAAATTCATTAAAATGAGAAGATACATCTGCCTTTCAACGATGGTTTTTCTGTCGCTCGGCCTGTTCTCCTGCCGGAACCTGCTGGAGGAGAACCCCAAAGACCAGGTCTTTGTCGAGAACTACTTCCAGACGGAAAACGACGCGGTCGCCGCAGTCAATTCCATTTATGCCGTTCTCAACTCGACCAGTTCGCCGCCCACGTTCGGAGGGGTTTACCACAGCAGTTACTGGGTCGTAGCAGGGCTGGCCTCCGACGAGATGGAGAACCGCCAGGTGGGCAGCGCCGACCTCGACCAGTTGGAGACATTCACCCACAAGCCGGTCAATTCTTTTCTCTACGATATCTGGCGCAATGCCTACAAGGGCATCAGCAATGCCAATTTCGCCATCGAAGGCATTCCCCGGGTGAACATGGAAGAGGGGCTGAAAAACCGCCTGCTGGGCGAGGCCCACTTCCTGCGGGCGATGCTCTATTTCGACCTGGCGCGCCTCTTCGGCGACGTACCCCTGGTTCTCAGCCTGAATGCGGAAGTTACGCCCTCCCGGGCGCCTGCCGGCCAGGTGTATGATCAGGCCATCCAGGACCTTCAGTTCGCCAGACAGCACCTGCCGCCTTCCTATCCGGCCGGCCAGGGCCTGGGCAGGGCCACCCTGGGCGCCGCCAATGCGCTGGCCGCCAAAGTATATCTCACGCGCGGCAACTGGCAGGAGTGCATCAACCACTGCCAGGCGGTCATGTCGTCGGGCAATTACAGCCTGTGGGAGGATTTTGCGGAAGTTTTTCGGCTGGACAATGAAAACGGCAAGGAATCCATTTTCAACGTAGGTTTCGGCACGGCCAACAATTCCATCTCCTTCTGGGAGGTCGGGCAGTTCAATGTGCGGCTCCTGCCGCGGGAGTTATCCGGCCAGATACCCGGCGTCAACGCTCAGGGCTGGCAGGTGGCCACCCGATACCTCTACGATTCCTACGGCCCTCAGGACCGCCGGAGGGCGGTAACCCTGCTGACTACCATCAATAATGTGGACGGGACAACGACGACGGTCGAGCCCCATATCCAGAAATACTGGGACCGCATCGGCGAGCCGGCAGCGGGCAATACGGATAATGACTTTCCCTACCTCCGCTACGCCGACGTATTGCTGATGTACGCCGAGGCCCTGAATGAGCAGAACAACGGGCCGACGGCCGAGGCTTACCAGGCTATCAACAGCATCCGCAAACGGGCCCGCTTTAACGGAATTGAAGAGCTCCCCATATTGCCGGATCTGTCGGGGCTTTCCTACCAGGAATTCAGGGACGCTCTGCTGCGGGAACGCTTGTGGGAATTTGTGGCCGAGGGGCACCGCTGGTTCGACCTGGTGCGCTTTGGCAAACTGCAGGAGCAGGCGCCGAAGGCCAAGCCGGGCGTCCAGCCACAGCCTTTCCACAACCTCTTCCCCGTACCCCAGGAGGAGATCGACCTGAACCCCAACCTGCTGCCGCAGAATACAGGGTATTAGGGCCGGAAACCCGAGGGTCGTTATCATTGAAGAATTGAAAAGAAATAAACATTTGCAGTCCAATTACGATAAATTTCCAGTGGTCCATGTTCCGGGGTTTGAAACTGCCTGCCTTTCCGGCTGGGATGTCATAGCAGAAGAGATTCGCCGGCAGCTTCCAAATAGCGCCCGGCAAAAGGCGGTTCTGGTTGTCGAATTTTATCACGGAGTATTTGGCCGGGAGGTGCGCCATGCTCTGGTTGAGGGCCTGCAGCCTGCCCTGGTTCTTGATGCGGAACAAGCTTATTACCCTGAAGCACGGATCGACGAACTGGCCTTTCCGGATGTTACGGACGACCGGATTTTCGGCTTCATGACCCGCCTCACCATCGATCGCTACTTTGCACCGGATAAGCTGGATGCCGCCCGCCGGCAACTTCAAAGCCAGGAAAAAGGGCTGGTTCTGGTGTACGGCGTGGGCGCGGCCCATCTTGCCGAACGCTGGGACGCGCTGGTTTATGCCGATATGGCGCGCTGGGAGATCCAACAGCGCCTGCGCCGCCAGGAGGCAGCCAACCTGGGGGCTACGAATTTTTCCGAAGATTTTGCCCGGCAGTACAAACGCGCCTACTTTGTCGACTGGCGTGTTTGCGACCGTATAAAGAAGCAACTGCTTCCAGAATGTGATTACCTGCTGGATACCAATAAAGCCGGAGCGCCAAAGATGATCAGGAGCGGGGCCCTGTGGGCGGGGCTGCGGCAGGCCCTGCAACGCCCTTTCCGGGTGGTTCCCTTTTTTGACCCCGGCCCCTGGGGGGGGCAGTGGATGAAGGAAGCCTGCGGCCTGGATCCCACGGTGGCCAACTATGCCTGGTGCTTCGATTGCGTGCCGGAGGAAAACAGCCTGCTGCTGGGCTTTGGCGGGGAGGTTGTGGAAATACCCTCGCTCAACCTGGTCTTTTTTCACCCTGAAGAGTTGTTGGGAGGCAGCGTCTATGCGCGTTTCGGCCCGGAGTTCCCCATCCGCTTCGATTTTCTGGATACCATGGACGGTGGGAACCTCAGCCTTCAGGTACACCCTCTTACCGGCTACATTCAGGAGCATTTCGGCATGCATTACACCCAGGATGAAAGCTATTACCTGCTGGATGCGAAAGAAGGCGCCTGCGTTTACCTGGGACTCAGAGAGGGCATCGACAGGGACGCCATGATCGAAGCGCTCGAGGATGCCCGGAACGGAGGCGCCCCCTTTGAGGCAGAGCGGTTCGTTGAAAAATGGCCGGCGAAAAAACACGGCCATTTTCTCATTCCCGCCGGCACCGTCCACTGTTCAGGGAAAGACAGTATGGTACTGGAGATCAGCGCTACCCCTTACATCTTCACTTTCAAACTGTGGGACTGGGGGCGGCTGGGGCTGGACGGCAAACCGAGGCCCATAAACATTGAACACGGTAAAAAAGTGATCCAGTGGCAGCGGGACGCCCCCTGGGTCAGGGCGAACCTGATCAACCGCATCGAACCCATTGCTGAAGGCGACGGGTGGCGGGAGGAAAAGACGGGCCTGCACGAGCTGGAGTTCATCGAGACCCGCCGCCACTGGTTTTCCCGGAAGGTGGCCCACCATACGGGCGGCGGCGTCAATGTGCTCAACCTGGTGGAAGGAAGGGAAGCCTTAGTCGAAAGCCCGGAGAGGGCCTTCGAACCCTTTGTCGTCCACTATGCCGAGACCTTCATCGTACCTGCGGCCGTGGGGGCCTATACCATCCGGCCGCACGGGGAAAGCGAAGGGAAAGAGTGCGCCACGATCAAGGCCTTTGTGCGGACGTAGCGCGGGATGGCACACTGATCTTTTAGGGTCATTTTAATTTATGCCCACTCCTCAATTATTTAAGATCGGCAGGGCCTTCGGTAAGCAATCTGATATTAGAAAATCAGTGTGCCATCATCACCAGCGCACAACCGCTTAACAAATTTGATAAAAGAGTAACTACATGCCAACACCAAACCAATCTGCTGCCCAGCCCGTCAATATGGGCGTCGTGTATCTGCTGACGGCGGTAGCCGCCCTGGGGGGGCTGCTTTTCGGTTACGATACGGCCGTCATCTCGGGCGCCATCGGCTTCCTGCAGGAAAAGTTCGAACTGACGGCCGCCATGAAGGGCTGGGCTGCCTCCAGCGCCATCGTCGGTTGTATTTTCGGCGCCATGTTTGCCGGTTATATGAGCGACCGCTTTGGCAGGAAGAAAATCCTCATCCTTACCGCCTTCCTGTTCGGCATTTCGGCCATCGGCTCGGCTGTGCCCAACAACCTGGCCCAGTTTGCCCTTGCCCGTTTCATCGGCGGCCTGGGGGTCGGCGCCGCCTCCATGCTGTCGCCCCTCTACATCACCGAACTGGCGCCTGCCAGGGTGCGGGGCATGCTGGTATCGCTCTACCAACTGGCCATCGTCCTGGGCATATTGCTGATCTTTTTTATCAACCTGCTGGTGCAGAATATGGGGGATGAGGCCTGGAACGTGGAATGGGGCTGGCGCTATATGCTGGGGTCGGAGACCCTGCCCGCCGTTTTGTTCTTCGTGGCCATGTTCTTTGTGCCGGAGAGCCCCCGCTGGCTGGCCAAGGAATCGAGAGACGAAGAGGCCCTGAGCGTCCTCGCCCGGATCAACGGGCCGGTCCGGGCCAGAGAGATTCTTCAGGAGATAAAGGAAACGCTGAAGGAAGAATCGGGCACGCTCCGGGAGTTGTTTGGCGGCCGCTTTCGCAAGGCCATCATGATCGGCATCCTGCTGGCCCTTTTCACTCAGTTTCAGGGCATCAACGCCATCATGTACTACGCGCCGGAGATCTTCAAAGAGGTGGGCACGGGCGCCGATTCCGCTTTTCTGCAGACGGTCATCGTGGGGATTATCAATGTGCTGTTCACCTTTGTCGCCATCTGGCTGGTAGACCGCGTAGGGCGCAGGGCCCTGCTGCTGTTCGGCGGCGCAGGCATGGGCATCAGCCTGGGGATCGTAGGCCTGGCTTTCTTTTTCAACTGGGGAGGGTATGTGCTGCTGGTTTTTATTTTGACATATGTGGCCTGCTTTGCCGCTTCCTTCGGCCCGGTGCCCTGGGTGATCCTTTCCGAGATTTTCCCGATCAAACTGCGGGGGCTGGCCATGTCGGTAGCCACCCTTTCCGTCTGGGTGGCGGTTTACTTCGTCACCCAGCTGTTCCCCATCCTGGTGGAAGAGATCGGGCCGGCCTATACCTTCTGGATATTTTTTGCCGTCTCGGCCATGGCCTTCGTTTTCGTATGGGCGCAAATCCCGGAGACCAAGGAAAAGACGCTGGAAGAGATCGAAAACAGCTGGTAAACCCAGGTTTGAGCGGTGGCAGCACAGGTTTAAGAACCTATCTGCCGGGGGGCATGGGTAAGGTTCTCAAAC
>CAZAXA010000163.1:0-1879 GCA_964488965.1 uncultured Phaeodactylibacter sp. | reverse complement strand
GTTTAAGAACCTATCTGCCGGGGGGCATGGGTAAGGTTCTCAAACCTGGCCGGCAGCACAGGTTTAAGAACCTATCTGCCGGGGGGCATGGGTAAGGTTCTCAAACCTGGCCGGCATAAAATGGAGTGCAAAACTCTGATAAAAATAAAACGGCATGAAAAAGTTACTATTGATACTGCTGGCCGGATGCCTGAATTTTTCAGGCCACGCTCAGAAAACCGCCGCCAAACAGCCCGTAGATTATGTCGACCCCATGATGGGCAATCACGATTCGCGCTGGATGATGTTCCCCGGGCCGACCATGCCGTTTGGGATGGTCAAGCTCAGCCCCGATAATGAACGCAACGGCTGGAAGGCGGGCTATGAGTATGACCTGGACAATATCGCCGGTTTCAGCCACATCCACGAATGGACGATGGCCGGCCTGCTGATGGCGCCGCAGGCCGGGCCCCTGCAAACCCGGCCGGGAGAGGAGAAGGATCCCGACGCCGGTTACCGCTCGCGCTTCCGCCACGAAACGGAAGTGGCCGAGCCGGGTTATTATTCCGTTGTGCTCGACGACTATCAAACCAAAGTGGAACTCACCGCCACCACCCGCGCTGGTTTCCAGCGGTACACCTTTCCCAAAACGGACTCCGCCCGCGTGCTGGTCGACCTGGACATCGAGTCGGAATACGGCAACGAGCTTTTCCTTTCGGAAATCCGCAAGGCCGGAGATACGGAGATCGAGGGCTATACTTACTCCCAGAGCCTGCGCGGCGCCGGATGGAATGATTACATCCTGCACTTTGTCATCCGCTTTAACAAGCCGTTCAGGGATTTCAACGGCTGGACCCGGGACGGGGTAAAGCGCCAGGCCGATCGGATTTTCTCCGGCTGGGATCATACCGATATCGGGGCCTTTGTCCATTTCGACACCCGCGACGGTCAACCTCTGCTCATCCAAACCGGTATTTCCCTGGTAAGCATCGAACAGGCCCGCCTCAACCTGGATACGGAACTGGCCGGCCCTTTCGGATGGGATTTTGACGCCGTGCGGCGCAACGCCCGCAACACCTGGAATGAGCTGCTGAGCGTCATCCGGGTGGAAGGCAGGAATGAAACGGACAAGGTCAAGTTCTACACCAACATGTACCGCGCCTACGCCGGGCGGAATATCTGGAGCGATGTCAACGGCATGTATATGGACGTATGCGAAAAGCCCCGGCAACTGGAAAACCCCAACTCGCCCATGCTGGGCGGCGACGCCTTCTGGAATACTTTCTGGAACCTGAACCAGCTGTGGACCCTCGCTACTCCCGATATCGCCAACCAATGGGTGAAGGCCCTGCTGGAGTACTACGAGAGCGGCGGCTGGCTGCCCAAGGGCCCTCCCGGCATCGAATATTCGGGCATTATGGAAGCCTCACACGAGATCGAGCTGATCGTGGCGGCCTATCAAAAGGGCATCCGCAATTACGATGTGGAAACGGCCTACGAGGCCATCAGGCACGTGCAGTCCACCCCGCCGGTAAAACACCTGTGCAGCGGCATTGCCGGCAACCGCTTTCTGGAGGATTATCTCAGATACGGCTACGTCCCCTACGAAACCGGCCCGGTATCCAATACGCTGGAATATGCCTTCGACGACTGGGCGGTGAGCGAGATGGCCAAAGCTCTGGGAGAAACGGAAGATTACCACTACTTCCGGCGCCGCGCCCACAATTATCTGAACATCTGGGACCCCGCCGTCAAATACATGAACCTGCGCAAAAAGGACGGCTCTTTTCTGCCGGATTTCGACCCCTATTGCTGCTCCACTTTCCTCGGGGAGGGCTGGATGGAGGGCAATGCCTGGCAGTTCACCTGGTTCGTCCCGCACGACCTCAGAGGCCTGATC
>CAZAXA010000162.1:11461-11849 GCA_964488965.1 uncultured Phaeodactylibacter sp. | reverse complement strand
GACTGCGACGGCGTGGCCGCCGGTATCGACTGTGATGACAACGACCCAACAGTCATTTCCACCAACGTCAATGACGCAGACTGTGACGGTGTGGCCGCCGGTATCGACTGCGACGACAACGACCCCACAGTCACCTCCACCAACATCAATGACGCAGACTGTGACGGCGTAGCCGCCGATATCGACTGCGACGACAACGACCCCACAGTCACCTCCACCAACATCAACGATGCAGACTGTGACGGCGTGGCCGCCGGTATCGACTGTGATGATAACGACCCCACAGTCACCTCCACCAACGTCAACGACGCAGACTGTGACGGCGTGCCTGCTGCTGAAGATTGTAATGATAATGACCCGGCAGTCACCTACGGCCCCGGCGACGCCT
>CAZAXA010000162.1:0-11361 GCA_964488965.1 uncultured Phaeodactylibacter sp. | reverse complement strand
GCGACGACGGCAACCCCGCCACCTATGGGGAAACCATTCAGGCGGACTGCAGTTGCGGCGGCGGCACAACCGAGCCCACCTCCTCCTGCGCTGTCATCCAGGGTTCCAGTGATGATGCCGAGGAATATCCCGACGGGAATATGGATATCAACAGCAGCGACCTGGAACTGGTCAACGAGCCCAGGCATGGGGCGCAGGCCGTCGGCCTGAGGTTCAACGGCCTGAATATCCCGCAGGGAGCGCAGATCGTCGGCGCCTACATCCAGTTTACAGTCGATGAGACGCGCAATGAAGACCCCTGCAACCTTACCATCTATGGAGAGGCCAGCGATAATGCCGCCCTCTTTTCCAATACCGACTTTGAGCTCAGCAGCCGGCCCCGCACCAGCGCTTCGGTAGCCTGGTCGCCTTCCAGCTGGCTGGCGGTGGGCGATGCCGGCGGCGCCCAGCGGACCGTGGATATTTCCGCGGTCATCCAGGAGATCGTCAACCGCAGCGGCTATACCTCTTCCAGTTCCATCGCCATCTTTATAGAAGGCACGGGGCGCAGAGTGGCCGAGTCCGTCGACGGCGGCCCGGCGGGGGCGCCACAGCTGTGCGTCGACTTCTTCGACACGCCGCCCAACTACGACTGCCCCGGCCTGTCGGCCTTCATCGGCGATCCCTGTGATGACGGAGACAATACCACCGTCAACGATATGGTCGATGCCGGATGCGGATGCGCAGGGCAGCCTACCGCATGCACCGGCATCGGCGATGCCGACGGCGACGGCGTCTGTGCCGATGTGGACTGCGACGACAACGACGCCGCAGTCACTACGGTGGATGCCGACGGCGACGGCCTGTGCGGAGATATCGACTGTGACGACAACGACCCGGCAGTCACCTCCACCAATACCGGCGATGCCGACTGCGACGGCGTACCTTCCGGGCTCGACTGCGACGACAGCGACCCAACGGTTACCAGCGCCAATACCGGCGACGCCGATTGTGACGGCGTGCCCACCGCTGAAGATTGTGACGACAACGACCCAACCGTCACCACTACCAATACCGGCGATGCCGACTGTGACGGCGTGCCCACCGCAGAGGACTGCGACGACAACGACCCGGCCCTGGGCAGCAATGCCGACGATATGGACTGCGACGGCCTGCCGTCCAGCGTGGACTGCGACGACAGCGACGCCGCTATCGCTTATCAGCCCGGCGACGCCTGCGACGACGGCAACCCCGCCACCTATGGGGAAACCATTCAGGCGGACTGCAGTTGTGGCGGCGGCTCCAGCGAGCCCATCTCCGCCTGCGCTTCCATTGAAACCAACTTCGATGATGTGGAAGAGTATCCGAACGGGCATATAGACGAGAACAGCAGCGACCTGGAACTGGTCAACGAGCCCCGCTGGGGAATGCAATCCGTCGGCCTGCGGTTCAACGGCCTGAATATCCCGCAGGGAGCGCAGATCGTCAATGCTTATATACAGTTTACCGTTGATGAGCCCCGCAATGACAATCCCTGTAACCTGGTAATTTCCGGCCAGGCCAGCGACAATGCCGCCATTTTTACCAATGACGATTTCAATGTCAGCAGCCGGCCCCGCACCGGCGCTTCGGTAGCCTGGTCGCCCGCCAGCTGGCTGTCGGTAGGAGCTGCCGGCCCGGCCCAGCAGACACCGGATCTCTCTGCCGTCCTTCAGGAGATCGTGGACAGGAGCGGATATACTTCCGCCAGCTCTATCGTCCTGATCATAGAAGGAACCGGACGCAGAGTGGCGGAGTCGGTCGACGGAGGCCCGGCAGGAGCGCCGCAACTATGTGTGGACTATCTCTACAGCCCATCGGCACTCAGCCTGGCGCCACCCACCGGCAATACACCCATCGAAGATGCGGCCATTGTGGCGCCTGGCCTCTCCCCCACCCTGGAGATGGAAGAAGCGCCTTTGCCGGCAAACAATGAAGTGATCAGCCCCATAAGGGTGCACCCCAACCCGGCCAATACCAAGCTGATGGTCACTTTCAACAGTATGCTGGAGGGCGAAGTGCGGATACAGGCCAGAAACATGAGCGGCCAGGTAGTCCTGATCGAAACGCGCAAGATCGAACAAGGCCGCAACACCATTGCCCTTGAGGGGCTTTCGTTGCCGGGCGGCCTTTACTTCCTGCAATTGTTCGCAGAAAATACCGCCCAATCGGCGAAATTTATCATTCAGAAAGATTAACCCTCAATGCCGGGCCAAAGAAAAAGGCCCGGCATTATTTTTTTAAATATAAAAAACAACTATATCTTTCTGGAAAAAATATACCTTTGATAAAGTGCCGGGCTCAGCCATGGGCCCGGCCTTTTTTAATTAAAGACGGCCTGATGAAAAAATGTTACAAGCTGTTAACGGGCGCCTGCCTGTTAATGCTAAGCCTCAGCACCTATGCACAAACGATCATCCGGGGGCCTTACCTGCAATCCGGCGCCCCCGGCAGTATGGTCATCAAATGGCGTACCGACAATGCCACTTCCAGCCGGGTGTGGTACGGCGCATCGCCCTCCAACCTGGCATTCACCAACTCCATCAGCGGCAACCGCACCGACCACGAGGTCAGGATCAGCGGCCTGGCGGCCAACACCGCCTACTACTACGCGGTGGGCAATGCTTCAGGACAGCTGACTACGCCCGGCAGCAGCTACTATTTCCGAACCTCTCCCGCCCCCGGCTCCGTTCAAACCGTCCGGGCCTGGGTGCTGGGCGATGCCGGAAAGGCCAATGCCAACCAGAGGGCCGTCCGCGATGCTTTTTATAACTTTATCGGCGACACCCATATCGATGCCATTCTCCTCCTGGGCGACAATGCCTATGAGGAAGGCACCGATGCCCAGTATCAGGCGGCCATGTTCGAAAACATGTACGAAGGCCGCCTGATCAATTCCGTAGTATGGCCCTCCTTCGGCAACCACGATGGCCTGTCCGCCACCAGCGTTACCCAGACCGGGCCTTATTACGAGATTTTCACGACGCCTGTTAATGGAGAAGCCGGCGGCGTCCCTTCCGGGACAGAAGCCTATTATTCCTTCGACTATGGCAACGTTCATTTTATAGCCCTGGATTCCGATGACTCGGGGCGCGAGCCGGGGTCTCCGCAACTGGTATGGCTGGAGAATGACCTCTCTTCTACCACTCAGGAATGGAAGGTCGTCTTTTTCCACCATCCGCCCTATACCCAGGACGCCTCGGATACCAACGACAAGGAGACAGATATGCGGGCGAATGTGCTGCCTGTTCTCGAAGCCTACGGCGTCGACCTGGTGCTGGCGGGCCACGACCATATCTACGAACGCTCCTACCTGATCAATGGCCATTACGGCCGTTCCAACACATGGGACCCTGCTACCATGGGCCTGGATCTGGGCGACGGCAGGCTGGATGGCAATGGCGCCTATATGAAAAGCGCCGGCACTACCGCTCCCGGAACGGTTTATATCGTCGCCGGCTCCGCCGGATCCAGAGGGACGATAACGGCTGAACACCCGGCGATGTTCGAGACCCTCCGCGAAAAGGGATCCCTCTACCTGGAATTCACCGGCAGCCAGCTGGATGGAAAATTCGTCAGAGAGGACGGCGTCATCGATGATTACTTTACTATCATCAAACAAACGATCAACGGCGCCCTGCCCACCGTATCGATCACCGCTCCTGTGCATGGCGCCAATTATACAACTCCTCTGGCCATCAACATCACTGCCGACGCTTCGGACAGCGATGGCGCCATCACGCAGGTGGAGTTCTTTGTCAACGGCGCATCTATCGGCATCGATGTTCAGCCGCCTTATGCAGCCGCTTATAACCTGCCGGGCGAAGGCACTTATGAGATTTTGGCTATAGCTACGGATGATGACGGCAATACGGCCAATTCCTCCGCCACCCAGGTAACTGTAGGCCCGGGGAGCGCCTGCGTGCGGATAAGCGCCGGCAGCGACGATGCCGAAGAACGCCCCACCGGCAGCGTAACCCTCACCAGTTCGGACCTTGAACTGGTCAGCGAGCCGGGGCAGGGCGACCAGGCGATAGGCCTGCGCTTCAACGGCCTGAACATACCACAGGGCGCTTCCATAATGGGCGCCTATATTCAATTCTGCGCCGACGAAGCCGCCAATGACAACCCCTCCGCCCTGACGATCTATGGGGAGGACACAGACCATGCCGCCACTTTTACTACCGGCAACAGCAACATCAGCAGCCGCCCCCGCACCAGCGCCTCGGTGGCCTGGTCGCCGGCAGACTGGCAGGCAGTGGGTGATGCCGGCATCGCCCAGCAGACTCCCGACCTTTCCAATATCCTCCAGGAGATCGTCAGCCGGCCTGGTTATACGGCCAGCAGTTCAGTGGCTTTCATCATCACAGGCGCCGGCCGGCGGGTCGCGGAATCGTACGAAGGTTCTGCAACCAGCGCCCCCCAGCTCTGTGTGCAGTACGCTTTGCTGCCCACTTACGATTGCCCCGGATTGTCGGCCGATATCGGTAACGCCTGTGACGACGGGGACAACACCACCGTCAACGACGCGGTCGATGACAACTGCAACTGCGCAGGGACGCCCACCGCCTGCACCGGCATCGGCGATATGGACGGCGACGGCATTTGCTCCGATCTGGATTGTGACGACAACAACCCCGATCTCGGCAGCAATGCCGATGATATGGACTGCGACGGCCTGCCCGGCAATATCGACTGCGATGACAATGACGCCTCCATCGCCTATCAGCCCGGCGACGCCTGTGATGATGGCAACCCCGCCACCTACGGGGAAACCATTCAGGCAGATTGCAGTTGCGGCGGCGGCGCCACTGAGCCCGCTTCTGCCTGTGCTGCCATTCAGGGTACCAGCGATGATGTCGAACAATATCCTGACGGGAATATGGACATCAACAGCAGCGACCTGGAACTGGTCAACGAACCCAGGCGTGGCGCACAGATCGTCGGCCTGAGGTTCAGCGGCCTGAATATCCCGCAGGGAGCGCAGATCGTCGGCGCCTACATCCAGTTTACGGTCGATGAATCCAATAATGACGACCCCTGCAGCCTCACCATCTATGGAGAGGCCAGCGACAATGCCGCCCTCTTTTCCAACACCAGCTTCGAGCTCAGCAACCGGCCCCGTACCGGTGCGTCCGTCAGCTGGTCGCCCGCCAGCTGGCTGGCCGTGGGCGCTGCCGGCGACGCCCAGCGGACCGTGGATATTTCTCCGGTCATTCAGGAGATCGTCAACCGCAGCGGTTATACTCCTTCCAGTTCTGTCGCCATCCTGATAGAAGGCGCCGGGCGGAGAGTAGCGGAATCTGTCGACGGCGACCCGGCGGGAGCGCCACAGCTCTGTATCGACTACTTCGATACGCCTGCCAACTACGATTGCCCGGCCCTCTCGGCCTATATCGGCAACTCCTGTGATGATGGGGACAACACCACTGTCAACGATATGGTCGACGCCGGTTGCAACTGCGCCGGGACGCCTACCGCCTGCACCGGCATCGGCGATATGGATGGCGACGGCATCTGCGCCGATGTGGACTGCGATGACAATAATGCCGCCGTCACTACCGTGGATGCCGACCAGGACGGCGTCTGCGGCGATATAGATTGTGACGATAACGACGCTGCCGTCACCACTACCCATATCGGGGACGCCGACTGTGACGGCGTGCCTGCCGGGCTGGACTGCGACGACAGCGACCCCTCCGTCACCAGTACCAATACCGGGGACGGCGATTGTGACGGCGTGCCCACCGGCGAGGACTGTGACGACAGCGACCCCACCGTTACCACTTCCAATATCGGCGATGCCGACTGCGACGGTGTTCCCACTGCTGATGACTGTGACGACAATGACCCCTCAGTTGGCCTCAACGACAACGATGCCGACTGCGACGGCGTGCCGACGGCAGAGGATTGCAACGACAACGACCCCACCCGTGGCAGCAATGTCCATGACATGGACTGTGACGGCATACCCGCCGATATCGATTGTGACGACAGCAACCCGGCAGTTACCTCCACCAATATTGGCGATGCCGACTGTGACGGCGTGCCTGCCGGCGAGGACTGTGACGACAGCGACCCCGCCGTCACTTCCAGCAATGCCGGCGATGCCGACTGTGACGGCGTGCCCACCGGCGAGGACTGTGATGACAGCGACCCCGCCGTCACTTCCAGCAATATCGGCGATGCCGACTGTGACGGCGTACCCACGGCCGAAGACTGCGACGACGGCAATCCTGCCCTCGGCAGTAATGCCGGCGACATGGACTGCGACGGAGTGCCGGCGGGCCAGGACTGCGACGACAGCGACCCTGGCGTCGCCACCCAACCCGGCGACGCCTGCGACGATGGCAACCCCGCCACCTATGGAGAAACCATACAAGCGGATTGCAGTTGCGGCGGAGGGACGACCGAGCCCGCCTCCGCCTGCGCCGCCATCAACAGCAGTACGGATGATGCCGAAGAGCATCCCAATGGGAATATGGACCTGAACAGCAGCGACCTGGAGCTGGTCAATGAGCCCACCCGCGGCCTGCAGGTTGTCGGGCTGAGGTTCAACGGGCTGAACATCCCGCAGGGCGCGCAGATCGTCGGCGCCTATGTTCAGTTCACCGTCGATGAGACCAGGGATGAAAACCCCTGTAACCTCATCATATATGGCGAAGACAGCGATAATGCCGCCGCCTTCGCCAATACGGCCTTCAATATCAGCAGCCGGCCCCGCACCACTGCTTCGGCGGCCTGGTCGCCGGGTAGTTGGTCAGGAGTAGGTAATGCCGGCGCAGCCCAGAAAACGGTGGATATTTCATCGGTTATCCAGGAGATCGTCAACCGGAGTGGATATACTTCCGCCAGTTCCATCGTCATCCTGATGGAAGGCGGCGGCCGCCGGACCGCAGAATCCTTCGATGGCGCCTCCGCCATGGCGCCACAGCTTTGTATCGACTTTTTCGATACGCCGCCCAACTACGATTGCCCCGGCCAGTCGGCCTTCTTCGGCGACGCCTGCGACGACGGCGACAATACCACGGCCAATGACGCCATTAGCGCCAACTGTGATTGTGTGGGCCAGCCCACCGCCTGCACCGGCATCGGCGATGCGGATGGCGACGGCGTCTGTACCGGTTTGGATTGTGACGATACCGATGCTTCCATTACTACGGCGGATGCCGACGGCGACGGCGTCTGCGGCGATATAGATTGCGACGATAACGACGCTGCCGTCACTACTACCAATACTGGCGACGGCGACTGTGACGGCGTGCCTGCCGGGCTTGACTGCGATGACAGCGACCCCGCCGTTGTAAGCACCAATACCGGCGATGGCGATTGTGACGGCGTACCCACCGGGCTTGACTGTAACGACAGCGACCCCGCCATTACCAGTACCAATGCCGGCGATGCCGACTGCGACGGCGTGCCTGCCGCTGAAGACTGCGATGACAATAACCCGGATATCGGGAACGCGGCTGAAGATGCGGACTGCGACGGCCTTCCCGTTGCCGTCGACTGCGACGACAGCGACCCCGGCGTCGCCTACCAGCCCGGCGATCCCTGCAACGACGGCGACAACACCACTTTCGGAGAGACTATACAGGCGGACTGCAGCTGTGGCGGCGGCAATTCGGCGCCCATATTTGCCTGTTCCAGGGTCAGCGCCAGCGAAGACGATGTTGAGGAACGTACCGACGGCGGTGTGAGCAGGACCAGCAGCGACCTGGAACTGGTTGATGATCCCGGCCAGGGCTTACAGGCCGTCGGCCTCAGGTTCAACGGGCTCGACATCCCGCCGGGAGCGGCCATTGCCAATGCTTATATACAATTTGCGGCGGATGAAACCCGCAATGACAATCCCTGCAACCTTATCATCTCCGGCCAGGCCAGCGATAATGCCCCGGCCTTTGCCAATGCTGATTTCGAGGTCAGCAGCCGGGCCCGCACCACTGCTGCAATAAGCTGGTCGCCTCCGGAATGGCTGACGATAGGCCAGGCCGGCCCGGCGCAGCAAACGCCGGATATCTCTGCCATCATCCAGGAAATTGTCAACCGCAGCGGATACACTTCCGCCAGTTCTATCGTGCTCATCATTGAGGGCACGGGGCGCAGAACCGCCGAATCCTTCAATGGCGCGCCGGCGGCGGCGCCGGAGCTTTGCGTGGAGTACTTCTACTCCCCGCCGGGCCTCCGCCCCGCTCCGCCTGTGGCCAATACTGCAATGAGTAATACCGTTTCGGTTGTTGATGCCGGGAACGGCGGACAGCCGGCCGCTCCCGGGCAGATCAGCCCCATCGCCCTGCATCCCAACCCGGCCAGCAACAAACTGACGGTTGCCTTCAGCAGCTCGGCCGAAGGCCAGATGCGGGTACAGGCCCGGAACCTGAACGGCCAGATAGTGCTGCATGAAATCCGTGAGATCAGGCAAGGCCATAATGCCATCACTCTGGAAGGCTTGTCCCTGCCCGATGGCATTTACTTCCTCCAGGCCTTCATTGAAGATACGGTACAATCTGCAAAATTTGTCATTCAGAAAGACTGACCCCCTTTTTCCTGGCCGGGAGGCAAGTTCGTTTTACGGGCTTGCCTCCCGGCTTTTAACCTGAAACCTCCGTAGTAAAAGCCGAAGCGATGCCCTGTAACTTTTTTTCACCTAACTAAGGAAAAATTCCGGTAAGTCTGCTAAATTTGTGGCTTACTAATATGAAAAAAAGCGCCGGATACGACAGTGTGCCCGGCAGCGTCCTTTAGAGACCCTTTCCTGTTTCTGTATAAAGCCTGATTCTGAAAAACTTCTGCTTGCTTCCCCATGTGAGGGGAAACAGCCTGAGTTTCAACGGCTAAACCTGCCGGTTATTTGATCCGGCAGTGAGAGCCTTTAGACGTCTGCTCCTGTTTCACCCATCCCTACTACTGCACAAGGGCAGTGGCACTTTTCGGTTGTACTGTACAGTAAATTGTTATATGGCCGGAAATCCCACTCTGCTTTATTCAGACAAAACCAGATATTATAATAGCACAGCTTCTGTTTACAAAAATGACGGCCTAATGAAAAAAAACCTCTACTTGTTGATTGGTGTTTGTTTGATGCTCTTTGGTATTGAATCCTACGCGCAAACGATCACACGGGGGCCCTACCTGCAGGTTGGGACTCCCACCAGTATGACCATCCGATGGAGGACCGATATAGCCACTTCCAGCCGGGTGTGGTACGGGACGAGTTCCTCCAACCTGGCCTTCACCAATACCATAAGCGGCAGCCGTACCGAGCATGAGGTCAAGATCAGCGGACTGGCTGCCAATACCACTTATTATTATGCGGTTGGCAATACTTCCGGGCAGTTGACCGTTCCCGGCAGCAATTACTACTTCAAAACCTCGCCCAACCCCGGAACGGTACAGACTATCCGGGCCTGGGTGCTCGGCGATTGCGGCACCGGCGATATCAAACAAAGGGCGGTGCGCGACGCTTTCTACAATTTCTTCGGCTCCGGCCCTCTCGATATGATGCTCCTGCTGGGAGACAATGCCTATGAAGATGGCACCGATGCGGAATTCCAGGCCGCCATCTTCGAAAATATGTATGAGAACCGGATAGCCAATACGGTCATGTGGCCCGCCATCGGCAACCACGAAACCATAACCGCCAGCAGTTCCAGCCAGTCCGGCCCTTATTACGATATTTTTACCATGCCGAAAAACGGGGAGGCGGGAGGCGTCGCTTCCGGAACGGAATCCTATTATTCCTTTGATTATGGGAATATCCACTTCGTCGTCCTCAATTCGGACGACGAGAACCGCAACATTGGCGGCCCCATGTACAACTGGCTGGAAAACGACCTGTCCAGCACCAACCAGCACTGGAAGGTGGCCTATTTTCACCATCCTCCGTACTCCAAGGACGGCGAGTCCGACAGCGGCGGCAAAGAAACGGCCATGCGGCAAAGGTTCCTGCCTATTCTGGAAGCTCATGGCGTCGACCTGGTGCTGGTCGGGCACGCCCATAACTGGCAGCGCTCCTATATGATACACGGCCATTACGGCCAGTCCAACACCTGGAATCCCGCCACTATGGGACTAGACCTGGGCGACGGCAGGATGAACGGCGACGGCCCTTATATGAAAAGCGCCGGCGCCACCACTCCCGGGACGGTGTACATCGTTACCGGTTCCGCCGCCAAAAAGACCGGCGCCGCAACTACGCCCCATCCGGTAATGTACAGCACCATTACCCAATACGGCTCCATGTACATGGAAGTCACCGGCAATCAGATGGACATTAAATTCATCCGGGAGACGGGCGCTATCGATGATTACCTGACCATCATCAAGCAGAGCATGGTGGGGGCCATTCCGACAGTTTCCATCACCTCCCCGATGAACGGCGCCAACTACAGCACTATCCCTCAGCCGATCGCGATCACTGCCGATGCATCGGACAGCGACGGCACGGTTACCCGGGTTGACTTCTTCGTCAACGGCAACCCCGTGGGCACGGATATGCAGGCGCCATACTCCGTCAACTGGACGATCCCAGCCTACGGCAACTACACCATTTCTGCCATAGCAAAAGACAATAACAACAACAGCTCCATAACCGCTACCATACAGGTCACTTCCGGCCCTGTTTCCGTCTGTTCCAAAGTGAGTACCGGCAACGACGACGCGGAGGAGCGCCCCACCGGCAGCGTCAGCCTGACCGGCAGCGACCTCGAACTGGTCAACGAACCCGGCGTGGGCTTCCAGTCGGTCGGCATACGCTTCACCGGCCTCAATATCCCGGCCGGCGCCACCATCATGAGCGCTTATATGCAGTTCATAGCCGACGAAGCGGTCAACGAAAACCCCATCAGCCTCACCATCACCGGGCAGGCTTCCGATAATGCGCCTACCTTTGCTTCAAGCAACCGCAACGTCAGCAACCGGCCTCGTACCGCCGCTTCCGTCTCCTGGTCTCCGCCAGACTGGCTGACGACGGGTACCGCCGGGCTGGCCCAGCGCACTCCCAACCTGTCCGGCATTGTCCAGGAAATCGTCAACCGCCCCGGCTATACGGCCAACAGCGCGCTGGCCTTCATCATCGAAGGCACAGGCCGCCGTATAGCCGAGCCCTACGAAGGCGGCGCCGCAAAGGCCCCGGAGCTCTGTGTAGAATACGTCCTTTATAATGCCGACTGCCCGGATATACATGCGAACATCGGCACTCCCTGTGACGACGGCGACAACACCACCATCAACGACGTAGTCGACGCCAACTGCAACTGCGTCGGCACGCCCACCGCCTGCACCGGCATCGGCGATGCCGACGGCGACGGCGTCTGCGCCAATGTGGATTGTGACGACAACAAT
>CAZAXA010000161.1:0-11862 GCA_964488965.1 uncultured Phaeodactylibacter sp. | reverse complement strand
ACCTGGATGCGGCCAGCTGGTTTTTCCGGGAAGGGGAGGGGAGAAGGGCTTTTATGGAGTGGCTGGAGGGGTTGTAGTTTATTATTATATTGCCGGATGGAAAACCATACAAGCTAAAAAACGAACCATGCCAAACCTGGACCAGCCATTTGAGGACCTGCAGGCGCTTGCCCGGCGGGTCATAGAAGGGGATAACTTTGAGGTTGACCTGGAGATTTTCATCGGTTTCGCCCGGGAAATGAGGAGGTGGGTGCTCGACAACTTTGACGGCTACCGCATCCGGCAGATGGCCGGGAACATTCCCGAAGTCGAATACGACCCCAGGCGGGGCGGCTTTTGGAACGCGCTGGGGGCGAGCGGGATCCGGATGTATAAGCAGCACCAGGAGCGGGAAAAAGTGAAGGCCCAGGTGCGGGAAATTGCCCGGCAGTTCGCCTCCATACACCGGCTGGTGGGGGAAGAACCGGACGATATCGTGTAAAATCCCTTCTAAACAACAGTGCCGGAAGTGGGTTTCTATTAATAGAAGTTATTGTTAACCAACAGGCATTTATGGCACAACAAGATCCGAGAAACTCCTCACAAGGGGGGCAGCAGCCTTCCGGGCAACCCAATAAAGGCCCTTCCTGGAGTGCTAATGCGTGGATATTTTACGTTCTTCTGGCCCTGCTGATCATACAGTTCTACTATTATTTCAGCAGCAACGGGGCAGAGCAGGTATCCTGGACGGAATTCAAGCGCGAAATGCTGGCCAACCGGGATGTAGAACGCATAACGGTAGTCAATAAAGAGACGGCAGAGGTCTATATAAAAAAGGAAAAACTGGGGCAGGGGCGCTACGGAAAGATCGACAGCAATACCGTTGGCCCGCATTATACGATCAATATCGGCTCTATAGAAACCTTTGAAAAGAGCCTGGAAGAAGCGCAGCAGGGCGTTCCTCCGGAGGAGCGCATCGACGTCAATTATATTACCCGGACGAACTGGTGGGGCAACATCCTTTCCTGGATACTGCCCCTGCTGATCATCGTCGGCATCTGGGTATTCATTCTGCGCCGCATGCGCCCCGGAGGCGGCATCGGCGGGGGCAACAACATCTTCGACATGGGTAAATCCGGGGCCAAACTCTTTGAGAAAGGGCAGAGCGACGCCACCTTCGACGACGTCGCCGGCCTGGAAGAGGTCAAAGTCGAAGTCAAGGAGATCGTCGATTTTCTGAAAAACCCCGCCCGGTACACCCGCCTCGGCGCCAAGATTCCCAAAGGCGTGTTGCTTGTCGGCCCTCCCGGCACGGGCAAGACCCTGCTGGCCAGGGCAGTGGCCGGTGAAGCGGGCGTCCCCTTTTATTCTATTTCTGGTTCTGAATTTGTGGAAATGTTCGTTGGCGTGGGGGCTTCCCGGGTGCGCGACCTGTTCAAGAAGGCCAAGCAGAACTCGCCGAGCATTATTTTTATCGACGAGATCGACGCCGTGGGCCGGTCGCGCGGCAAGGCCGTCTCCCTGCAGTCAAACGACGAAAGGGAAAATACGCTCAACCAGATTCTGACGGAGATGGACGGCTTTGGCGCCAATACCGGCGTCATCGTGCTGGCGGCCACCAACCGGGGAGATGTGCTGGACCGGGCCCTGCTGCGCCCCGGCCGCTTCGACCGGCAGATTTATCTGGAACTGCCCACCCGCAAAGAACGGCTGGCCATCTTTAAAGTACATACCAAGCCCTTGAAACTGGCCGAAGATATCGACCTGGACACTCTCTCCGCCCAGACGCCCGGCTTCTCCGGCGCCGATATCGCCAATGTCTGCAATGAGGCCGCCCTCATCGCCGCCCGCCGGAACAAACAGGCTATCGAGATGCGTGACTTTTACGACGCTACCGACCGCGTTATCGCCGGCCTGGAAAGAAAAAGTAAGATCATTTCCGAAGGGGAAAAGAAGATTATCGCCTATCACGAGGCCGGCCATGCTACCGCCAGCTGGTACCTGGAGCATGCCGACAGCCTGCTTAAGGTCTCCATCGTGCCGCGCGGCCGCTCCCTGGGCGCCGCCTGGTATCTGCCTCAGGAAAACGTCATCTACAACAAGGAACAGCTGACTGACCGGCTGTGCGCCGCCCTGGGCGGGCGCGCCGCCGAAGAGGTCGTTTTCGGCAAAGTATCCTCCGGCGCCCTGGACGACCTGGAGAAGGTCACCAAACAAGCCTACACCATGGTCGCCTTTTACGGGCTGAACGAAAAGCTGGGCAACATCAGCTACTACGACAGCAACGGCCAGTACGAGCAATCCCTGCAAAAGCCCTACAGCGAGGCCACCGCCCAACTGATCGACCAGGAAGTCCACAACCTGGTGGAAATAGCCTACGAACGCACCAAGAAACTGCTCCGGGAACACCGCGATGAACTGGACAAACTCGCCAGCCTGCTGCTCCAGAAAGAGGTGGTGTTCAAGAAAGACCTGGTAGCGATCTTCGGCAAGCGGCCGTATGAGGTGGAAAGTGAAGAGGAAGAGAGCGGAGTAGCGGAGGAGTAATCCGGGGTCCTACCACCTTTTCAGTTCGATGACTAGCCCGTGCTCTTGCTTATCCTTTTTGCCAGATTGCCATTGCCGTTCATCAGGCGGGCTTCTTCTTCCAGTTCCCGCAGGATCGCTGCCCGTTCCTTCGGGACCTTCTTTTTTTCAGCCAGCAAGGCTTCGATAGGCGCGCGCTTGGCATTGTCAACCCAGAACTGGAAACCCAGGAGTTCTCGTATGCCGCTCATATTTTGTTCTTTGTTTGTTCTGCAAACTCCTGGGTGTATTTGCCTTCCTTGGAACAAGGGATATACAGGCAGGAGAGGTCTTGTGAGGACAAGTTCTCCCTTATTATCCTGAATACCAATTTTTGAGGGCTGATTGCTGTCTGTATTTACGAATTCAGACCTTCATGGCTGATCCAGGTTTAAGAACCTACCTGCAGCGTTCCGGCGCTAAGGTTCTCAAACCTTTTACTTTTCTTTCACTCGTTCCTCCCCCCTGCGCCCTGAATATACACTCTGGGCGTTTGGCCGGAAACCTCCCGGAACACCTTATAAAAGGTCGACTTGTTCTTAAAGCCGCACTGCAGGGCAATGCCGAAAAGGGTGAGGTTCCCGAATTGCCCGCTGGTGATCTTTTCCTGGGCCTCTTTCACCCTGTAGGTGTTGATGAAGGCCTGGAAATTACAGCTGGCATGGTGGTTGACCACCTGGGAGAGGTATTTGGTGTTGGTGTGGAGCTTATCCGCTACTTCCCGGAGGGAAAGGTTGGGATCCAGATATATCTTTTCTTTTTCCATGAGGTTCTTCAGGCGGAAGAAAAGTTTTACCTCTTCCACTCCTTTGAGGCTGCTGGAGCTGTACTTTTCATGGAGTTGCAACAGAGGGATGGAGGCGGTGTCCAGCACCGTGTCGCCATCCACTTCAAAGGCGATGAAATTGGTCAGTTGCTGCTCCCGGTTAAATACCGGGTGGATCACCAGTTTGCACAGGTAAGATTCTCCGTTCTTGCGGTAATTGGTGATCTCTTCCCGGAAGGAGACTTCCTGCTCCAGGCTTCGCCGGATGCGGCCGATGGCCTCCCTTTCCGTTTCCGGCCCCTGGAGCAGGCTGGGCTTTCTGCCGATCACCTCCGTCAGGGTGTAGCCGGTGATCTTTGTGAAATCTTCGTTGACCCAGAGTATTTTTCGATTGGCATCGGTAAGGATAACAGCTATATTTGGCATCTTTTGTCCTGGCATCAAAATGTATTTTGTTTAACGTTACTCCGTGATGGGCAACAAAAGGTTAAACAAATTTAAATAGTTGATTGTCATGGAGTAATATACGCCCAATTGGGCTTTTAATCAAAAAAAAATCGTTTTTTCGGACGGGAGGCGGATGTGTTTTCAAATACCGGTGGAGCTTTTGTTGAAACGACACTTTCTTCTCCCATATTCAATGGGATAGCATAATTTGGTATATTTGAGCACTTGACATTCGGAAACCACTTTTAACTGATCAGATGAGCAGCCAACCTGACAACAGTGCCGCCGGGCTTTGGAAAAGGGGCGACTGGGCGATATATAATAATGCCCTTCCCATCCGGCCCCGGCGCGTAGATATTGCCCGCCTGGAAGGTGATTTTGCCTATATCCTGATGGAAAACCTGCTGAAAGGCCGGCCCTTTGAGATGGCTGTCGACCCTCCCTTTCCCGTCGCCCAGGCGCTTCAGTCCGCCTATTTTGAAGCTCGCGCTTCGGAAAGAGTACGAGGTTATCAGCCTTTCGGCCTGGGTTTTCCCATCGTTCTTGGCCGTGACGAGCAGGGCGGGGCCATTGCCGCACCGCTCTTCATATGGAGCCTGAACATTGAACCCAGCCTGCGGCAGGTCGGGCGCTGGACGCTTTCGCGCAGGCAATTCCAGAAGGTGGAATTCAACCGCTTCCTGCTTGCTTACTGGGATATAACGGCCGGCACGGAACTTACTGCCCATTTCGAAAAGGCCCTGGCCGGAGGCAGGATCGATGCCGCGCTTCTGGCCCGCCTCTGCCGGGATGCCGGCGAACGCATGAACCTGGAGAATGCCAGTGAGAGCATTGCCCTCACCGATACGCCCGGGGTGGAGGAATTGGACAGGTATGCAGGCCAGCCTCGCATACACTGGGCGGGAGTACTGGGCCTGTATCCTCCATGCCGGCAACTTTTCGCTCCCGGCGCTGAAGCCGTAGAGGAGGAGGACGGCGCGCCTCCCGCCCATGCGCTGGGCATGTTGCCGCTCGACCCCTTTCAGGCTGCTGCTGCCGCGGCAGTGTTCAGCAACGGCGCTACACTGGCCGCCGGCCTGCCCGGCAGCGGAAGGGTTCACCTGGCGGTACACCTCTTGTCTAACGCCCTCTCCAATGGCCAGCATTGCCTGGTGGTTGCTCCCCGCCTGCCTTCCCTGCGGGCAATACAGCAACGCCTGGAACAGCTCGGCCTGGGCAGGCTTTCTTTCCTGCTGAGGGATATCCATCAGGATTTGCCGCTGTTTGCAGAGATCATTCGCGCTGCCGCCAACACCAAAGAGCCGGAACTGGCCTATCCCCGGGAAGACTACCGCCGGCTGGCCGCCCGTGCAGAACGCCTGAAAAGCAAGCTCGATAAGAGCTACCTGGCCACCCGCAGCCCTGCTTTCGGAAACCATAACTGGACGGAAACCGTCGGCCTCTACCTTCAGAGTATCCGCAAAGAAGGCAAGGAAACGCTGTCTACCCAACTCAACGCGCAGGACTATCAGTTTTCCTACGAAGAATACGAGCAGCTCAGCCAGGCCATCGCCTCCTGCCGCCGCCTGCTGAAGGAAGAAGGCGTACTGCGCAGCCCCCTCAACCGGCTGCACCCGGGTATCTTCCTGCACATGAGCAGGGAGGAGGCGCAGCCCTTCATCGAAGAGAAAACGGAGGCTTTGCTGAGCCGGGCGGTGAGCCTCCGCCACTGGCATATCAGCCGGGTGAATACATATTCTGAAATGCTTTCCGCTCATTATGAGCAATATTACCAGGACAATGCCCGCCGCCTCTCCCGGCTCAACGACCGCATCGCGGAATGCTTCGGGCGGTTTGGCGAGGCTTTTGCTGCCTCCGGAATGGGAGGGTTGAGGCTGAAAAGCGCCTTTTCCGGCAAGGCCGGTGAAATGCTGGCCACCCGGCAGGAAATAGCGGCAGCCTACGAAAAACTGCGGGTTGATTTCGAGGATAACGCCTACTTCGAATACGCTTTTCCTCCGGCAGATAACGGCCGGGATATCCCTGTTGTACAGGAAGGGCTGAATGGTTTCGAACGGGCGCTGGCCCGTTGGCGTTCCGGCCTGCGCGAAGCTGTACACGATGAAATCCTCAGGCTGAGCCACAAAACGGCGCACCCCCGCCTGGGCTTCAGCGAGCGGGTGGCGGAACTGGAAGAGGGCCTGGAACACCTGCTCGAACAGGCCAATGAGAGCGGCCTGTACCACCTGCCGGTTAGCCATAAATCACTGACCATCCCCAAGCGGCAGCGCTTCCTGGATGAGTTCATCGAACAACTGGAAATTACGCGCCGGTCTCTGGAGGGCTTCGACGCCTTTTACGACTGGCAGCACAACTGGCTTCAGCTCAATGAAGGGGCGCGGCGGCTGGTGAAAGCGCTCATCAAAGGCAGGCCCCAGGATTGGCAGTCCGCCTTTGAAAGTTGGTTCCTCGACAATTGCCTGAGCCTCCGCTATCAGGCCGTTCTCCCTCCTGAGCATGCCAACCTTCGGGAATTGGCCGAAACCATAGAAGCCTTCCGGCCACTATTGCTGCCACAGATCCTCCTGTCGTGGCATCGCCGGAAAGAAGAAGGCCTGCGCCAACTGCGGCGGCAGAGCCGGGCAGCCTACCAGATGGCTACCGGAAAACAGCAGGAACAGGGCCCGCTGGCGCTGAAGGAGCATTTTCGCGCCGGGCTGGAGGCCATTTCCTCGATGATGCCCGCCCTGCTGGCCACTCCTCAGGTGGCCGCGGAACTCTTCGCCGGCGCCGGGCGCCGTTTTGGCCTGGTCATCGTGGCTGATGCTTCCTTGCTCAGCCGGGAGGAGGTGAAAATGCTTCGGGGGCTGGCCCGCAGGATCGTCTTCCTGGGTAACGCCCTGCCCGAGGGGGCGGCGCCGGCCGCATATAGCTTTCTGGGCCAAAGCGGGGTGGGCAGGAGTATGTTGTACCAGGGCCACCGCCACATTCCCGGCAACCTGCTTCAGTATCAAAACGCCAGCATACCACAGGAAGGCCCCGAGGCGCTTCGCTTTGAGCAACTGGACGGGCGTTACGATGAACAGGCCGAAACCAACGAGGAGGAGGCCCTGCACATCATCGGACTGCTCAATAAGGTTGAAAAAACACCGCAGCGCACCTATCCTTCCGTCGGCATCGTATGCTTGTCCAAAGGCCAGCGAGACCTTATCAGTTCTTACCTCCTGCATATCAAGCAGCGCCGATCCACCGGGGTGGAGGCCATCCAGCAACTGGAGCGCAACGGCCTGGCAGTACTCCATATCAGCGAGCTGTGCGGCCAGCGGTTTGACACCCTGGTCATTTCCGGAACCTTTGGCGTGATTGACCTCAGGGGTTCCATGACCGGCCATATCCACAGCCTGGGCAAAGAGGGGGCGCTGGAATCCATGTTCACCCTGATGTGCACCGCTGAGAAGCGCGTTCACGTCGTCAATTCCATCCCCCTGACAGTCCTGGATGAATTGTCGGCCGCGCCTCATGCCCGGGAAGGTTTTCTGCTGGCCAGTTATTTCAAATACCTTAAAGCAGCCAGTGAGCAGGACCGTGAAACGGCCACCCGCATCGTCGAAGGCCTGCCGGGCTGGATGCATTTTCGTTCGCCCTATGGCCAACCCCGGCCCTTCCTGGAAGAAGTAGCCCGGCATCTGCAACCCTATCTGGGCCCGGGCCGCGTCCAACTCGGCGAGGGCCCTGCGCCGCTCAAGATACAGGCTGCCGGCCCTCAGCAGCAATCGATGTACGTTGCGCCGGACGGCTTCCTGGCCCAGGGGCCGGCTACCGACTACCGCTGGGAATACGAACAGGCCGTCGCCCTGGAAGCCCGGGGCTACCGGCCGGTGCGGGCCTGGTCGGCAGATTGGTGGCGCAACCCTGAACTGGAAGCCAAAAGAATGGCCAGCCTGATCATCAGGCAGGAACGGCAGTTGCAGGAAGAAGAAGAATAAAGCAGGTATGACGGTTGAAGAACTAAGGCAACACCCCCGCTACGAGCATTGGATGACGCTCCCGCATGGGGAGATTCTGCCCTTCGTCCAGGAAGAGTTCGGCCGCCGGGGCTGGCTTACCCGCTTATACCTCTTGCTCAACCTGGCTTTCCTGCTTTTTATGATCCTGCTTGCCATCTGGCAGGCGCGTCACGGCCTGATCGGCGCCGGGACGGCGGTGCTGAACAGCGCCCTGGGGGCCGCCCTGGCGCTGAGCCTGCTCGTCCCCGTCCACGAGGCCATCCACGGCCTGGCCTACAAGCTGGTGGGGGCGCCCAGGGTACAGTATGGCAGCGACATCAGAAAGTTCATTTTCTACGCCATGGCCGACCATTTTGTGGTTGCTTTTCCACGCTTTGTCGTCGTGGCCCTGGCGCCTTTTCTGGTGATCAATTTTTTTGCCGCCCTGGCCCTTTTTTATGTTTCCCTTAACTATCAATGGGCCTTGTTCGGCGTTTTATTTATGCATACGGGCGCGTGTGCGGGAGATTTTGCGATGCTGAGCTTTTTCCTGAGACACCGGAGAGAAGGTATGCTCACCTACGATGATGTAGCCAACCATACCTCCTACTTCTACCGGGAAAAGCAGGCGTAAGAGCACTTTAATTACCATGATGCGAGGCTTCACTATATGCGTTCTGCTGGTGCTTCTGGCTATTGCCTGCCTGCCGGAGCGGCGCCAGCCGTTGCCGGAACTGCCGGGCCTGGCTCCTTTTTTGCAGGGCGATAAAGACGCTGTGGAAACAGCTATCGGGGAGATGAGCCTTGAGGAAAAGCTCGGCCAGCTGATCCTCGTAGCCAGAGACGGGCAAACTGAAAGCCGCCTGCATCAGTGGGTTCGGGACGGAAGGGTAGGAGGGGTGGCCCTGAGCGGGTTCAGTTTGGAACATTTTCTTAGCCTGCGGGACAGCCTGCGGGGAGAAGCTCCCCGCCCCTTGTTGTACACTACCTCTGGCGGCGCTCTTTTCAACAACCAGTTTACGGACGCTGTACCCCTGCCGGCGATGGAAGCTTTGCAGGCCCTTCCTTCCGACAGTATGAAACAGCAACTGCGGCAGGTTTTCCTGCGGCAGGCGGCCTCTCTGGGCCTCAACCTGGCGCCGGCGCCCTACCTGAACTCAGTTGAGCAGCGCCATGCCCTTCCGGAAAGCAGCCTGCAGGAAAATGCCCATGTCATAGCGTGGCTCAATGAGCGCCACATCCTCAGTGTTGTGGATGGCTTTGCCGCTCTTCCGCTGCTCCAGCCGGCGCGGGATAGCCTGCGGGACAGCATAGCTGCGGGCTATCAGTATCTCATCGAAGCCGGCGTCTCGGGTTTTTGGATCAACCCCATGGTTTACGATCAGCCCGGCCCGCCTCCCGAGGCTGTGGGCCGTTTCTTCCGGGAGCGCCTGCAGTTTGACGGTTTGTTGCTGGCTCATCTCAGGGCCGACAATCAACTGGATGAGGTGCTGGCATCGGGTGTAGACCTCATCGTCACCCATAATGACCCGGGCTTTGTGATGGATTACCTGCGCGCCGCTTACCGGGGAGGTGAACTGAGCCAACGGGATTTGCACGCAAAGCTGCGCCGTATCCTGCTGGCCAAACAGTGGGTAGAAAAACAGGTTGAGGAAATATCGCCGGAGGCGCCTTTGTCGGCAGGCCCCATCCGGGCGCTGCCGGCCTCCATGTTTATCAGCAGCGGAGATACCCTGTCCAGCCTGGCCCGGCCCGGCCAGAAGCTTTCCGAATACTTCGGGGATCAGCGCTGGTTATACTGGCAACGCCGTTTTCAGGAGGAATCCATCATCGTGGCGGCCAACCCCGACAGCCTGTTGCCCTTCCGGCGGCAGGGAGGGAACGCCGCCCGGCTTTTCCACCTGGGAGAAGGCTCTTTCAATGCCTTTGATGAAGCCTTTGGGAAATACGGCGCTTACGAGAGTTTCCAGGGCAGCTCGTGGGAGGCCATCGGCCGCCGGTTGCAGCAGGTGGAAGGGCCGGCGCCGGTAGTTCTGGCAATACACAATTACGGGCTGGACAGCCTGCAGGCCGCCGCTGTGCTTGCCCTGGCGAAACGCGCGCCCCTCGTGCTTGTCAATTTCCGGCGTATAGAAAACCTCGCCCTGCTGGACAGCAGCCTGGCCGTCGTTCATTCCTTCGAAGCCGGGGAAAGCCTTCAGGAAGCCGCAGCTCAACTGCTTTGGGGAGGAATTCCTGCCAGCGGCCGGCTCCCCTTTACGGTCAACCGCTTTTTTGTCAAAGGCCAGGGGATGGAACTGCCGCGCCTCAGGCTGCGCTACGGCCTGCCGCAACAGGCGGATATCGCCCCGGAGAGGCTGGTGGGCATCGACGCCATCGTCGGAACGGCCATTGACGAAGGGGCATTTCCGGGCTGCCAGGTAGTGGTGGTCAAAAACGGGACGGTGGTCTACGACAAGGCATTCGGCTATCATACTTACGGCAGGGAGCAACCGGTACTGCGTGAGGATCTCTACGATGTGGCCTCTATCACCAAGGTGGCGGCCACGACGATGGTAGCCATGAAACTCTACGAAGAGGATTTGATCAGCCTGAACGGCAAGCTGCGCTCCCAGATGAGCATGCCCCGTAACTCACTACTGCGTAACCTTACGGTAAGAAAACTGATGGCCCATCAATCGGGCCTGCAGCCTCACATGCCGGTCGTTCCCTACCTGCTCTACCGGGATATGGAAAATACCGACTGCCGCCGCTATTTCTGTGATCATCCTTCCGACACCTTTGCCATTCAGGTAGCGGAGAACTTTTATTTCGATAAACGCTATTACAACAAAATCTTCAAGGATGTTCACCGCCTGCGCCCCCGCAATCGTTATCGTTACAGCGACGTGAACTTCATCCTCCTCCAGAAGCTGATGGAGGAAAAGACAGGCCTGCCGCTGGATTCCCTGGCATACAATAACTTTTACACCCCGATGGGGCTGCAGCGCACCGGCTTTCGCCCCTTGCTGCGCCGGGACAGCAGCCAGATCGTGCCCACCCAGCTTGACCGCCGCTGGCGCCACCAGTTGATCCACGGCTATGTGCACGATGAAACAGCGGCGCTGCTGGGCGGGGTGGCCGGCAATGCGGGCCTGTTCTCCAATGCCGAGGGCCTGGCGGTTTTATTTCAGATGCTGCTCAACGGGGGCGCCTATGGAGGGGAGCGCTATTTCCAACCGGAGACGGTGGAGTACTTCACCAGCGCCCGCCATGGCAACCACCGGGGGCTGGGCTTTGACAAGCCTACTAAAGAAAAGATCAAAGAAGGCTTTTTCCCGGAACAGATCAGCATGGAGGCTTTTGGCCATACCGGCTTTACCGGCGGCAGCGCCTGGGCAGACCCCGAGGCCGGCCTGGCCTTTATTTTTCTCTCCAACCGCATCTTTCCGGACGCCAACAACCGCAGGATCTTCCAGAAGCGCGTCCGGGAACGCATCTACCAGGTCATCTACGATGCATTGGATACATATGTGCCGGAAATGCCGGAGATATAAGGGAATGAGCGGCGGCTTTTTCCGGGGTTCGTCCAAATCCCACATTCCATCATTCACTTCATAAGCCCCTCCAGCAGCCAGTCGGCCAGCAGTTGGCGGTTATTTTCGACGATGATCCGTTGCTGGTCGAAGGTATTGCGGATGTTGGCCAGCTCGATGTAAACGGAATTGGTCCTGGTTTCCCGCAGCATATGGAGGTCGCGGGCGGTAACGGTGCCCCGGTACTCGCGGGTCTTCTGGTATTGTTTGTACTTGTGCTTCAGGGAGCGCAGCAGGTCGAAGGCGATGCCGCGGCTGGCCTGGCTGTCAGCATGGTGGTAGAAGTACACGTCGGTGCGTTCCCCCCTGCCCCTGGAATCCACGTGAATGATGATGGAAGTCTGTTCCGTTACGCCTGCCAGTCGGTTTTGCTCGTAAAGTTCATTGATGATATCGGACCGCTGGAAAAGGCGCGGTTTCTGTTGTTGCACCATCCTGACCCCCCCCCAGAGGACTTCATCGTAATCGCATTCCAGGAACTTGTCATCCCGGATGCCGTCGTTGTCGTCGCGGAGGATCATGTAGGCCGTGGCGCCGTGTGCGACGAGGTTGCGGCACAGGCGCA
>CAZAXA010000160.1:0-11872 GCA_964488965.1 uncultured Phaeodactylibacter sp. | reverse complement strand
GGATGTCCATCTGCTTGCTGAGGCGGGGCGATACCTGGCCGTATCGCGCCAGAACCTGCTGCCCGCGATGGCACTGCAGGCCAAAGGCAAAGGCCTCGTCCTGAATGGCGGTTTCCTGATACCCGCTGAAGCCCAGGCGCGCCAGCACATTGCTCACCAGGGCCTTGAGGCTGTAGAAATCGGCATCGCCCTTGCGGTTGCTGATCCAGCTTTCGGGATAGCGCTCCCCGGTGATGAAGAGGCTTAAATGCTGTTCCTCCCTGATGCCATTTTCGCCATGCTGATAGCTGCGGCCGAATTCGAAGAGTTTCAGGTTTACCTGTTGCCGGTTCTGGTTGTGCAGGACGGCGGCCAGCCCGCTGAAGAGCATATCGGGCCGCATGATGTCCAGTTGCGCATTGGAAGTGTTGTTGATGTAAACCAGCGCCTCCTCCGGGACGCTTTTATACAAATCCTTGTAATATCTGGATTCGGATAAGGACAGGGCCATCATCTCATGGCAGCCGTTGGCCGCCAGGTAATTGCCGGCGATGTTGCGCAACTCATCCGGGTCGGGCCTGGGGGCGATGTTGATGCCGGTCTTGACCTGCTCCGGTATGGGCACCTTGTTGTAGCCATAAATGCGCAGGATTTCCTCGATGACATCGGCCTCCCTGGTGACGTCCGATTTGTTGGTCGGGACAGCCACCGTGAAGGCCTCCGGCCCGTCGGAAAGGACTTTCATCTCCAGCGCGGCCAGGATACTGTGCACCTCCTCACGGGGAATCTCGATGCCGACCAGGCGGCTGATATGAGCGTATTTTACTTCAACTTTCGCCGGTTTGACGGGTTCCGGGTAGATATCCACCACTTCGCTGGCGACCTCGCCGCCACCCAGTTCCTTCATCAGCAGGGCGGCGCGCTTGAGGGCGTACACTGCGATGTTGGGGTCGCTGCCTTTTTCGAACACCTTGGCCGCATCGGTGCGCAGGTTGTGCCCCATGCTGGTGCGGCGTATCCATTTGGGGTTGAAATGGGCGGATTCGAGGAAGATGTCGGTGGTATCGTCCTTAACGCCGGAGTTGATACCACCGTAGACGCCCCCGATGCACATACCTTCTTCCCTGCCGTTGCAGATCATGAGGTCTTCGCCGGACAGTTCGCGTTCTACCTCGTCAAGAGTAGTGAATTTGGCGCCCTTTGGCAATGCTTTGACGATGATCTTATTGCCGGCGACCTGCCGCAGGTCGAAAGCGTGGAGCGGCTGCCCCAGCTCGTGCAGGATGAAGTTGGTGATGTCCACCATGTTGTTGATGGGCCGCAGGCCGATGGACAGCAGGCGGTTGCGCAACCAGGCCGGCGATTCGCCTACGGCGACGCCCCTGATGGTGACGCCGGCATAGCGGGGGCAGGCTTCCGGGGCCTCCACGATGACCTCCACCGGCAGGCTGTTGTTGTCGGGTTTGAAATTATCAACCGAAGGCAAACGGACTTCGCCGCTATGGCCATGGTTGATCTTCAGGTAGGCGGCCACGTCTTTGGCCACGCCGATGTGGTTGGTCGCGTCGGAACGGTTGGGCGTCAGGCCGATCTCATAAACGAAGTCCGTTTCGATTCTGAAGTATTCCCGGGCGGGGGTGCCGATGGGCGCATCGTCAGGCAGAATGACGATACCGCTGTGGTCTTCGCCGATGCCCAGTTCGTCTTCCGAGCAGATCATGCCTTCGGAAACTTCGCCCCGTATTTTACCTTTTTTCAGCACAAGGGGTTCCTCGCTGCCGATGGGGTAGAGCGTCGTCCCGGCAGTGGCCACCATGACCGTCTGTCCGGCGGCCACATTGGGCGCGCCGCAGATGATCTGCAGGGGCCCTTCGCCGTTGCCAATGTCCACTTTGGTAAGCGACAGGCGGTCGGCGTTGGGGTGTCGGCTGCATTCGAGCACTTTACCCACCACCACGCCTTCCAGGCCGCCTTTGATGGTTTCCACCTGCTCCATGCCTTCCACCTCCAGCCCGATGCCGGTGAGGATTTCAGAAACTTCTTCGGGGCTGAGGCCTATGTCGAGGTATTCTTTTAACCAGTTCAGCGATATTTTCATGGTTGTCGGCAGTAGTTGTTTTATTTACAGTCACCGCCGCCGCTAATGGTTCAATAAAAACCACCCGGCTTCGCACTTCACAGTCCACGAGGATATGAGAACTGTTCATGCTTTTTGAAAACTGTCCAGTAGTTTGTTTTCTTTGAACATATTATCAGGAATGAAAGCCGGCCGGCTGTCCATTTCGCGGCGGTTCCCCTAGCCGTTCATCGAAGTCAGGAACTCTTCATTGCTGACGGTCCCAACCATGTGCTTACGCAGGAATTCGAAGGCCTCTTCGGGCTTCATATCTGCGAGGTGGTTACGGAGGATGAACATGCGCTGCAGGGTGTCCTTGTCCAGTAGCAAATCTTCGCGGCGGGTGCTCGACCGGGTGAGGTCGATGGCCGGGAACAGGCGCTTGTTGGAGAGGTTGCGGTCCAGCTGCAGTTCCATGTTGCCGGTGCCTTTGAATTCCTCGAAGATCACGCCGTCCATCTTGGAACCCGTATCGATGAGGGCGGTGGCCAGGATGGTGAGGGAGCCTCCGTCTTCAATGTTGCGGGCGGCGCCGAAGAACTTCTTGGGTTTGTGCAGGGCGTTGGCCTCCACACCCCCGGAGAGCACCTTGCCGCTGGCGGGCGCCACGGTGTTGTATGCGCGTGCCAGGCGGGTGATGGAATCCAGCAGAATGACGACGTCATGCCCGCTTTCGACCAGGCGCTTGGCCTTTTCCAGGACGATGCCGGCTACGCGCACGTGGTTGTCGGCCGGTTCGTCGAAGGTGGAAGCGACCACTTCGGCATTAACGCTGCGCTTCATGTCGGTCACCTCTTCCGGGCGTTCGTCGATCAGCAGGACGATCAGGTAGCATTCCGGGTGGTTTTTCGCTATGGCGTTGGCGATGTCCTTCAGCAGGAAGGTTTTACCCGTTTTGGGCTGCGCCACGATCAGCCCCCGTTGTCCTTTGCCGATGGGGGTGAACAGGTCGATCATGCGGTTGCCAATGTCCCTGCCCGTCGGGGAAGAGGTCAGTTTGAACTTCTCATGGGGGAAGAGCGGCGTAAGGTAATCGAAGGGCACCCGGTCGCGGATATCCTGCGGGTCAAGGCCATTGATCTTGGAGACGCGCAGGAGCGCGAAGTACTTTTCGCCTTCTTTGGGAGGGCGGATGGCCCCCTTGACGGTATCGCCGGTACGCAGGCCAAAAAGTTTGATTTGAGAGGGCGAGACGTAGATGTCATCCGGGGAGGTCAGGTAATTGTAGTCTGAAGAGCGCAGGAATCCATACCCATCGGGCATCATTTCCAGGATGCCTTCCCCCTCGATGATCCCATCGAGTTCGATGTCGAAGGTTTCCTCCTCCTCTGCACGCCGCCCCTGAGGCCTTCTGGCTGCGCGGTTGGGATTATCGTTGGTTCGGTGGTGGCTGCTGCGGCGGTTGTCGTCCTCCGCTTCTGCCTCGTTCACCTCCTGGTAATGCCCTCCGCTTTCTTCCCTGTAAGGCGCCTCTTCTGCCACTTTGACTATGCGGCGGCGCGCCCGGCGACGGGAGTGGTCCTCATCCTCGTCTTCATCTTCGTCTTCATTTTCATCCGGACGGTTTTCCTCTTCAGGTTGGGAACGGGACGGGGAGCGCCTCTGGTCCTGCTGGCCATTGCGGGCGCTTTCCGTGTCGTCGTCATCTTCTTCGGCAGTTTCGCCGGCGGCGGCCTGGTGATCCAGGATTTTATAGATCAACTCCTGTTTGTTCAGGCGCTTGTAGCCCTGTAGCCCGATCTGTTCAGCCAGTTCGCGCAGCTCAGGCACAAGCATGTAGTTCAATTGCGATATATCTAACATAATATACTTGCTTGTATGTTTTTACTTGAATGTTTTGTGAAAGAATCGTGTTCCGGCAAAATTGAGTGTTAAATTCAGAGAATAAAGCGGAAAAAAAGTGGGGATACGTGAATGTTCAAACCATTGAATACACCTCCAACACCTTCCAGTCGCGGCCCGGTGGCCCTTTTTGTTTAAAGTGGGAAATAGCAGGATAGAGAGTGAAAACACCTCAGGAAATGCTATAAGGCGTCAGGACGTTATGGTGTGCCATTACGCTTTCGCGCAACAAAAATACATTTAATTTTTCAATTCAAATAGTATCTTTGCAAAAAAAGTAACCAAAAGTTTTCCCAAAAAGTTTAATCCCCCGATACTTTTCTGAACCAGAATGTAATCAATACTGCATCATGCTTGAACTTAGTTTTATCAGAGCGAACCGGGAACGCGTTCTCAGAGGCCTGAGGGCCAGGAACTTTTCTGACGAAGAACTCCGCATCATTGACGATATCATCCAGCTTGACGATACGCGCAGGGATACGCAGACTGAGCTGGACAGCGTACTGGCCGAACGGAATCAATTGTCCAAAGAGATCGGCGGCATGATCAAACAGGGTAAACAACAGGAGGCCGAAGTTATGCGGCAGCGCGTCGCTACCCTCAAGGACCGGGCTTCGGAACTGGAAGAAAAGCTCCGGGCTGCCCGGGAAGCGTTGGACGAACAGTTATATAAGGTGCCCAATATCCCGCATGAATCGGTGCCGGCCGGCAGTGGGGAGCAGGACAATGAAGTTTTCAGGCCCTGGCCAGGTGAGCTTCCCGGCCTGGGAGAAGGCGCCCTGCCTCATTGGGAGCTGGCCCGGAAATACAACATCTTCGACCTGGAGCTGGGCACCAAGATTACGGGATCCGGCTTTCCGCTCTACCGGGGGAAAGGGGCCAGGCTGGAGCGGGCGCTCATTTCCTTCTTTCTCGATGAGGCCGTGAGAGCCGGCTATGAAGAGATCATTCCTCCTTTGCTGGTGAATGAAGATACGGCCCGCGCTACCGGCCAGCTTCCCGATAAGGAAGGCCAGATGTACTTCGTCGAACGGGACAACTTATACCTCATCCCGACTGCCGAGGTGCCGCTGACCAATATTTACCGCGACGTCATCCTGGAAGAGAAGGATTTTCCCATCAAACTGACGGGATACACCCCCTGCTTCCGGAGAGAGGCCGGCTCCTACGGCGCTCACGTCCGTGGGCTGAACCGGGTGCATCAGTTTGATAAGGTAGAGATCGTACAGTTTCAGCATCCGGACAAATCCTACGAGGCGCTTCACGAGATGCTGGCACATGTGGAAGGCGTGCTTCAGAAGCTGGAACTTCCTTTCCGCATTCTCCGCCTGTGCGGGGGCGACCTGGGTTTCACCTCGGCGCTGACCTTCGACTTTGAAGTGTATTCTGCCGCCCAGAAACGCTGGCTGGAAGTAAGTTCGGTTTCCAACTTCGAAACTTATCAGAGCAACCGGATGAGGCTGCGCTTCCGCGACGGCAAATCCACCCGCCTGGCCCATACCCTCAATGGCAGTGCCCTTGCCCTGGCGCGTATTGTAGCCGCTCTGCTGGAAAACAACCAAAGCCCGGATGGAATTGTTATCCCAAAAGCCCTGCAAAGTTATACGGGCTTTGAAATACTTGACTAGGCGAATGACGCCTCGACAAAAATGGTGTGCCAGATGTGATCTTTTTCCCTTTTTTGCGTCATAAAGATCGGATTTTGCATACACTTTATTAAGAACTAACCGCAAACTATAATGGGAGCATATTATGGATATTTCATAGTTGCCGGCATTCTTTCCGTCGTCGGCATGGTGATCAGCCAGAGGCTGAAGAGCAAGTTCAGCAAGTACAGCCAGGCGCCGATCCGTTCGGGCCTTTCCGGGCGGGAAGTGGCGGAGCAGATGCTGCGCCATTTTGGTGTCAATGACGTCAGGATCGTAGAAGGCCACGGTTTCCTGACCGACCACTACAACCCGGCAACCAAAACGGTAAGTCTCAGCGAGGGCGTCTATCATGGCAGGAACATCGCCGCCGCAGCAGTTGCCGCTCACGAATGCGGCCATGCGGTTCAGCATGCCGAAGCATACAGCCTGCTGCAGATGCGCTCGGCGCTGGTGCCTATCGTCAATTTGTCAGCTATGGCCCAGCAGTGGTTGCTGATCATTGCTTTCCTGACCTTGTCATCCATACCTTCCATCATGCTGATCACGATCATTGCTTTTGCCGTAACGACCCTTTTCAGCTTTGTGACCCTGCCGGTAGAGTTTGACGCCAGCCGGCGGGCATTGGTATGGCTGGACAACAGCGGCGTGGCCCGTGGCGCCGAGTACGAAGGCGCCAAGGACGCCCTGTGGTGGGCGGCGATGACCTATGTGACCGCGGCGCTATCCGCACTGGTAATGGTGCTGTATCTCATCCTGCAGTATGCCGGAGCATCGCGGGATTAGGCAATCCACCGTACATAAGGAAAAGGACAGGGGGCAAACTCTTGTCCTTTTCTTTGTAAAAAGAAGGCTTTTGGCTTATTTTTGGACATTCAACATAAAAATGGCGGCAGCATACGTGCGGATGCCCCTGATGCCCGCTCCTTCCAAATGAACTGAAAAAATTTGAACTATGCAGGAAGACGTAAATGAATACCTGGAGGAAGCCAGAATGGCCATGGATGATTCCATCGAGCACCTCCAGAAAGAACTGGCCTCTATCCGTGCCGGGAAAGCCTCTCCCAACATGCTCAGCGGAATACAGGTGCCCTATTACGGTACTCCTACCCCTCTCAATCAGGTCGCCAATGTCAGTGCTTCTGATTCGCGGACGATCACCATCCAACCCTGGGAAAAGAACATGCTGGCCCCCATTGAGAAGGCCATCTTTGAAGCCAATCTCGGCGTCACACCTCAGAACAACGGCGAAATGGTGATCATCAACATCCCTCCGCTTACCGAGGAGCGCCGCAAAGAACTGGTGAAGAAGTCCAAGGCCGCCGGGGAAGACACCAAAGTCGGCATTCGCAGTGCGCGCCGGGATGCTATGGACAAGATCAGGAAAGCTGTCAAAGCCGGCTTCCCTGAAGATGCCGGCAAGCGCAAAGAGGACGAAGTGGAAAAAATGACCAAAGAGTACAACGAGCGGGTAGATAAGCTGATCGTAAGCAAAGAGAAAGATATCATGACGATCTAAGATGGCATAAATCCCCGCCGTATATTTGCCTGTTTATCAAAATAAATTTACCTTTGTCCGGCTTTTCAGCAAGGGTACTTAATTGAGGAATAGAAAAAGCGTCAATAATGAAACGTACATATCAACCTTCCAGGAGGAAGCGCAAGAATAAGCACGGTTTCCGCTCGCGAATGAGCACCAAGAACGGCAGAAAGGTACTGGCAAGCCGCCGCGCCAAAGGACGTCATAAACTGACGGTTTCCGACGAAAGCCGGCTCAAGTAAGGAGCAGCTTTACCCCGTCGTCAGGCAGCTCCTGAATAAATTCCCCGGCCGCCCGCCGGGGAATTTATTTTTTATTGTTGCTCTAACTCTGAACTCCCGCCTCACTGCACATTATCGCCCCGCAGGATGCGGTAGCGCTTCCGGGCTTCCACAGCAAAGGTACTTCCCGAATAGTCGATGAAAAGGGCCTCATACAAGGCCATGGCCTTTTCCGTGTTTTTGAGCTGGTTTTCGTAGAGTTGCGCCAGTTCGAACAGGGAATTATCTGCCCGGATTTCTTCCTTATGCTTATCGATGATCTCCTGGTACAGGAAAATGGCCTTTTCATAGTCTCGTTTTTTCTTGTAAATCTGAGCTTCCAGGTAAAGCAGGTCATCGTTCAGGGAGTGGCCGGGGAACTGCTGCCGCAGGGTATCCAGTTTTTGGAAAGCAGCTTCAAATCGGTTCTGAAACACCAGCAGTTCTGCATCCGCGTACAGCTGCAGGGCGGCAGCGGAGGTGTCGAGCCCCAGGTTATCCATGATGAAGACAGAAAGGTCGAGGGCGTCATTGGCAATAAGTTTGGAGGTGGAAGCCTTCAAAACATCGAACTGCGCCTGGGCCCACTGGAAGTCCCCTGCATAGTACGAGAGTTTGGCGTTGCGGAAACGGGCCTCGTGCCCCAGCAGGTCTTCCTTGAAGGCCTTATCAACCTGGGAGTAAAGCAGGGTAGCTTCCCAGATTTCCCCCTGCATGAGGTAATAATCGGCGAGGTTGATCTTTCCCCATGCTTCTATGACGGGGTTGACGTTGGGATATCCGATCATTTCATTGAGCAGGCCGATGGCCTTTCCGAGGTCATTAAGGTAGAGGGCTTCCAGTTCCGCCAGTTCCAGGATGATGTTAGCCGTCAATTTGGAGCGGCCGAATTCACTGAGGAAAGACTCGTATTCCGTTTCCAGAAGCTTCAGCTCTTCGGCACTGTAGTCATAGCCTTCAACCAGTTGTCTGCGTTTGCACCGCAGGGATTCCCGTTTGGCGTCGATATAAAAGGATGAGGAGGGCCCCTTTTCTTTAACGATATATTCATAAGCCAGGATAGCGGCCTCGAAGGCATTGTCGTTGGCTGCGATCTCGCCGATGCGGAAAACACGGCCGCCATTCTCGCGGAGGCGGCGGTCCAGGGCGCGGGCCTGGCGAAATGCATTTTTATAGTCCTTTTGCTGAATAAAGACCCAGCTGAGCATTTCAGGGTAGAATTCGGCGTCAGGGTCTTCCTGTATGCGGGTGTAGAGCTGGGCCTGCAGTTCCTGGTAATCTTCGGGAAGCAGGTATCGCTGAAAGATAGACTTAACACTGTTGGCGCGGCCCGGGTTGGAGTCGATGCTGTTGAGGTAGCTTTCGATCATTTTGGCTGAATCGCCTTTGCGGCGATACAACTCGCCTAGGTTGTAGGCAAATGACTCTTCGTCTTTCAGGAGTTCGGCGCCCTTTTCATAGGTTTCGATGGCGAGGTCATACTTGGTGAGGGCCATAAATGCATTGGCCAGCCGGGTGACGGCATACTGGTCTTTGGGCAGTTTCCCGATGGCGAGGCGATATTGCTCTTCGGCTTCTTCGTCGAGGACCTGCCGCTCCAGCAATTTGCCGTAGGTGACATAGAGCTGGCTGTTTTCAGGGTCGCGGCGCAACTGTTTTTTAATCACCTTCTCGCATTCATCGAAGGCCTCCATGGCAAGGAGGGATTCAACGTAGCGGTCGAAGTAGAAATCGTTGAAATTGCTCTCTTTGTAGAGCTTTTCGTACAGGATGGCCGCTTTTTCATATTCCCCGTCGCGGAAATATTGCTGTGCAAGCTGGGCTTCCTGTCCCCGGGCCGCCAGAGAAAGGAAAATAGCTGCTATCAGGATAATGCTCCTCATCATACTGTGTTCATGCTGTCCAGGAATAATGGCCAATATCGGGCTTATCGGATTTTGCCCCGGAAAGATACAGGCGCTACGTTAAAAACGCCAGTTATTTTTAAAAGTTGCCTGTATCAATGCGAAGAGCGGCTAATGTAAGCGATGGACATTAGCCGCTCTTTTGCAGTGCCGGGGCAACTGGCGTGGGTTTATTCCAGCCGGAATTTTACCGGAAGGTTGAACTGTACCCGCACCGGGCGCCCGCGCTGTTTGCCGGGCGTCCACTTGAGGTTCTGGCTGTTCATCAGGTTGACCACCCGGAGGGCTTCCTGCCCGCACTGGGCGCCGATATCCCGAACCACTTTGGCATCGGCCACGGAGCCGTCTTTTTCGACGACGAACTGGACGACGACGGTGCCTTCTACGCCGTTCTCACGGGCAATGGCCGGATAGTTGATGTTCTTGTAAATGAACTCCAGCATCTTTTTGTCGGCGCACTGCTTCTTTTCTTCTTTGGTCGGCAGGTCTTCGCAGCCGGGGAAGCGCGGCATATCTTCAACCACTTTGAAAATCTCTTCTACTTCCGGTTCCGGCGGCGGCGGTGGCGGCGGCGGTGGCGGCGGCGGCGCGCTCTCCTTTGCAACCGGCGCATCCACTACTGTACGTTCGTCGACAGACTGGTCGACAAATTCTACTTCTTCTTCCTCCAGTACCGTTTCATCCGGAACCTCTTCGATCACGGGCGGCGGCGGCGGCGGAGGTGGTGGCGGCGGTTCGGCGGTACGAGGCGGTTCGATCTCGATCTCTTCATCGAACACCAGCGCGTCATCAGGGATGTACACGGATTCCTCGTATTGGGTCCATCCGAATGCCAGTACTGTCAGGCCAAGAGACAACACCAGGCCGAGGTTAAAGAAGGTACCGCTGTACTTGAAGGCATCTGCCCAGGGGTACTTCGTTCTCGCATCCAATGGCGACTTGCTCGATTGGCCTGCTTCAGCTTGGGGCCCTTGGGCTGCACGCTGGGCATAAATGGATTTCATCACGATGATAATCGCGAGGATACCCACTACTATGGCCGCAAACAGGCCACCCAAAGTTCCACCAGTTATTGAAACATCCATACTGACAAGGTTTTATTTTATCAAAAAAAATAAGGCCAAAACACCTGAAAAGGAGCCAATAATATTAGCAATAATGTCCAGAACTTCAAAAAACCTGTTCGGAAAAAAGGCATATTGAATGCATTCCATGCCGATTCCGTATAGTGAAGTAAGCAAAAATACAACTGCCGCAGCCGTGAAGGAGACGCCCCGGCCGCGGTGTACCCCCCACATGAAAAGCCCGGCGAGAACGAAGTAAGCGGCGGCATGTGCAGCCTTATCCGGCTCCAGCAAAGTGGAGAGGCGGGGTACTTCGACGCTTGTGCCGGTTGACAGTGTGAATATCACTGCTGCCCACAGCAGGGCAGGGATAAAGTTCATTAAATTGGCTCTTTTGCGAGGGTAGATGCGGGTTGGCTTATTTTTGGTGTGTCAAAGTTAAGAAAATTTTATTTTTTTTTAGCTTACCAGTTCTTTGTAGGCTTCGGCATCCATAAGTTCATCCAATTCTGAGGGGTCAGACATCTTTATTTTAATGATCCAGCCTGCTCCGTAGGGGTCGTTGTTGACCAGGGTAGGGTCGTCGCCTTCCGATTCGTCGAGGGCGGGGTTGAATTCGAGGATTTTCCCGGAAACCGGCATGAACATATCAGATGTCGTTTTGACAGCTTCAACCGTACCGAAAATCTCGTCTTTCTCCAGTGTTTCCCCGACCGTATCGACTTCGATGTATACCAGTTCCTCCAGTTCCTGCTGGGCGAAATCAGTAATGCCGACATAGGCGATATTGCCTTCTTCAACACGTATCCACTCGTGTTCCCTGGTATATTTCAGGTTGTCCGGAAACTTCATGCTTAGGAGAGTTTGAATGATATTTTGATGAACGCCCAAAAATAAAGGATTTTTACAGACCAGAAGCAGTTTGGGAGAAATTTTCTTCTATAAAAGTTAGGCTGGAAAGGGGTAGAAACAAGAAACACATTGAAGTGCATCGGCGAAGAAGCGCTTCAATGTGTTTCCGGGAATATCAACTGCTGTATTTTGGCAATAAGTACAGGAGGCATTAATTTTCTTTTACCGCCTCTTTTTCCTTTGCCAGAAAGCCCTTCACCCAGTTGGTCGTCACGGATTTGGGGCGTTCCAGCGGGAAACCCAGCGCCCGTGCCCAGCACAGGGACGAAAGGACGCCCAATGCCCGGGAGACACCAAAGAGGACCGTGTAGAATTCATATTCTTTCAGATCGTAGTGCACAAGCAGAGCGCCGGAATGCGCGTCTACGTTGGGCCAGGGGTTTTTGACCTTGCCCAGGTTCTGGAGAATGGGCGGCACTACTTCAAAAACCTTCCAGACGACGTTGACGATATCATCGTCTTCGATATTGGTTTCCGCAAAGCGCTTCAGGGCCATAAAGCGGGGGTCCGGCTCCCGAAGGACGGCATGGCCGTAGCCGGGGATGACCTGGCCGGCGGCCAGAGTGCTGTTCACGTATTCGGCAATCTGGTCCTTTGTCGGTTGGGTAG